>NZ_CP036533.1:348000-696000 GCF_024585265.1 Bradyrhizobium sp. WBAH42
CCCAGTTGAGGTCGAGCGTGTATTTGGCGAACGGCGCCGTGACCAGCGCGGTCAGCAGCACGCCGACGGTCGCGAGCACGAGGGACGGGGCGAGCACGGTGCGGATGCTGGCAAAGCGCGTGCGCAGGCCGCCGTCGAACAGGATCAGGGCGAGCGCGACGGAGCCGACCAGATAGGTGGTGCGGACGTCGTCGAACTGGAGCTGACCGGGGCCGGAATCGCCGGCGAGCATGCCGATGACCAGGAAGACGAGCAGCAAGGGCGCGCCGAAGCGCAGCGCAAGCAGGCTCGAGAGGATGCCGGCCATGACGAGGACGGCGCCGAGCAATATGGCGAGACTGACGGAGTCGAGGGAAGCCATCCACCTTCCGGGTAAAAAATCGCTGGAATTTCATCCTTATCGTCGGCGGACTCGCGCGCCAACCCATTTTCGCGCTTCGCGGCAATCTGCCCGTATTTTACGGCCTTAACGCGCATCACTTCACGGTGTATCGATGGCCCGGCCGCGCCCTGCCCTCGAATCAATTCCTGCCCGCTTGCCGACGAGACCGATGGACATGGACCTCAAAGACTTCATGGAGTTCGTGCAGACCACCGCACGCAGCGTCGGGGCGGAAATCTCCTCACCCTGGTTCTACCTGCAATTCGGCCTCATCCTGGCCGCGGCCGGCATCGCCTATGCCGCGGAAGCCGGCATTCGCAGCCGTGTCGACCTGACCTCGCTGGCGATGCGCTGGCCGCTGCCGCTGCGACACTTCGTTCGGGTCATGGTCGCCAGCGCCTCGACGGCGGTGTTCACGCTGCTCGTGATCGTCTCGCGCGTGGTGATGTATCACGCGACCTGGCCGAGCCGCTCCTATCTCCTGATGGTCGCAGCCAAGCTGGGTTTCGCCTGGCTGGTGATCCGGCTCGTGACCTCGGTGCTGCGGAACGCCTTCATCGTCAAGCTGGTGTCGATCACGGCCTGGTTCGTCGCCGCGCTCTCGATCGTCGGCCAGCTCGATGCGACGGTCGACCTGCTGGATTCCTTCGCCATTGTGCTCGGCGGCCTCAGGCTGACCCCGCTTCTGGTGCTCAAGGCCGGCGCGCTGCTGCTGATCGCGCTCTGGCTCACCAACATCGCCAGCAATTTCGCCGAGAGCCGGATCAATTCGACCACCGACCTGACGCCATCGGTACAGGTGCTGCTGGTGAAGATCATCCGCATCGGGCTGCTCACGGTCGCGATCGTGATCGCGCTCGGCGCGGTCGGGATCGACCTGTCGGCGCTTGCGGTGTTCTCCGGCGCGGTCGGCGTCGGCATCGGTATCGGCCTGCAGAAGATCGTGGCCAATTTCATCTCGGGGATCATCCTGCTCGCCGACAAATCGGTGAAGCCGGGCGACCTCGTCACCATCGGCGACAACACCGGCCGCATCAGCGCAATGAAGACGCGCTATATTTCCGTCGCTGCCGGCGACGGCCGCGAGTTCCTGGTGCCGAACGAGGATCTGGTGACGCAGAAGGTCGTCAACTGGACCTATACCGACAAGAACACGCTGGTGAAGATCGCCTTCGGCACCAATTACGACGCCGACCCGCGCCTGGTCACCAAGCTCGCCGCCGAGACCGCCGCCGCCCATCCGCGCGCCACCAAGAGCAAGGCGCCGAACAGCATTTTGACCGAGTTCGCGGAAGCCGGCATGAAGTTCTCGCTGACCTTCTGGATCGCGGACCCCGACGGCATGGACAACGTCAAGAGCGACGTGATGCTGGCGCTGTGGGACGCCTTCAAGCGCGAGGGCATCCGGGTTCCCTACCCCGTCCGCGAAATCCGCATCCGCGGCGGCGCCCTGCCGGTGGAAACCACCGTAGAAGTCCCGAATTAGGTCACTTTCGCCCCCGAGGCGGGCCCCTCGGCTTGCATGAAGCCTGCCAATCATTAAATTGGGGCCTGAAATCAAGCCTTTCCGCCAAAATCGAGATCAGCCCGAAGAGACCACACACGCATGAGCTACGTCGACGCCACCGAGACCTCCCTGCGCAAGACCGGACAGATCAAGCTGCACGGGCCCGCCGCCTTTGCCGGCATGCGCAAGGCGGGCGCGCTGGTGGCCAGGTGCCTGGACGAGCTCACCGACATCGTCGGGCCCGGCGTGCCGACCTCCAGAATCGACGAATTCGTCCGCGACTTCGCCTTCAGCCATAGCGCCTATCCGGCGACGCTGATGTATCGCGGCTACCGCTACTCGACCTGCACCTCGCTCAACCACGTGGTCTGCCACGGCATGCCGGGCGACCGTCCGCTGAAGGAAGGCGACATCGTCAACATCGACGTCACCTTCATCGTCGACGGCTGGTATGGCGATTCCAGCCGGATGTATGCGATCGGCCCAATCGCCCGCAAGGCGGAGCGGCTGATCGAGGTGACCTATGAAGCGATGATGCGCGGCATCGCTGCGGTGAAGCCCGGCGCCACCACCGGCGACATCGGCCATGCCATCCAGAGCTTCGTCGAGCCGCAGGGCATGAGCGTGGTGCGCGACTTCTGCGGCCATGGCCTGGGCCGCATGTTCCACGACGAGCCGAACATCATCCATATCGGCCGGCCCGGCGAGGGCGTGCAGCTCAAGCCCGGCATGTTCTTCACTATCGAGCCGATGATCAATCTCGGCAAGCCGCATGTGAAGATCCTCTCCGACGGCTGGACCGCGGTGACGCGCGACCGCTCGCTGTCGGCGCAATTCGAGCACTCGGTCGGCGTCACCGCGACGGGTGTCGAGATCTTCACGCTGTCGGAGCGGCACGGCGAGAAGCAGATCGGGTGAGCACAACCTCGCTGTATTTCTGCTAAGATCCGAGAACGCGTCGAAGTTCGCAATACTTGGAATTGTCAGGACCATCAAAGGGGAGAAACGTTCTTTCTCCGCCAAAGTAGTGAAGTTTGATTTTCTGTTCACTTCGATCGACAAGAAAACACCCGCCTAGGCCGAAGATAGTCCCGCATACCGACTTTGTCTTTAAATCTGACGGAAATGAATTCGATGCCGGCCGGATCGGAATAGAACGCTTGTAGTCTCCTAGGGGAATTGGCAACCATTCCTCGACTGCTTGCACCTTGATGTTCACGATGGCGGTCACACCGTCTTTGATCGTTTGTAAGCCGACATGTCCCTCCCCACTTACCCATCCTGGACATCTAAATCCCCAACGATCGGTCGTAAGGAAGTCTAGCACCTCGTCGTAAGACAGCGGTTTGCCGAAGGCTGCAGACGACGCAAAGAGAACCGCGATGATGCTAGCGAACCCTCGTATCAACATTCTAGCCTCCTTTGGCGAGTTATCGATGAGAAATTCGGACTCAACATGCGCATAGGAACGATGACCAGCAGTATTGGGTCTCGTGCTGGTCGGTGACGGCCCAATTCCGCAGCCTTGCGCGCGTCATAAAACTTGGAAGTAGCCAAGTATCTTTTTCAGGAGTGGCACGATGAAGCTGACTATGGGGGGTATGACGTAAGCCGTAAGAAACTTCCGCATCGTAAGTGCATCGAACGGCCATACAGGCATGTCGTTGATTACAGCGCCAATCTTTCGCAACCGCTCGATCATCTGTTCATCGTCTGCGGTAATGACGCCAGACTGGAAGCGCGAGCGCAGGTCATCTAGTTGGGCCCGCATACGTAACGCTACACCGCTCATGAGTTGAGCCTTACTCTTCATCATAGCATCGCGAAATGGGAGCAGAGGGCCAATGAAAACAAATGGGCCAATAACTGAGTAGGCAATCACAGCTACAACCAGAAATCCCACTCGCGCTTCGTTGGGCGTAAAAAAGTGGCTGACAAGCCAACCTAAGCCGATATTGAGACCGACAAGCGAGATTGCATACTGATTGCGCAGTCCTAACCGACCAATGGGTCGCAAGCCGCCCGCATTGTCCGGATGCAAGGGCAGCATGCGAAGCTCCGAATGGGAAACGACTTCCCATAACAATACTGGTAGAGCGGAACTGCGGATTACGTAGACCGCTGCCACAACAGCGAACAGAAAGTCACAGTACATGCGGATGTAGCCAGCCGCAGAGAGCGGATGGCCGGACTCCCAACTGGTATACGCACCGTCGGCAATCAACCGGTAGACGAAATAGACCGCGATTACTCCGGCAAGCATGCCCACAGCTTGCGCCCCCAGATTGATCCTGCGGAAAATACGATTCCAGCGGGCGACAAGAAACACGGCGCTTCCTTCGGAAGTATTCAGAATGCCGTCGACTTGAACGCGATTGAGTGAACGACAAAGGAGCGCATGGTCAGTTGTTGTTAGTATCAGCAGACAAGGAAACGACACCAGATACATAAAAATCGTGCTGACGTCGTAGAAAAAAGGCAAATTCAGTGTAGCCGATCGCGCCGCCATGGGTACGCCGAAGCAAGCGGCTATCAGCAACGGCAAAAAAGTGAAAGTAACAGCCCCTGCGTACAGCGCCACAGGAGTGAAAGCACCAAGTCCACGGCGATCAAGCCACTCAGCGATGGCGTGCAAACCCGAACCTGCTGTCGTATCCAGAGTCTTTGCAATAAGGGAAACTGAAACGGCAGACTCTGGTGAAACGTTAGAGGCATGGTCCATGTTTGCCCTCAAGCAATTCCAGAGGCAAATATATGTCAACGCGGCTTGCCCGCGAGGAAGGATCGCTACCTCAACGAGAGACTAATTATCCAAAGCTTGGCAACATAATTGCTAGTTGTAGCAATGATTTCATACTACTCAATTTCCGATCTTAAGCAATCCAATTCGTCCTCCATCGCAGCTTGCGACAACGCCCACGATCGGGGCGGCCATTGCGCGTTCATCTCCCAGTCTTAGGTCAACCACGGCTAACGTGCGCCGCCCCCCCCCGCTCGGACGCCGGCCGACACGCGACGCGCCATCTCAATTGACGGTTGCAAAAGCGCCGGTCCCCGGCAATGCTGGCGGCCGATGCCCGCCAAGCCTGACCACGACAACAGCAAGCCCGAGGACGCGCCGCACTATCTCGGCCATCGCGAGCGGCTGCGCGAGCGCTTCTACAGCGCGGGCGCGGATGCGCTGAGCGATTACGAATTGCTGGAGATGGCGCTGTTTCCGGCGCTGCCGCGGCGCGACACCAAGCCGCTCGCCAAGCTGCTGATCAAGACCTTCGGCTCCTTCGCCGAGGTCGTGCATGCGCCGGTGGCGCGCCTGCGCGAGGTCGACGGGATCGGCGAGTCCGCGATCAACCAGCTCAAGCTGATTGCCGCGGCGGCGCATCGGGTCGCCAAGGGCGAGGTCAACAGCCGCAACGCGCTGTCATCCTGGAACGAGGTGATCGCCTATTGCCGCACCAGCATGGCGTTTGCCGACAAGGAGCAATTTCGCCTGCTGTTCCTGGACAAGCGCAACCAGCTGATCGCCGACGAGGTGCAGCAGACCGGCACGGTCGACCACACTCCGGTCTATCCGCGCGAGGTGATCAAGCGCGCGCTGGAATTATCGGCGACCGCGCTGATCCTGGTGCACAACCACCCCAGCGGCGATCCCTCGCCCTCGCAGGCCGACATCCAGATGACGAAGGCGATCATCGACATCGCAAAACCGCTCGGGATCGCCGTGCATGATCACATCATCGTCGGCAAGAACGGGCATGCGAGCCTGCGCGGGCTGCGGCTGATCTAGAGTCTCAAATCAGATGACAAGGGAACGATGAGCGACTGGCTGCACAATCTGCCGGTGCCCGTCATGGCGCTGGTGATCTTCGGATTCACCTATCTTATGGCCGCGGCGATCTTCGCAGGCATCACGCTTGTCGCAACGGAGGAGCGTGCCAAATCGCTCAAAGTGATCTCGCCGGGCATGCTGCCCGTGCTCGGCATCATCTTTGGCCTGTTCGTCGCCTTCACCGCAGCGCAGGTCTGGGGCGACAGCGATCGCGCCAGTGCCGCGGTGAGCCGCGAGGCCAGCGCGCTGCGCAGCGCCGTGCTGCTGGCCGGCGGCCTGCCGGCGGAGCAGGAGACGAAGCTGCGCGGCCTGGTGCGCGACTATGTCGGGCAGGCTGTCGCGGTGGAATGGCCGATGATGGCGCATCAGGAGGCATCGCTGAAAGTGACGCCGCCGGCGCTCGCCGATGCCCTGCAGCTCGTCATCACGATGACGCCGCAAGGCACGGGGCAGGCGAATGTGCAACGCGAGCTCATCGCCGCGCTGGAGCAGGCGCTGGATGCGCGGCGGCAGAGGATCATCGTCAGCCTCGCCGCAGTCAATCCAGTCAAATGGTGGTGCCTGTACCTCCAAGCCGCCTGCGCATTGCTGGTGATCGGCCTCGTTCATTGCGACAACCGGCTGGGATCGGCGATCGCGATGGGCCTGTTCGCGACGGGGGTGGCCGCCTCCGTCCTGCTGATTGCCGCACACGACCGGCCATTCGCCGGTCAGGTCTCGATCAAGCCGGAGCCGCTGCTGCAGATCATGCCGGAGGCAGCAGCGAAGACCTAGACGGAGGCGCACTCCCTGTCCCGCTTGCCGGAGAGGGTCGGGGAGAGGATGTTTCCGCAATGGGATAATCCCCAAGAGGAAAACCTCACCCGGCGCGCGGGACGATGCTTCGCATCGCCCGGACGCGCCGACCTCTCCCGCAAGCGGGAGAGGTGAACCGAGACCGCGGCATTGATCAACCTAAAGCCATTGCGCTTGAGGCCAGATCAGAACATCTGGCTTTTGGCGGCCTTCAAGTGGTCTTCTGCGGCCGTGATGCCGGCGAATGCCTTGAGCGTCAGGGCGGTCGGTTGCGGCTTCCATTCGGCAACCATTTTCTCGGCCTTCTCGAGCTCCGGCTTGGACAACATGGAAGCCATCTCGTTGACATTCCTGGCCGGCGCCACCTTCGAGAGCTTGAAATAGGCATACGACAGGGACACGTCCCTCGGCGTGCCCTTTCCTGCAGAATATGCGCGGGACAGGCTGAAGAGGGCGCTAGGGAGGCCCTGGTCGCCTGCCATCTTCCACCATTTCAGCGCTTCTTCCGAATTCCCTTGCCGGTCGTACATGAGAGCGACGTCGTGCTGAGCACGCGCGTAACCGGCCTTGGCGGACACAAGCTTGTATTTCAATGCCTGATCCGGATCCGTTGCGACGACGCCCACGCCCTGCCCGTCATAATAACAGCCGAGCTTATAGGCTCCGAGCGGATCGTTGGCCGCGGCCGATTTTTGAAACCACTCGAATGCCTGGCTGCGATCCTGCGGTGTGCCGATGCCGTTATTGTGCATCATGCCGACATGATATTGCGCCTCCGCATCTCCGCGATTGGCCAACGCGACCATCGCATTGAAGGTGCGGGTGTCATTCGCGCTGGCGGGCACCGCGACAAGCAGAAGGCACGAAAAGGCCAAGGCAACGAATTTCATATCAAAGCCCCATCGAGTTTGAACCATTCCGTCTTGGTCGCTCGAGACGGAGAAAAAGTTCGAAATCAGCGATCCTTGGCCTGCCCGGGCGGTCCCGTCAGGGCTCCACCCAGCGCTGCACCGCCTCGGCGGTGTCGGCAGGCGTGGTGTTGAAGCAGATCGCGGCATCCGGCGCCAGGCGGTGAACGAGGTTGAGCACCTTCTCGAACAAGAGCAGGCGCTCCTTCGGCTCGCGCAGGCCGGCGCCGATGACGATGCAGTCGAAGCGCTCATCGCGCAGCGCCGCCACCACGCCGGCTTCGGCTGTGACATCGAGATCGATCAGGCAACTCGTGACCTCGAAGCCGAGATCGCGCAGGCGCAACAGCTGCGCCTCGATGTAGTCGCGCACGAGCTCCGGCGTCAGCTGCGGGAATGCGCTGTAGTCGGCATTGCCGGGTTCGATGCCGATCGCGAGGACGCGCTTGGCCATGCAGAACACTCCTTGCCGGACCGTCTCGTCTTGCTAACGGAGGGATCGCCGGCCGGTTCCCGGAGCGGTGGAGGCCTCGCCCTGGTTCTACCGAGATTTCCCGCCCAAGCTGTAAGCCATTTCACATGCGCCGCGCCGGCGACCTGCCAGACTTTCGACAGATCACGCTGGAGCCAGGCACCGATCACGACACCTGGCTCACCTTGGTTTGCACGGCAAGTCGATCATTCAATCAATTTGCGGGAGCGGAAGATGATTTCATTCGAGAGTTTCAAGAACGAATACGAGCGGAATTGGGCCGGTCTCGAAATCCGGACCGGACGCGTCGCCGAGGCGAATGCCATCGCCCGCAAGGCGCTCAACGGCAAGGCGACCTATCAGCAGATCGAGCGGCTGACCGGCGTGCCCTGGTACTTCACCGCGCTCTGCCATTACCGCGAATCCAACTTCGATTTCGACACCTATCTGGGCAACGGCGAAACGCTTCATCGCACGACGACGATCGTTCCGAAGGGGCGCGGCCCGTTCGCCACCTTCGTGGACGGCGCCGTGGACGCGTTCAGAATCGAGAACTTCATCGGTGCGCGGGATTGGGGCATCGCGCGGATGCTGTTCCGGCTCGAGGCGTTCAACGGCTTCGGCTATCATTCCAAGGGCGTCAATTCGCCCTATCTCTATGGCGGCTCGACCCTGTACGGCCCGCCGGAAGCAAGAGCCGGAAAATTCGTCCGCGACCATGTGTTCGATCCCGGTCATGTCGATGCCCAGCTCGGCACGGCGGTGATCCTGCATGCGATGATGGCGCTGGATTCGTCGATCGCGCTCGACGACGGCCCGCAATTCGCCGGTCGCACCGAGCCCGAGGATGAGGTGGCTTCGACGGTCATGCTGACGCAGCAGGCGCTGAACAAGCTCGGCGCCAATCCGCCGCTCGTCGAGGACGGCATCAGCGGACCGAAGACCAGGGCCGCCGTCTCGCTGTTTCAGCAGCAGAACGGCCTGAGGGATACCGGATTGCTCGACGCCGCCACGGTCGCCGCCATCACGCGCGGGATGCAGCAGCCAGGCCCGGCCGGGCAGAACGGCGACCTCTCGCAGATCCTGAAGCGGCTGGAAGATCTCACACAAGTGCTGCGACCGCCGGCAAGCGGCGGGACGCTGCCAGCGATCGTGCCGAGCAACACATTGCCTGCCACCAACGATCCCGTCAGCCTGTTCGAACGGCTGTTCTCCCTCATCAACAAGACAGCGCCCATGCCCGGACCCGTCGCCCCGATGAGCCCCGCCCCCGTCGATCAGCTGAAACAGGTCGTCGATTTGCTGAGCACCCTGCTCAACAACGGCGGCGGCAAGCCGATGCTCGGCCAGGTCAATGGCGCGCTCGGCGAGACCATCGGCAAGCTGCTCGACGGCAAGAAGACCGCGCTCGGCATCGGCGGCTCGCTGATCACCGCCCTGCTCTCCTCGGTGACGGCAAGCCCGAATGCGGGAGGCCTTGCCGGGCTGCTCGGAACCATCGTGTCGGCCGTGCCCGGCCTTGGCCAGTTCGCAATGCCGATCTCGCTCGCGCTCGCCGTCTGGGGCGTGCTCGGCAAGATGGAGAAATGGGCGCAAGGCACCGCGCCGCCGCCGAAGGTGACGACGTGAGGACCCAGGGAAATCGGACTTGGGATGCTTCTCCAGGAGCAGGTGCGCTCCCTCCCCTGCTTGCGGGGGAGGGTTGGGGAGAGGGTGTCTCCACAATCGAGAACCCCCAAGAGGAGAAAGCCCTCACCCGGCGCGCGGGACGATGCTTCGCATCGCCCGGAACGCGCCGACCTCTCCCGCAAGCGGGAGAGGTTATCGAGCCCGCGGCTTGGCCCCGCCTACTGGCGCAGCATGATCAGGGGATCGGCGGTGTCGGGGACACGGCGCCACTGGGCGTTGTCGTCGGCCTCGAACTGCCAGGCGTCGCCTGATTTGGACATCAGGATGATCTGGCCACGCTCGAGTCGCCATTGCGTCGGGTTGAACTGCGCGATCGCGGCGTCGCATCTCGGCTTGAGGAAGACCTGGAAATTGTCCGGGCCCGCTTCGGTGTTGGTCAGCGTCAGCCCGCAGATCGGCTGGCCGTTGCCGCGCACCATCGACCAGTCGCCGATCATCTGGTCCATCGACTTCGCCATCGAGCGCGCGGCGGCGAGGTCCTGCAGGATGTAGACGCCCTCGCCCTGGCGCAGGCCTTCGAAGATGCCGGCCTCGACCTCGGTGAAATCGATCACGGCTTCGCCGGTCGCATCCTGCAGGCGCACGATGTCGAGGCCCTTCACGCTCCAGGCGACGATGTCCTTGGTGAAGGGCAGCGCGGTCTTGCAGGCCGGCTCCAGCTCCAGCTTGTAGCCCTGGCCTGCGGCGTCACCTCTCAGTGTGACGACGCAGGTCTTGCTGCGCTCGGTGGTCGAGAGCTCCCACTGTCCGGGCATCTGCTTCTTCAGGCTCGTCGCATCCTGCGCACGCGCGATGCCGGTCGCGGCCAGAAAGGCCGCGATGGCAAATGCGAGAAGGCGACGTGCGATCATCAGCGCCCCTTGACCGGCGTTTCCGCAACCGGCGTCAGCGGCGCCTTGCCGGCGAACCAGGACTTGAGATTGTCGACCACGAGTTGGTCCATGGCGTTGCGCGTCACCACCGAGGCCGAGCCGATATGCGGCAGCAGCACGACGTTCTGCATGGTCTTGAGCTCGTCGGGCACGTTCGGCTCGGCCGCGAACACGTCGAGGCCGGCGGCGAGAATGGTGCCGGATTTCAGCGCCTGGATCAGCGCCGGCTCGTCGACCACCGAGCCGCGCGCGACGTTGACCAGCACGCCGCGCGGGCCGAGCGCCTTGAGCACCTCGGCATTGATCATCTTTTCGGTCGAGGCACCGCCCGGCACGATCACAACAAGCGTGTCCACAGCTTTCGCCATCTCGATCAGATCAGGGTAGTGCTTGTAGGCGACGTCCTTGGAGGGGTTGCGCGAGTGGTAGACCACTGGCACCAGCGAGGCATCGAGCCGGCGCGCGATGGCCTGACCGATCCGGCCCATGCCGACGATGCCGACCTTGCGGTCGCGCAGCGAACCGACGCTGAGCGGATAGTTCTGGGTCTGCCACAGCCCGGAGCGGACATAGCGGTCGGCCTTGATGAACTCGCGCAAGGTCGAGATCAGAAGGCCCATCGCGACGTCGGCGACCTCCTCGGTCAAGACGTCGGGCGTGTTGGTGACGACGATGTTGTGCTCGGCGGCATATTTGGCGTCGATGTGGTCGTAGCCGACACCGAAGCTCGCCACCATTTCCAGCTTCGGCAGCTGCGACAGCGAATCCTTGTCCGCGCGCACGGTATGGTAGGTCACCGCGACGCCGCGGATCCTGTCGCGGACCGCCGGCGTCAGCCGCTCGAGATCGCCGCGCGTCTCCGCCTTGTGCACGACGAAATGATCGGAAAAGCCGTTCTCGAGAATCGGCCGCACCGGCCCATAGATCAGAAGGTCGATCTTTTCGGACGAAATCGAACCGGCAGCCATCAGTTTTCCTTTCCAAGCGCGCTTTCATGCCAGCGCCGTAAAACGAGGTGGGAAACTAGCGCCAGCACCCCATAGATGACAATCCCGGCCAGCGACAACAGAAGCAGGCTTGCGAACATGCGGGGTATGTTCAAGCGATAGCCCGATTCGGCGATCCTGTAGGCGAGCCCGGAGCCGGCGCCGGCCGTTCCGGCCGCGATCTCCGCCACGACCGCGCCGATCAGCGACAGGCCGCCGGCGATGCGCAGGCCGCCGAGGATATAGGGCAGCGCCGCCGGCAGCTTGAGGAAGCGCAGGGTTTGCGGCTTTGACGCGCCATAGAGCTGGAACAGGCCGGCCAAATTGCGGTCCACCGAGTTCAGCCCGAGCGTGGTGTTCGACAGCACCGGGAAGAAAGCGACGATGAAGGCGCAGACGACCACCGCGGTCTGCTGCTCCAGATAGATCAGCAAGAGCGGCGCGATCGCGATCACAGGCGTCACCTGGAGCACGATGGCATAGGGGAACAGCGAATATTCCACCCATTTCGACTGGTTGAACAGCAGCGCCAGCGCGATGCCGCCGATGCTGGCGGCGACAAAACCTTCGAGCGTGGTTGCAAGCGTGGTCGCCAGCGATTGTGACAGCACCGCCCAGTCCTTGATCAGTGTCAGCACGATGACCGAGGGCGCCGGCAGCACGTAAGGCGGGATCTCCTTGATGCGGACCACGAGTTCCCAGGCAAGGAGGCCGGCTGCGAAGACGATGACCGGCAGCACGAAGCGCATCGCGCGTTGCGCGCCAGAGGATTTTGCCGGCACGGGAGCTTGCGCGCTCATAGCGTCGACTGCTCCGAATAGGACGGCGCCAACGCGGCGGACACGCGTCGGCAATAGTCGGAATAGGCCGCCGAGGTGCGAAACTCCTCAGCCCGCGGCTCGACCGTCTCGATGCGGATGTCGGCCTGGATGCGGCCGGGTCGCGCCGTCATGACCACGACGCGCTGCGACAGATAGACGGATTCGAACACCGAATGGGTGACGAAGATGACGGTCTTGCGCAGGGACCGCCACAGCGCCAGCAGATCGTTGTTGAGGCGGAAGCGCGTGATCTCGTCGAGCGCGGCGAACGGCTCGTCCATCAGGAGGATATCGGGATCGGTGACGAGCGCGCGCGCCAGCGACACCCGCATCTTCATGCCGCCGGAGAGCTCGCGCGGAAAGGCATCGGCGAAATCGGCAAGGCCGACACTCGCCAGTGCCGCGTCGGCACGCGCGCGCCCTTCCGCCTTCGGCACGCCGCCGAGCTTCAGCGGCAGCCGCACGTTCTCACGGACGTTGGCCCAGGGCATCAGGGTGGGCTCCTGGAACACGAAGCCGATGCCGTGACCCGGCTGCGGCACGCCCTCGTGCCGTGCCACCCGCACCGTGCCCGACGACGGCGCGCTGAGCTCGGCGATCAGCCGCAACACCGTCGATTTGCCGCAGCCGGACGGGCCCAGCAGCGAGATGAACTCGCCCTTGCGGACCGCAAGATCGAACGGGCCGAGCGCCATCACGCCGTTGTCGTAAGTTTTGGTCACGCCGCGCAGGCTGACGGCGAGAGCGGTCAGACTGGGCTCGACGGCGGGTGGCGTTGAGCTCGCTACCATCGATCGCTGGTCTTTGTGAGGCTCGGTCGCGCCGCGTCTTTCACCTCTCCCCAACGGGGAGAGGTCGGCGCGCAGCGCCGGGTGAGGGGCCTCAGGTCCCACGAGAGAGCGTAACCCCTCACCCGCACCGCATCTGACGATGCGATGCGACCTCTCCCTTCGGGAGAGGTGGGCCCCAGCCGCACCGCCGTGCCTGATCTCAGCATCTACGGCTTGTTCGGGCGCAGCTCGACGCCGACGCCCTTGTTGACGAAGCGCAGCGTATAGGATTTGCGGAAGTCGAGATCCGCCTTCACGACGCCGGCCTTGACCATTTTGTTGAAGAAGGAGGCATAGCGCTCGTCGCTCATCGCACCGATGCCGTTCTTCAAGCTGTCGCCGGAATCGACGATGCCGTGCTCTTTCATCTTGGCGACGGAATAGGCCAGGAGATCGTCGGTCATCTCCGGGTTGAGCTGCTTGATCAGGGCATTGCCGGCGGAATTGTCGCGGTAGATGTAATTGTACCAGCCGATCATGGAGGCATCGACGAAGCGCTGCACCAGGTCAGGCTTCTTCTCGACGATCTCACGGCGGGTCTCGATCAGGGTCGAATAGGTGTTGAAGCCGTAATCGGCGAGCAGCAGCACGTTGGGCTTGAAGCCGGCGGCCTTCTCCACCGCGAACGGCTCGGAGGTGACGTAACCCTGCATGGCGCTCTTGGGATTGGCGATGAAGGGCTGCGGATTGAAATTGTAGGGCCGGACGTTCTTCTCGCTGAAGCCGTATTCGGACTTCAGCCACTGGAAATAGCTGGTCATGCCTTCCTTGGAGACGAACAGCGTCAGCGGCTTGAGATCCTCGATCTTGGCGACCTTGGCGTCGGGCTGCGTCAGCATCACCTGCGGATCCTTCTGGAACACCGCGGCGATGCTGACGACGGGAACGTTGTTGGCGACCGCGTCGAACGACATCAGCGTGTTCGCGGCCATGAAGAAATCGATCTTGCCGGCAATCAGCAGCATCCGGTTGTTCTCGTTGGGACCGCCGGGGACGATGGTGACGTCGAGACCGTATTTCTTGTAGGTGCCGTCGGCGACCGCCTGGAAGAAGCCGCCATGCTCGGCCTCGGCGACCCAGTTGGTGCCGAATGTGACCTTGTCGAGCGTTTGGGCGCGCGCCGGCGCAAAGGAGGCGACAGCGGCCAACAAGCCTGCAATTAACGCTCGCCGCAGATGAAAGGGGGGCATGATGGCACTCCGTCGACCCTGGCTGGTCCAATCGTCTCTGGTTCAAGTGAATGCAACGCGATAAAACCGCATGACATCAGGGGATGCGAGCCGGCCGGGCCCGCATCCCCTCTTACCGCAAATTACGTGACAAATTCGGGCAAGGAAACCTCGATGACGCCCTCCCGCGACTGGATCGACATCGACTGGGCTCATGCGAGCCCGGACGAGGTGTCGCGCTGGATCGCGGTGCTGCCGCTGGCGGCAACCGAGCAGCACGGCCCGCATCTGCCACTGACGACGGACGTGCTGATCGCGGACGCCTATCTGGCACGTGTGCGCGAGCTGTTGTCCGCGAGCGTTGCAGCGAGCTTCCTCCCGGTCGAACGGGTCGGGATTTCCACCGAGCATATCGACTATCCGGGCACGCAGACGCTGCCGACCGAAATGGCGCTGAAGAAATGGACTGGGATCGGCGAGGAGGTTGCACGCCGCGGCGTGAGAAAGCTCGTCATCGTCACCAGCCATGGCGGCAATAGCGCGGCCATGATGCTGGTCGCGCAGGACCTTCGCGCGTATCAAAAGCTCTTGGTAGTGACGACGTCGTGGTCGCGGCTCTCGGGCGCGGACACATTGTTCCCGGCCGATGAAGTGCGCCACGGCATTCACGGCGGCGCGGTCGAGACCTCGATCATGCTGGCGCGCTATCGTGATCAGGTGCGCAAGGATGCGATCGCTGATTTTCCCGCGAGCAGCATCGCGATGGAGCAGCAATATCGCTGGCTCTCGACGCAGCGGCCGGCGCCGTTCGCCTGGCAGGCGCAGGATCTCAACGCCAGCGGCGCGGTCGGCAACGCGACGCTGGCTGAGCCAGCGAAGGGCGAGCAGTTGCTCGATCAAGGCGCGCGCGCCTTTTGCGAGCTGCTGGGAGAGGTCGATAACTTCGACGTGAACAGGCTCGCCAAGGGGCCGCTCGGCTAGCCCGCATCCAACTGAAACCATTCGAGAAATGACGGGATTCCGGCAGCGCCAGATGCGCTTTCGAACCGGACACGGCATGCCTCCGTCCAACTGGGCACGCGGGCCACAACGGACCGCCTCAACCCGGATGGAGTTTCACATGTCGATCAAGACCAAGATTGCCGCCGCAGCTCTCGCTGCTCTCGCCGTCACCGGCAGCATCGCGTCCACCACCACCTCGGCCGAAGCCAAGCAGCCCGGCTGGGTCTGGGGTGTCGGTGCCGGCATCGCCACCGCCGCCGTCGTCGGCTCCGCGATCGCCGCCAGCAACGATCCCTATTACCACGGCTATCACCGCTGCGGCTGGGTCGCGCAGTACAACGCCTTCGGCCAGTACGTCGGCCGCGTTCGCACCTGCTACTGATCTGAGTACCTGAGGCCGATCTCCACGTGGATCCTGCGTCCGACACGGGCGCCTCATCCACCCCGTGTCGTGCCCCCGACCCCGCCCGGCGTCCCCCCGGGCGGGGTCATTCGTTTTGAGCCCGGCGAATTTGTTGCAGCCGCGTCACACAGCGGTGCGAACTCTTCTCTGCGGCGATGCGCATCAGTTGCTATTGCGAATTAATCGCAATAAGGTTTGTCGCAGGTTCAGGAACTTGGCACGAAGTGGGGGCGAATCGAGATCATCTCGGCCGGTCGCCTCAATCGCCGAGGCTTGGTGACAGAATCGTCGCGACCCGTCAGGGATATTCGGCGGGTGGAACAGATTCGCGTTTGGGGGCGTGCGTTTTGGCGTTGAGAGGTCACAGACATCGGTGCTTGCGAACGGCCGCGGCGATTGCCACGGGCGTGCTGGCTTTTCCGACTGCCGGCCGCGCGGCCGATCTGCCGCTGAAGGCGCCGGCCTTGAGAGCGGTCTATGACTGGACCGGCCTCTATATCGGCGCGCATGCCGGCTACGGCCGCGGCTCGTCGCATTTTGCGCTGAACGACGGCACCGCACTCAGCGACAGCGGCGTCTTCAGCGGCATGATCGGCGGCGTGCAGGCGGGCTACAATTACCGCCTCAACTCCGGCTGGCTGGTCGGCGTCGAAGGCGATTTTACGTTTCCCAACTACATCACGTCGAACTCGATCGTCTCGTTCCTGGCGACGCCCGCCAACACCGTCACGCAGCAATGGGACTACACCGCGAGCCTGCGCGGGCGCGTCGGCTACACCAGCGGTCCGTGGCTCGTCTATGCCACCGGCGGCTTTGCCTGGATGGGCGAGCGCTATTTCGACGCGCCGGCCTCCGGCGCCGAAATCCCGAAGATCCTGAACACACGTCCTGGCTGGGTCGCAGGCGCCGGCGTCGAATACGGTTTCGCGCCGCATTGGAGCGCGCGGCTCGAATATCTCTACAGCCGCTTCGATAGTGCCAACGTCGCCTTCTCCACGGGCGCGCAATACACGTCCTCGTCGCTCGACTTCCAGCAGGTCAGGCTCGGCCTCAACCGCAAGGTCGATTGGCCCGGCATGCCGGGCTATAACCCGAAGAGCTCGCTGATCGACACGGAATCGGATCGCTGGGAGATCCACGGCCAGAGCACCTATCTGCCGCAAGGCTATCCATCGTTCCCCGCGCTCTATACCGGACCGAACTCGCTGTCGCCGTCGCGACAGGCCAAGGCGACGTGGAGCAACAGCCTGTTCCTGAACGCGCGGCTGTGGGACGGCGGCGAGGTCTATTACAATCCCGAGCTGCTGCAGGGATTTGGGCTCAACGACACGGTCGGTGCGGCCGGCTTCCCGAACGGCGAAGCGCAGAAATCGAACTTCCCCTACCCGCACTACAACACCTCGCGCCTGTTCGTGCGCCAAACCTTCGGCTTCGGCGGCGAGCAGGAAGAGCTGGCGAGCAGCCAGCTGCAGCTGGGACAGAAGGTCGACGTGTCGCGCCTCACCTTGCAGGCCGGCAAGTTCCCCGTGGTCGACGTGTTCGACGGCAATGCCTATGCCAAGGACACCCGCAGGGATTTCATGAACTGGTCGCTCTGGGCGCCCGGCGCCTTCGATTATTCCGCCGACAAGGTCGGTCTCACCTACGGCGTCACGGCCGAACTCAACCAGAAGCAATGGGCGCTGCGCGGCGGCTATTTCCTGATGGTGTCGGAATCCAATTCGAATCATTTCGACACCAGGGTCGGCGAGCGCGGCCAGTACGTGCTCGAGCTCGAGACGCGCTTCTCGCTGCTCGGCCAGCCCGGTAAGCTCAGGACCATCGGCTGGCTCGACAGCGCCAATATGGGCAGCTTCCGCGAGACGCTGAACAATCCCGCGCTCAATCTCGACATCGCGCAGACCCGGCGCGGACGCCTGAAGTACGGCTATGTGCTCAATCTCGAGCAGGCGATCACCGACGATGTCGGGCTGTTCGGCCGCTGGAGCTGGAACGACGGCCGGTTCGAAACGCTGGCCTTCACCGACATTCATCGCAGCCTGTCCGCGGGCTTGTCGATCAAGGGCACGAGATGGGGCCGGCCGGACGACGTGATCGGCGTCGGCGGCGCGATCAACGCGATCTCGCAGGATTATCGCGACTTCCTTGCCGCCGGCGGCCTCGGTGTCCTCGTCGGCGACGGCGCGCTGAACTACCGCAAGGAACGCATCCTCGAAACCTACTACGCCTATGCGGTGAACAAGAACATCACCCTCACCGCCGACTATCAGCTCATCGTCAACCCCGCCTACAACGCCGACCGCGGACCGGTGTCGGTGTTTTCGGGCCGGCTGCACGGGGAGTTCTGAGCTGCGGCTCAGAACAGGAGCGCAACACCCGAGACGAACAGCAGCGCCAGCACGATCTTGCGGAACGCGGCCTCGTCGATCCGGCCGAACAGTTTCAGCCCGAGCCAGGTGCCGGCGAACAGAAACGGCACGCCGAGCGCGAACAGCTTCGCCGTGTCTGATGTGAGCGATCCGTTGGCACCGAGCCAGAACGCCGCCATGGCGAATACCACGACGGCGACCGGCTGGAACGTGGCACGCTGCGCGTCCTTGGGCAGGCCGCGCAAATTACACCAGATGGTGACGACGATGCCGGCAAGGCCCGTCAGCCCGCCAAGCAGGCCGTTGACGAAGCCGACCGTCATGTCAACGGCCGGCGGCACGACGACCGCGAGTTTGAGCTGCGGCCGGAAGAATGCATAGAGGCTGTAGGCGATCAGGACAGCTCCGACCGCGATGCGAACACTCTTCGGATCGGCCCAGGTCAGGAGTGACACCCCGGCCGGCACGCCGATGACTGCACCGACGATGAAGGGCCACAGCCGGTGCCAGTCGAGCGCGCTGCGCAACTTCCAGACCGAATAGCCCTGCACCAGAAGGCCGAAGCCGACGATCAGGCTGGTACTTTGAAGCGGCGTCAGCACGTAAAGCCACAACGATGCCGCGACCAAGCCGAAGGCGAAGCCGGAGAGGCCGGCGACGAACGCGCCGGCGAAGGTGGCCAACAGAAAGAGCGGAAGCTCGATTGCGATCCCGTCCATTGCTCGCTCCATAGATCAGCGAGCAGCGCTTGCGTGGGATCACCACTTCACGGGGAGGCTGCGACATCCCCGGGATGCAAGTCTAGGTGAAGCGGCCTCTTTGCACAATGACCTCGTTACGCCGCGCGGATCGCGTCGAGGAATTTTCCGACCTCGGTCTTGAGCCGGCTGCTTTCGCCCGAGAGCGACCTTGCCGATGCGAGCACGTTGGAGGAGGCCGATCCGGTTTGGCTCGCGCCGCGCTGCACGTCGACGATGCTGGCCGAGACCTGCTGGGTGCCGCGCGCGGCCTGCTGCACGTTGCGTGAGATCTCGCGCGTCGCCGCGCCCTGCTCCTCGACCGCTGCGGCGATTGCGGACGCGATCTCGGACATGCGGGAGATGGTGTCGCCGATCGACTTGATGGCGCCGACGGAGTCTTCGGTGGCGGCCTGGATCCCTGCGATCTGCTGGCTGATCTCGCCGGTGGCCTTGGCGGTCTGCTCGGCCAGCGCCTTGACCTCGGAGGCGACGACGGCAAAGCCGCGACCGGCCTCGCCGGCGCGCGCCGCCTCGATGGTGGCATTGAGCGCCAGAAGATTGGTCTGGCCCGCGATCTGGCTGATGAGCTCGACGACGTCGCCGATCCGGCCTGCGGCCCTGGCGAGCTCGCCGACATGCTCGTTGGTCCGCCCCGCCTGCTGCACGGCCTCGCCGGCGATGCGCGCGGAGTCCTGAACCTGGCGGCTGATCTCGTCGACCGACGAGGCCATCTCCTCGGCCGCGGCGGCAACGGTCTGCACGTTGGTGGAGGCCTGCTCGGAGGCGGCAGCGACGGTCGCCGTGACCTTTTCCGATTGCTCAGCCGAGCTCGTCAGCGTTCCCGCGGAGGCTTCCAGCTCGGAGGATGCCGACGAGACGGTGTTGATGACGTCGCCGATCATGGCTTCGAACTCACGCGCGACCTGATCCATGCGCTGGCTGCGCTTCAGCTTCGCTTCCGCTTCGGTCGCGGCCGCCTCGTCGGCGGACTTCTTGGCGAGCAGCGAATCCTTGAAATGCTGGAGCGAGCCGGCGACCTGGCCGATCTCGTCGCTGCGGCCCGTCGCGGGAATCTCGACCTCGTGCTGTCCTACGGCGAGCGCTCCGATCACGTCGGCGATCCGCCCGAGCGGCGTCACCACGCGCCTGCGCAGCATGATGGTCACGCCACCGAGCGTGCCGAGCAGGGCCAGCACGGCGATTCCGGCGAGCGCGAGCATCGCCAGCGCGCCGTCGCGCGCGGCCGAGGCACGCTCGGCGGCTTCCGCCAGCGCAGCATCGCGCACGCCGTAGAACATCTGGATGGCCGGGACGATGACCTTCGCCAGCTCGTCGGCGGTGATGCCGTACTTGCCGTCGCTCTTCGCCGCAGGCATCTCCTTCTCCACGACCGAGGCTGCTTTTCCAAAATAGGATTCCGTCGCGGCCTTCAGCGTCGTGGCGATCCGGGGCGGATTGCCGAGCTGCTCCATACCGGCTTCGATGCGCTCACGGTCGGCTTCGACGCGTCCCTGCATGCGATCCATCAGCGCGAATTCGGCCGCCGCCAGGGGGCGGCGTGCGGACAGCGCCGGCGACAATGTGGCCGCGCGGCTGCCGGCCGAAACGCGCAGATCCTGCGCCGTTCGCGCCAGGCTCAAGAGCGCGGCGAGCGAGGAATCGGCATTGACGACCTGTCCTTCGAGCCGGTTCATGATGGGCTCGATGTTGCTGATAACCTCGGCAACGGCAGGCAGGAAGCCCTTGACCACAGCGCTGTCGCGCGCCGCAAGGGGAACGCTCATTGCGCGATCGGCCGCCGTGTAAACGTCCTTGAGCCGACGGGCGGCGCGATCCAGGATTTCGATCATCGCGGCGCCGTCATCGACCGCCATGAGCGCGCGTCTTGCGGCCTCGAATCCGGCATCGGCCGCTTTCGCCGCCTTCCCGGCAGCTTCGGTCTGCGCCTGCGTTGCCGCGCCTTCCTGGAAGATGGGGGTGATGTAGGGCGCACGAAGGCCAGCGACGTGCTGGCTCACTATTAGCATCGCACCGAACGCTTCCACCGTCTTGATCGCGTCGGAGCGGTTCGTGAAGATGCGCGTCTGCGGTATAAGCACCTCGGCGCCGAGAATGACTGCAAACACCGTCACCGTCAGCATCGACAGCGCGAAAAGCTTCCCGATCCGCATCCTCAGGTCTCCGAATATTATTTCTGCAAGCGCGAAAACTAGCCGCCGGCCACTAAGGGCTCGTTAAGCAACGGTCCGTAGTTCCGCGGGGTGGCGGGTCATCGCGGGACCCCTTGGCACGCTGTCCGGTTCCCTTTGCCCGACGAATGCGCAGAATCGCCAGCACTTCCGCACCGAATACCTATATCAATGGCTTGCGCCGGCCCCGGTCACACTTGCTTACCTCCGGAACGTCAATGCTTTCGCTCGAACTCGTCATCGTCGTCGTCCTGATCGTCATCAACGGCCTGCTCTCGATGTCCGAGCTGGCCGTGGTCTCGTCCCGTCCGGCACGGCTGTCGCTGCTCGCGGCCAAGGGCGTGCGCGGCGCCGAACGGGCGCTGACGCTGGCGGCCGATCCCGGCAAGTTCCTGTCCACGGTGCAGATCGGCATCACGCTGGTCGGCGTGCTCTCCGGCGCGTTCTCCGGCGCCACGCTCGGGCAGCGGCTGACGCAATGGCTGCTCGAGTTCGGTCTGGCCCCCGGCATTGCCGAGATCGTCGGCGTCGGCATCGTGGTCACTCTCATCACCTACGCCACCCTGATCGTCGGCGAGCTGGTGCCGAAGCAGGTGGCGCTGCGCGACCCCGAAAGCATCGCGGTGCGGGTCGCGCCGGCGATGCACGCGCTTGCGAAAATATCGCTGCCGCTGGTCTTTCTGCTCGACATCTCCGGCAAGCTGATCCTCGCGCTGCTCGGCCGCGGCGGCAAGGCCGAGGAGAAGGTCTCGGAGGACGAGATCCATCACCTCGTCAGCGAGGCCGAGAGCGCCGGCGTGCTCGAGCCCGGCGAGAAGGAGATGATCGCCGGCGTGATGCGGCTCGGCGACCGGCCGGTCGGCGCGGTCATGACGCCGCGCACCGAGGTCGACGAGATCGACCTGAACGACGATCCCGCCGCCGTCCAGGAGATCATCGCCAAGAGCCCGCATTCGCGCTTTCCCGTCTCCGACGGCGACCGCGACAAGCCGATCGGCGTGCTCCAGGCCAAGGACCTGCTGGTCGCCTACATGAACGAACGCAACCCGGACTTGCGCGCGCTCGTGCGCGAGGCGCCCGGCATCCCGGTGTCGGCAGATGCGCGCGACGTGCTGACCATCCTGAAAGCGGCGCCCGTTCACGTCGGGCTCGTCTACGACGAATACGGCGCGTTCGAAGGCATGGTGACGGCCGCCGACATCCTCGAGTCGATCGTCGGCGCCTTTCATTCCGAGGAAGGACCGCCCGAGCCGGCCTTCATCCGGCGCGACGACGATTCGCTGCTGATCTCCGGCTGGATGCCGGTCGACGAGTTCGGCGAGCTGCTCGGCATCGAGCTGCCGCCGCATCGCTACAACACAGTCGCAGGCCTCGTGCTGCAACAGTTCAGCATGCTGCCCAATGTCGGCGACGCCTTCGATTTCGGCGGCTGGCACATCGAGGTGGTCGATCTCGACGGGCGGCGGATCGACAAGATCTTGGCCAGCCGGCTGGGCGAGCAGGCGGCGGCGTGAGCGCGCCTCACCCGAACCGCACCCCGATCCGCTTTTCCTTGCGCCAGACCACGGTGCAGCGCAGATGCCTGCCGTCGGCCTGAACGAACAGGGTGAAATGATCTGGAATGCCGACGGGGCTGGTGACGTCGAGTGCGGCGCCGGTGTCGGAGAGATTGCGGACGGTGCAGTCGATCGCGCCGCCGCCGAACTCGATCGTTCCGGCCTTCAGCACGCGATGTCGGGCTTTGTCGCGTCGCTCGTCCATGGGGCAAATCTACACCCAAAGTTGAACCAGAGGTTAAACCCACCCTCCGCTCTCGGCAATTTGACGCCTCTGGCCTGCGGCAGCGGCGGCCGGAATGTCACAGCGCGGGCTGGAACGTCTCGGCGCGCGCCATCTGCCAGGCGTCGCGGAACCGCGGGTCTTCCGTGCCTTCGAGCAGCTCGCCCGGACGCAGCGCCGGATAGAGCTGCGCGAAGGACTTCACCTGGGTCGTCGACGTCCGTTGGCTGAAATGGATCGGCCGCAGCTGCTGCGGATGTTCGAGGCCGGCCGCAGCGATCAATTCGGTCAGCGAGTGCAGCGTGGCGTGGTGATAATTGTGCACGCGATCGATCTTGAGCGGCACGTAGAGCGCGCGCGCCCGCGTTGGGTCCTGCGTCGCCACCCCCGTCGGGCAGCGATCGGTGTGGCAGCTCAACGACTGGATGCAGCCGAGCGAGAACATGAAGCCGCGCGCCGAGTTGCAATAGTCGGCGCCGATCGCCATCGCCCGCGCCATGTCGAAGGCGGTGGCGATCTTGCCGGAGGCGCCGATCTTGATGCGGTCGCGCGCATTGATGCCGACCAGCGCATTGTGGACGAAACTGACGCCCTCGCGCATCGGCATGCCCAGATGATCCATGAACTCCAGCGGCGCCGCGCCGGTGCCGCCCTCATTGCCGTCGACGACGATGAAATCCGGATAGATCCCGGTCTGAAGCATCGCCTTGCAGATCGCCAGGAACTCCCAGGGATGGCCGATGCACAGCTTGAAGCCGGCCGGCTTGCCGCCGGAGAGGCGGCGCATCTCG
Source organism: Bradyrhizobium sp. WBAH42 (assembly GCF_024585265.1). NCBI lineage: Bacteria > Pseudomonadati > Pseudomonadota > Alphaproteobacteria > Hyphomicrobiales > Nitrobacteraceae > Bradyrhizobium > Bradyrhizobium sp. WBAH42. The sequence continues at coordinate 371,534 of NZ_CP036533.1, forward strand.
GCGATGAACTGCATCATGCCGACAGGCGTGGAGAACGCGCGGTGCGAGGCCGGCGAGATGCAATCCTCGCCCATCGCGACGCCGCGGATCTTGGAGATCTCCTCGGAGACCTTGGCCGCCGGCAGCACGCCGCCATGGCCGGGCTTGGCACCCTGGCTGATCTTGAGCTCGACCATCTTGATCTGGTCGTCGCCGGCGACGCGCGCGAACGCTTCGGGATCGAAGCTGCCGTCGAGATGACGGCAACCGAAATAGCCGGAGCCGATCTCCCAGATGATGTCGCCGCCCATTTCGCGGTGATAGGGGCTGACGCCGCCCTCGCCGGTGTCGTGCGCGAAGCCGCCCTGCCTGGCACCGGCATTCAATGCCCGCACCGCATTCGGGCTGAGCGCGCCGAAGCTCATCGCCGAGATGTTGAACACCGAGGCCGAATAGGGCCTTGCGCAATCCGGTCCACCGATCACGACACGGAATTTCTCCGTGGCATGCGCCTTCGGCGAGACCGAGTGATGCATCCACTCGTAGCCCTCGCGATAGACGTCCTCCTGTGTGCCGAATGGGCGCTTGTCGAGCTCCATCTTGGCGCGCTGATAGACCACCGCGCGGGTGTCGCGCGAGAACGGCATGCCGTCCTTCTCGCTCTCGAAGAAATATTGCCGCATCTCCGGGCGGATTTCTTCGAGCAGGAAGCGGATATGCGCGGAAATCGGATAATTGCGCAGCACCGCGTGGCTCTTCTGCAGGAGATCGCGGACGCCGAGCAGGGTCAGCGCGCCGAAGATCAGGATCGGGATCAGCAGGATGTCGAAGATCTTGCGGTCGGCGATGCCGACGCCGATCAGGAGCGCGGTGACCACCGCGCAGATCGTCAGCACGATGAAGCGCGGCGAGAAGGGCAGCAGCAGGGTTTCCATGATCCCCTCCTCCGCCAGCGGCAGGCGTTTCGGGGATGCATGCGTCTTGGTGTCGTCGGCCACGTTTCCGATCCTCTCGCCAGCAGAAGGCGTCACGATACGCCCGCGCTTGTCATACGGATATGACGCCGCCCTTGTTTCAGGCTAGCGAATTCGGTCGAGACAAATCAATCAGCCGGATGGACGGGTTTTGCAGTGCAGCAGAGGGACGGGTTAGGCGGCAAGCGGCCGCAACCAAGCAGTGTCCCGGGCAAGCGCAAGCGCAGACCCCGGACCCAGAATGCAACGCCAAGCGATGCGGAGAGATGGGCCCCGGCTCTGCAGCGGACCGCCGAAGGGGCGCTGCGCTGCGTCCGGGGCACGATGGCGTGGCGCTCAGCGCTCGACGAAGGCCTTCTCGATCACGAAATGGCCGGGCTTGTTGCCGCTGCCTTCGACGAAGTCGCGGCTCTCGAACATCGCCTTCAGCTCTTCGAGCATCGCCGGGCTGCCGCACATCATGATGCGGTCGGTTGCGATGTCCAGCGGGCCTTGCCCGATGTCGTTGAAGATCTGCTCGGAGCTGATCAGATCGGTGATGCGGCCGCGGTTCCGGAACGGCTCGCGGGTCACGGTCGGGTAGTAGACGAGCTTGTCTGCGAGCAGCTCGCCGAACAGCTCATCCTCGCGCAGGGTCGCAACCAGCTTCTCGCCATAGGCGAGCTCGGAGACCTGGCGGCAGCCATGCACCAGCACGATCGTTTCGAACTGCTCGTAGACCTCGGGGTCCTTGATCAGGCTGGCGAACGGCGCAAGGCCGGTGCCGGTCGAGAGCAGCATCAGCCGCTTGCCGGGAAGCAAATTGTCGGTGATCAGCGTGCCGGTCGCCTTGCGGCCGACCAGGATGGTGTCGCCTTCCTTGATCTTCTGCAGGCGCGAGGTCAGCGGACCGTCCTGCACCTTGATCGAGAAGAACTCGAGCTCTTCCTCGTGGTTGGCGCTCGCCATGCTGTAGGCGCGCAGCAGCGGCCGGCCATCGACCTCGAGGCCGATCATGGCGAACTGGCCGTTCTGGAACCGGAAGCCGGTGTCGCGGGTGGCGCGGAAGCTGAACAGCGTGTCGGTCCAGTGGTGGACGGAAAGAACCTTCTCTCGGTAAAACGCGCTCATGATTTTCGATATTCCGAATAGCTGCGGTTTTAGGGCAAAAGCGTTGCCCGGCCCTGAAACGGGGCGGTCACCATTTGCCATGGCGGAGGATTTCGCGTGTGTGATCTACGCCATTGAGACCAATAATCAACCTCGTTTCGGATGCAATTGATGCCGGTCAAACCGGCATTTGCGGCAGAACTGGTCACATCATTAAGGAATCTGCTGCCTGGCGCGCGCGGAGGATAATTTCTTTTCCCTCGCGGGCTTCATTGCAGCACTTAATTTCCGCCGCGCTCGCGGGAATTTCATTAAGAATAGCTCTGATTTTCACCCGGTTTGGCGCCGATGCCCGCATTTTTGCGGCTTTTGGCGCCAGGGACGACGAAACACCATGGCAAGCGGCGAGCGGATCTTCGTTCAGGCGATCGGGCGCTATTGCGCGGCGCGGGGCATCGCGGTCGATGTCCGCTCCGCCGGCTGGCTCATCGCGATGCGCCGGGGGCCGCGGCGGCACTTCGCCTTCGGCTACGACATCGGCCTCAACAGCGCTATCGCCCATCGCCTCGCCAACGACAAATCAGCCACCGCCGAGGCGCTGACGCTGGCGGAGGTGCCCTGCATTCCGCATCGGCTCTTCCTCAACCCGAAGCTGGGCGTGCATGTCACCGGCGCCGATTGGCGCGAGGGGATGCTGGCGCTGCTCGCCGAAAATCCGAAGGGCGTTGTGGTGAAGCCGAACGAGGGGACATCGGGGCGATCGGTGTTCAAGGTCACGACCGAGGCGGAGCTCGACCACGCGGCCGGCGAGGTCTTTTCGATGAGCACGGGGCTCGTGATCTCACCCTATGTCGCGATCGAGGAGGAGGTCCGCGTGGTGCTGCTCGATGATGCGCCCCGCGTCGTCTACAGCAAGCAGCGCGGCTCGGACTGGCGGCACAATCTCGATGCCGGCGCAAAGCCGGTGCTGCTGCAGGACGGCGAGGTCCGCGCGGCCTGCGTGAAGCTCGCGATCGATGCCGCGCGCGCCATCGGCATCGTCTTTGCCTCGATCGACGTGGTTCGTGTCGGCGGCGAATGGAAGGTGCTCGAGATCAATTCCGGCGTGATGATGGAGGCGCTGGCCAAGCTGCATCCGGCTCTGGTGCAGGCGACCTATGACGCGGCGCTGGACCGGGTGTTTGATAAAACTTAGCTGCAAGCACGCTGCACCCTCTCCCCTTGTGGGAGAGGGTGGCTCACCGCGTAGCGGTGAGACGGGTGAGGGGTCTCTTTCCGCGCGCGAGCCTCTTGCAACAGGACTCGCGGATGCACCCCCTCATCCGGCGCTTCGCGCCACCTTCTCCCACAAGGGGAGAAGGGAAGTAAGCGCTAATTATTCGCGCTCGCCGAATCGTCCATGGCTTTGAACGCCTCTTCCAGCTGCAGCGAGATCGGCACGTTCAGGCGCTCGCCTGTGGGCAGCCTTGCGGTGAACCATTTGTTGTAGAGCGGGACGAGGTCGCGGTTGGAGCCGAGCTTGCGGAAGGCGCGCTCGACCACGGCGGCGAGTTGCGGCTCGCCCTTCCTGAACATGATGCCGTAGGGATCGTAGGACAGATAGTCGCCGGTGACGCGGAACTTGTCCTGCGCCTTGTGGCGCGCGATCAGGCCGAACAGCAGGATGTCGTCGGTCGCGAACGCGTCGGCCTTGCCGTCGGCGAGCATCTGGTACGATTGCTCGTGGTCGGGCGAGGTGACGATGTTGAGGCCGAGCGAGAACTTCTTGTCGGCCGCATGCATCGCCTGCTCGTTGGTGGTGCCCTTGGTCACCACCACGGTCTTGCCCTTGAGATCGGTGACCGAAGCGACGGTCGAGGCCTTCGGCACCATCAGCTTGGTGCCGGCGACGAACATCAGCGGGGAGAAGGCGACGCGCTTGCCACGCTCGGCATTGGCCGTGGTCGAGCCGCATTCGAGATCGATCTTGTTCTGGAGCACGGCGTCGATGCGGTCGTCCGAGGTGACCTTGACGTAGTCGATCCTGAGATTGGAATCGTCGACCTCGACGCCGATCTCCTCGACGATGGCTTCGCACAGTTCGAGGCTGTAGCCGATCGGCCGTCCCGACTGGTCGAGGAACGAGAACGGCGGTGAGCTCTCGCGATAGCCGAGCCGCACGGTGTGGGCCGACTTGATGGCCGACAGTGTCGGGCTGAGCCCTTCGCCGGCGGTCTGGGCGTGTGCCGACGTCGCGCACGAGGAGGCCGCGAGCAACGACGCGGCGAGCAAGAGGACGCCTGAGGTCAGCGGCCTCGCCAATATCCTGCCCATGGCGCGCTCCTATCCATGGCCGGCCATCGCGGGCACCTCGCCCGGGACCACGTCGTCGGGCACGACGTCGCCAGGGCCAAGCTCGTGCTCGGGGCCGAGCTCGCCCTCCCATTTGGCCACGACCGAGGTCGCAAGCGTGTTGCCGATCACGTTGGTGGCGCTGCGGCCCATGTCGAGGAAGGTGTCGATGCCCATGATCATCAGGAGGCCCGCCTCGGGAATGTTGAACTGCGCCAAGGTCGAGGCGATCACGACCAGAGAGGCGCGCGGCACGCCGGCGACGCCCTTCGAAGTGATCATCAGTGTCGCCAGCATCGCGAGCTGGGTGCCGAGCGGCATGTCGATATGATAGCTCTGCGCGATGAAGACGGCCGCGAAAGTGCAGTACATCATCGTGCCGTCGAGATTGAAGGAATAGCCGAGCGGCAGCACGAAGCTCGAGATTCGCGACGAGGCGCCGAAGCGGTTGAGCGCCTCGAGCGTCTTCGGATAGGCCGCCTCCGAGCTCGCGGTCGAGAACGCGATCATCAACGGCTCGCGGACCAGCTTCAAGAGATGGCTGTAGCGCGGACCGATCACGATGAAGCCGACGATGACCAGGATGGTCCACAGGATCGCCAGCGAGAGATAGAAGCCGCCCATGAACACAATGAGCTTCCACAACACGGCGAGACCGTTCTTGGCCACCGTTGCGGTGATCGCCGCCCACACCGCGAGCGGCGCGAACAGCATGACGTAGGCGGTCACCTTCAGCATGATGTGGCCGACGTCGTCGATCATGGCGAGGATCGGCTTTGAGCGTTCGGGCATGGAGCCCATCGCCACCGAAAAGAACACGGCGAAGATCACGATCTGCAGAATCTCGTTCTGCGCCATCGCATCGGCGATCGAGGTCGGAATCAGATGGGTGAGGAATTTCTCGATGGAGAAGGCCGAGACCGGCAGGCCGGTCGATTGACCCGCCTGCGGCAGCGTGCCGGGGAAGTTGGCGCCGGGCTGCAGCAGATTGACCATGATCAGGCCGAGCAGCAACGAGACGAAGGATGCGCTGACGAACCAGCCCATCGTCTTGGCGAAGATGCGGCCGAGCTTGGAGCCCGAGCCCATATGGGCGATGCCGCCGACCAGGGTCGCGAACACCAGGGGCGCGATGATCATCTTGATCAGGCGCAGGAACATCATGGCGATCAGGTTGATGGAGGAGGCCCAGTCGGCGCGCGTGTCCGGCAGGAAGTTGTAGATCGCCGAGCCCATGACGATGCCCAGCACCATCGCGGCCAGAATGTATTGCGTGAACCTGTTGGACATCGCTTACCCCCACGTACACCGGCGCTTCATAGTGTCGCAGATATGACAGCGACGCAACACGCTTTGCGTGCACGCGCCAGGGCGCGATGTTCCCGTTGCGCAACGCCAGCGCGCGATCTAGCCTTCGTGCAGCGCACAACACATGCGGCTTGCACGTTTTCCTTGCGGCGGCTGCACCAATAATCGTCAAACAAATGAAGAGGGAAACGCCATGAGCGGCAACATCAATCGCCAGATTCTGCTGGTGGAAAAGCCCAGCGGCAAGCTCGCCCCCGAGCATTTCAAGATGATCGAGGGCGCGATGCCGGAACCGAAGGACGGCGAGGCCTTGCTGCGCGTGCGCTACATCTCGCTCGACGCAGCCAACCGCGCCTGGATGCACGGCGCGACCTATCGTTCGGCCGTCGAGGCCAACAGCGTGATGGCCGGCGGCGCCATCGCCGAAGTCGTCAGCTCAAAAGCGCCAGGGCTTGCGCCCGGTGACATCGTGTTCGGCGACACCGGCTGGCAGGAATTTGCCGCGGTGCCGGCGAAGCATCTGACCAAGATGCCGAAGCTCGAGCCGATGACGCATCTGCTCAGCGTGTTCGGCATCGCCGGCCTCACCGCCTATTTCGGCCTGCTGGAGGTCGGCAAACCCAAGGAGGGCGAGACGGTCGTGGTCTCGGCGGCCGCGGGATCGGTCGGCTCGATCGTCGGACAGATCGCCAAGATCAAGGGCTGCCGCGTCATCGGCATCGCCGGCGGCGTCGACAAGTGCCGCTGGCTGACCTCCGAGCTCGGTTTCGATGCCGCCGTCGATTACAAGGACGGCGCGGTGTTCAAGGCGTTGCGCGCGGCTGCGCCCAAGGGCATCGACGTCTATTTCGACAATGTCGGCGGCGACATTCTGGAAGCCTGCCTGCCGCAAATGAACAATTACGGCCGCATCGCCTGCTGCGGTGCGATCTCGCAATATGACGGCGCGCCCGCCGCGCATGGCCCGCGCGGCGTTCCCGGGCTGATCGTGGTGAAGCGGCTCGTGATGCAGGGCTTCATCGTGATGGACTACATGAAGGACAGCCAGCGCGCGCTCGCCGATCTCCAGTCCTGGGTGAAATCCGGCAAGCTCAAAGTGCAGGAGGACATCATCGACGGCCTCGAGAACACGCCGAAAGCGTTGATCGGTTTGCTCGCAGGCGAGAACCGCGGCAAGCGCATGGTGAGACTGACGACCTAGTCGCGTCGCGATTGCGGCGACATTATCCACTTGCGGTAGAGGCCAAAGCGGCCAAAGATGCCGCTCGCGAGCTGACCCTCGCGACGATTGCGCTTGCATATCTTTTCAAAAATAGTCGGCATTCCCGACCGGGCAGGAATTCATGCAAATGTTCAACACGTTGAAACATGCATCGGCGCGCACCGCGTTGCTGGCGACGGCACTCTTCGCAAGTGCAACAGGAGCGTTCGCGCAGACCGAGGCCGAGAAGAACGCCATCCGGTCCGCATGCCGCTCCGACTACATGGCGCATTGCTCAAGCGTGACGCCCGGCGGAGTGGAGGCGGTTCAATGCCTCGCCAAGAACATGTCGAGCCTGTCGTCGGGGTGCCAGGCTGCCGTTCGCGCGGTCGAGCAGGCCGCCGCGCCGAAGACCGAAGCGGCGCCCGCCAAATCTGAACCGGCCAAGTCTGAGCCCGCAAAGACGGAAGCGGCGCCCGCCGCCGAGCCCGCAGCCAAGCCGGCAGCGGCAGCAAAGCAGCCGAGCCCCGCGCAGGTGTCCGCGATCAAGGGCGCCTGCCGCGGCGATTACCCCAAGGTCTGCGCCAGCGTGCCGCCGGGCGGCGCGCCCGCGGTCGAATGCCTGGAGAAGAACAAGGCGAAGGTGTCGGCGGGCTGCGCCAAAGCCATCAATGCGGCTTTCGGTGGCGGAGCGACCCCGCCTGCGTCCGGTGCTGCACCGGCCGCAGCGGCAGCGCCTGCCGCGGCACCTGCCGTCATCGTGCTGCGGCCCTTGCTGCCGCGCGAAGAGCTGTTCATCGCGCGGTCGGCCTGCGGCGCCGACATCCGCACCCTCTGCGCCGGCGTGGCGCCCGGCGGCGGCCGGATCATCCAATGCATTTCCACCCGGGCGGCATCGCTCTCGCCGGCCTGCAAGGAGGTGCTCGCGCCTTTCGCCGCCAGATAAGGCGGACGCAGCACGAAAGATGAATTGCGGCGTACGCGATCGGATGCGCGCACGCTGACATCGATGCTTTCTTCAGACGCAGCTTCGATCAAGACAAGCCCCGGGAGGACAACATGCGTTCATTGCTGCTCGTTGCTTCTGCGCTCTTCGCGTTCGCCGCCACCATGACCTTCGAGGCCACTGACGCCAATGCGGTGGTGTGCGCCCGCGGCGTGGTTCGCGCCGGCTGCGCCGGCCCCAATGCGGCCGTGGTCGTCCGCAAGCCCGTGCCGGTGGTCCGCTGCACCAGGGTTCTGGTGAACGGGGTCTATGTGAAGCGCTGCGTCTGACCCCCCGGTGGCCAATCCGCCCCGGGTTGGCTATGATTCGCGCCTGACGGTTTCGGATCCGCAAAACGCGCGTCCGGATAACGGGATATGGCGTGCCACGCACTGGCGATAATTCCGCTGGCGCTGGACGCCGGAGCACATTAGTCTACCCCTAGATAGTAAGTATACTGTCAATTAGGGAGGCAGACGTTGCGGATCGCCGTGATTGGCGGGGGGCCCGGTGGGCTCTACTTCGCCTATCTCTGGAAGAAGCGTCACCCCGAGGATCAGGTCGACCTGTTCGAACAGAACCCGGCCGACGCGACCTGGGGCTTTGGCGTCGTGTTCTCCGAACAGGCGCTGGAGTTCCTGCGCACCGACGACCCCGAGACGGTCGATGCGATCGCCCCGCACATGGAGAGCTGGGAGAACATCACGCTGAACCTGCATGGCGACAGCGTCGCCATCGACGGCGTCGGCTTCTCCTCGATCGGCCGGCTGGAGCTGCTCAAGTTCCTGCAGCAGCGCGCGTTCGATGTCGGCGTCACCCCGCGCTTCGACACGCAGATCCAGGCGATCGACCAGCTCAACGGCCACGATCTGATCGTCGCCGCCGACGGGCTGAACTCGCTGGTGCGGCGCGCCTATGAGGGCGATTTCGGCACCTCGCTGTCCTACTCATCCAACAAATTCGTCTGGTACGGCACCTCGAAACGCTTCGACACGCTGTCGCAGACCTTCGTCAAGACCGAGCGCGGCGCCTTCAACGCCCATCACTACCGCTATTCGCCGACCATGAGCACCTTCCTGGTCGAATGCGATCACGCCACCTGGCAGGCCTATGGTTTCGCCTACAAGGACGTCGAGCAGTCCAAGGGCGTCTGCGAGGAGGTGTTCGCCGACACGCTCGGCGGCCATTGCCTCGTCTCCAACAAATCGGTCTGGCGCAATTTTCCCTGGGTCTGGAACGAGCACTGGTCGTTCAAGAACATGGTGCTGCTCGGCGATGCCCTGCATTCCGCGCATTTCTCGATCGGCTCGGGCACGCGGCTCGCGATCGAGGACGCCATCGCCCTCGTCAAGGCGCTGGAATCGGATGCGCATCTTGCGACCGCGCTGCATCGCTATCAGGCCGCGCGCAAGCCCATCGTGCAGAAGCTCGTCAACGCCGCGCGCACCAGTGCATTCTGGTACGAACATTTCGCCGAGCACATGAAGCTTCCCCTGATGGACTTCGCCTACAGCTATATCACCCGCTCCGGCCGCATCGACGATTCCCGGCTGCGCGCAATGTCGCCGGCCTTCATGACCCGCTACGAGGCGGCCAAGAACGGCGGAGACCGCGGCGGAGACAACGGCGGAGATGCGGCATGAGCCATGACATCCGTGACCAGGTGCCGGCGGACAGCGAGGGGGCGCGCGAGATCGGCTTTGCCGTTCCTGACACTTACAATGCCAGCCGCGTGCTGTTCGACAATCTCGGCAAGGGCCGCGGCGACAAGCTCGCGCTCCTGGGCCCTGCAGGCACGCGCACTTACGCCGAGCTCTGCGCGGAGGCCTGCCGCTGGGGCAACGGTCTCGCCTCGCTTGGCCTTGCGCGCGGCGACCGCGTGCTGTTGTTTCTCGACGACACGCCGGCCTACCCCGCCGCCTTCTTCGGCGCGGTGCGCGCCGGCTTCGTGCCGCTGCTGATCAACACGCTGACGCCGCCGGACCTCCTGCAATTCTATCTCGCCGATTCCGGCGCGACTGTCGCGGTGGTGGATGCCGAGTTCGCGGCGCGCTTCGATGCGGAGGCTTGCAAGGAGACGAAGCTGCATACGCTGATCGTCGCCAATGGCGCGGCCGGCGAGCACGCGGCGCCGCGGGCGCTCGCGGCGGCGAGCTGGCTCGCGCAATTCCCTGCTGAGCTGGCGGAAGCGGCAACGCAGCGCGACGAAATGGCGTTCTGGATGTACTCCTCCGGCTCGACCGGACGGCCCAAGGGCATCGTGCACCTGCAGCACGACATGGCCTATAGCGAAGCCGCCTTTGCGCGGAACGTGCTGAAGCTGACGCCTGATGACATCTGCTTCTCGGTGCCGAAGATCTTCTTCGCCTACGGCTTCGGCAATTCCGTCACCTTCCCGTTCTCGGCCGGCGCCGCAACGCTGCTGCTGCCGGGGCAGCCGAAGCCGACGTCGATCTTCGCGGCGATCGAGCAATACAAGCCGACGGTCTTCTTCGGCCTGCCGACGCTGTACACCGCGCTGACCAAGGCCGAAGGGGCGGACAAGACGGATTTCTCGTCGCTGCGCATGGCGCTCTCCGCCGCCGAGGTGCTCTCGGCCGAGGTCTTCAACGGCTGGAAGACGCTCACGGGGCTCGAAATCGTCGAAGGCCTCGGTTCGACCGAGGTGCTGCACATCTATCTCTCCAACCAGCCCGAGCAGAAGAAGCTCGGCGCCGCGGGCCTGCGCGTCCCCGGCTACGAGGTCGCGCTGCGCGACAAGGACGGCCGCGACGTCGGCGACAACGAGGAAGGGATTCTCTGGGTCCGCGGCGATTCCAACACGCCGCTGTACTGGAACCGGCCTGACAAGTCCGCGGAGACCATTCGCGAGGGCGGCTGGATCTACACCGGCGACCGCTTCGTGCGGGATGCCGACGGCTTCCACTTCTTCCGCGGCCGCGCCGACGATCTCATCAAGATCTCCGGCCAGTGGGTCTATCCGCTCGAGGTCGAGCTGTGCCTCGCCGATCACCCCGACATCCGCGAATGCGCCGTGTTCGCCGCCGAGCTGCCGGACCGTCGCATGACGCTGAAGGCGGTGGTGGTGATGAACAACCGCGCGGTGAACCAGAGTGATGCGACGCGCAGGCTGCAGGACTATGTGAAGGGCAAGCTGCTGCCGTACAAATATCCGCGAGAGGTGATTTTCATCGACGAGCTGCCGAAGACCGGCACGGGGAAGATCGATCGGCAGGCGTTGCTGAGGATGTGAGGCGACGGCGTTGCCACACTCACCGCAATCGGTAGGGTGGGCAAAGCGAAGCGTGCCCACCATTGCAAAATAGGAGAGAAATCGTGGGCACGGCGCAAGCGCGCCTTTGCCCACCCTACGAGATCGCGCGCTGGGCTGGGCCGGGGCGCCCCCTCACCCCGCCTTCCCAAGATGTTCCAGCGCGTCCTCCGCGCGCAGCGGCACTCGTGATGCTTCGTTGTTGAGATCGACCAGCTGCGCCAGCAGGCTCATCAGCGCCTTGCGGTCGGCGGGCTTGAGAGGCTCCAGCATCCGCTCCTGCGCACGCTCCACGGCGGGAATGATCTCGCGCAGGATCGCAGCGCCCGACTTGGTCAGATAGAGCAGCTTGATCCGCTTGTCCTCGGGTGCCGGCCTGCGCTCGATATAGGCCTTGGCCTGGAGACGTTCGATCACGCTGCCGAGCGTCGAGCGGTCGAAGGCGATCACCGCCGACAGCCGCGTCGCATCGATGCCGGGATGGGTGTGGATTGCGACCAGCGCCGCATATTGCACCGGAGTGAGGTCGAACGCCTTGCACTCCTCCATGAAGATCGAGACCGCGATCTGCTGCATGCGCCGGAACAGATAGCCCGGCGCGGCATAGACCGCGTCGATCGTGATCGGAGGGGGCGGCTTACTCGGCATCGGGCTGCTTCTCCGGTGCGGCATCGGCAAACGCCGCCAGCGCCTTGGCGGCAGCCTCGGCCTGGAGCAGGCGCGGATAGGCGGAGACGTCGACGCCGAAGCGGCGCGCATTGCCGAGCTGCGGCACGAGGCAGAGATCGGCCAGCGTCGGCGCATCGCCGAAGCAGAACGGACCCGGCTCGGCCTTGATCAGCGTCTCGCAGGCCGACAGGCCCTCGCGATTGACCCAGGCGGCCCAGTCCTGGACCTTCTCCTCGGGCAGGCCGAGCTCGCGCAGCCGCGCCAGCACTTTCAGGTTCTGCACCGGATGGGTGTCGCAGGCGATCGCCAGCGCGAAGGCGCGCACCTTGGCGCGGCGCAGCGGATCCTTCGGCAGCAGTGGCGGATTGGGATGGGTCTCGTCGAGCCATTCGATGATCGCCACCGATTGCGTCAGCACGCCACCCGCATCGTCCTCCAGCGCCGGCACCAGGCCCTGCGGATTGATGGCGAGATAAGAGGGTGCGCATTGCTCGCCCTTGCGCAAATGATGCGGCAGATGCTCGGCGCCGAGCCCCTTGAGGTTCAGCGCGATCCGCACGCGGTAAGCGGCGCTGGAGCGGAAATAGCCGTGCAGCTTCATGGAGAGCCTCCCTCATTTTCTGTCATTCCGGGGCGACGCGCCAGCGTCGAGCCCGGAATCCATAACCACGATCGGGAGTATGGATTCCGGGCTCGCGCCTTGCGGCGCGCCCCGGAATGACACGATCTTGTGTGTCGTTCGTCAAGTTGACGCTACCTAGATCCTCAGTATACTGTCAATCAACAAAACGATCGGGAGCCGCAACCATGGAAGCCGTGACCAAGACGCCGGAACGCGAGGCGTTCTACAAGAAGATCGACGGCGAAAACCTCACCGCGCTGTGGACGGTGATGAGTGACCTGATCACGCCAGAGCCGAAGAGCGCCTGCCGGCCGCACCTCTGGAAGTTCGACGTCATCCGCGACTACATGACCGAGGCCGGCAAGCTCATCACCGCCAAAGAGGCCGAGCGGCGCGTGCTGGTGCTGGAGAACCCGGGACTGCGCGGGCAATCCAAGATCACGACCTCGCTCTATGCCGGCGTGCAGATGGTGGTGCCCGGCGACGTCGCGCCCGCCCATCGCCACAGCCAGTCGGCGCTGCGCTTCGTGCTCGAAGGAAAAGGCGCCCACACCGCGGTCGACGGCGAGCGCACCGCGATGGAGCCGGGCGACTTCATCATCACGCCTTCGATGACCTGGCACGATCATTCCAACGAGACCGATCAGCCGATGTTCTGGCTCGACGGCCTCGACATCCCGCTGGTGCAGTTTTTCGACTGCTCCTTTGCCGAAGGCTCGATGGAAGATCAGCAGAAGATCACGAAGCCCCCGGGCGACAGCTTTGCCCGCTATGGCCACAACCTCTTGCCCGTCGATGTGAAGCGGAGCTCGAAGACCTCACCCATCTTCAGCTATCCCTATGCCTACACGCGCGAGGCGCTGGAGAAGGCCAGGACGAGCCAGGAATGGGACGCCTGCCACGGCCTCAAGCTGAAATTCAGCAACCCCGAGACCGGCGATTTCGCCATGCCGACCATCGGCACCTTCATCCAGCTGCTGCCGAAGGGTTTTGGCACCGCGCGCTATCGTTCGACGGACGCAACGGTGTTCTGCCCGATCGAGGGCCGCGGCCGCAGCCGCATCGGCGATACCGTGTTCGAATGGGGGCCGCGCGATCTGTTCGTGGTGCCGAGCTGGCACTGGGTCACGCACGAGGCGGATGAGGACGCCGTGCTGTTCAGCTTCTCGGACCGGCCGGTGCAGCAGAAGCTGGATCTGTTTCGGGAAGATCGCGGGAACGCGTGACGGTCGCACTGCCAACCACATCGTCATTGCGAGCGAAGCGAAGCAATCCAGAATCCCTCCGCGGAGAGAATCTGGATTGCTTCGTCGCAAAAGCTCCTCGCAATGACGGTTGGCTACCTCCAGTTCAACAGTCTCGTAGGGTGGGCAAAGGCGCAACGCGCCGTGCCCACGTCTTCGCGACGCGTGAAGGAATCGTGGGCACGCTTCGCTTTGCCCACCCTACTGCAGCGGTGAATGCCGCTACCGCCAGTGCAACAGCCGCGTCTCCAGCCAGCCGATCACCTTGCCCACTGCGAGGCCGAACACCGACAGGATCACGACGCCCGCGAGCAGCTGATCGGTCTGCATCAGATTGCCGGCCTGCAGCACGAAGGCGCCGATGCCGTATTGGGCGCCGATCATCTCGGCGCTGACGACGAGCAGCAGCGCGACGGAGGCGGTGATGCGGAAGCCGGCGAGGATCGCCGGCAGCGCGCCCGGCCAGATCACCTTGCGCACGATGGTGGCGAAGGGGACGTTGAAGCTCTGCGCCATGCGGATCAGGTTGCGTGGCACGGCATCGACGCCGCTATAGACCGAGATCGCGGTCGAGAAGAACACCCCGAGCGCAATCGTCGCGATCTTCGGCTCCTCGCCGATGCCGAGCCAGAGAATGAGCAGCGGCAGCAGCGCGATCTTCGGGATCGGGAACAGCGCCGAGATGAAGGTGATGCCGACGCTGCGCGCGAGGCGCGACAGGCCGATGGCGAAGCCGACGGCGACGCCGGCCGCCGTTCCCACGAGCCAGCCGACGCCGATCCGCAGCAGCGAGGCCGAAACATGCTGCCACAGTGCGCCGGAGACCGCGAGCTGATAGATCGCGCGGACAATCGCAGAGGGGGTCGGCAGAAACAGCGCATTGACGAGGCCGGCGCTGCCGGCGGCTTGCCAGATCGCGATGACGAGGCCGAGCGCGATCCAGCCGCCAAACCGGCTCGACGCAGGCACGAAGCCCGCACCACGAAAGCGGACGCGCCGCGTCGGTTCGTTCTTGGCCGTCGTGTCCGTTGCCGCGCGGTCAAGCATGCTGGACCTCGCGCTCGGCATCGATCGCCTCGTTGCGGATCAGCGACCAGATCTGATTCTGCAGCGCCAGCAGTTTTTCGCGCGCCGCCGCTTCGCCGCGCGCCGCGCGCGTCATCGGCACGGTGACGACCTCGCGGATGCGGCCGGGCCGCCGCGACAGCACCACGATGCGGTCGGCGAGCCGCGCCGCCTCTTCGAGATTGTGGGTGACGTAGACCGCGCCCATGCCGCCATCGGCAAGCAGGCGGATGAAATCCTCCATCAAGAGCTCGCGGGTCTGCGAATCCAGCGCTGACAGCGGCTCGTCCATCAAGAGGATCGCGGGCCTCACCGCAAGCGCGCGCGAGATGCCGACGCGCTGGCGCATGCCGCCGGAGAGCTGCTTGGGATAGGTCTGGCGAAAATCGGTGAGGCCGGTGCGGCGCAGCGCATCCTCCACCAGGGCGCGGCGCTGCGCGGCCGAGAGCTGGGTGTGCAGCAGCGGGAATTCGACGTTTTCCTCGACCGTGGCCCAGGGCAGCAGCGCAAAGTCCTGGAACACGAAGGTCAGCGGATTGAGACTATCCGCCGGCGGCGCGCCGCGCAGCTCCGGCGCGCCGGAGGTCGGCTGCAACAGCCCGCCGAGGATCGACAGCAGCGTGCTCTTGCCGCAGCCGGAGGGCCCCACGATCGCCACCACCTCGCCGGCACCGACGGTGAAAGAGACGTCGTCGAGCACGGCGAGATCGCCGAAGCGATGGGTGATGTGGTTGGCGATCAGGTCCATGCGATGAGCCCGCTTTCTTCACCCTCCCCTGGAGGGGGAGGGTCGGTTTGCATGCAGCGAAGCGAAATGCAAACCGGGGTGGGGTGACGGTCCATCCGCAAGGATACTGACAGCGCTTGCTCTCGAACTTCCCGCGAAGAGTTTGAGCAAACGACGGACAGACCGCCGCCGTGGCTCACCCCACCCCGCTCGCTCCGGACGATGCTGCGCATCGCCGGCGCGATCGACCCTCCCCCTCCAGGGGAGGGTGGCAGATCGTCCGCCGCGAGAGACTGCACCATCAGCATCAATCCGCCTTCACGAATTCCTTCACAATGATCGCATCCGCATCAAAGCCCTTGTCGGCAAAGCCCTGCTCCTGCAGCCATTTGATCTGGTTGTCGACGTTCTTGACGTCGAGCTTGCCCTCGGGGTCGATATAGGCGCAGTTGCCGACCACCTGTTCGACCGGCAGGTTGGTGTACTTGGCGATGATCTCCAGGAGCGGCCTGGTCTTGTCGTTGATCGGGGCGACACCGTCCTTCATCGCGGCGAGGATGACGTCGTGATATTCGCGGTCGGCTTTCGCGAGCACGCCGAGGAATTTCGTCACCAGCGCCTTGTTGGCCAGCGTCTTCGGCGACGCGAATACCGCGCCCAGCTGCCACGGCGTCTCGTCGCCGACCCAGCCCAAAAATTTCGCGCCACCCTCGTCCATCAGCTTTCGCGCGGTCGAGATCGGGAGCAAGGCGGCATCGACGGTCTCGCCCTTGAGCGCGGCGGCGGCATTCGACAGCGATTGCAGCGGCACGATCTTCACGTCCGCCAGCTTGAAGCCGTATTTGTCGGCGAGCAGGCCGAGCGAATAGTGGAAGCTCGATCCGACCTGCGTCATCGCCACGCGCTTGCCGGCGAGGTCCTTCGGTGTCTTCAGGCCGCTCGCATAGGCGTTGTTGCTGGCGAAATAGCCGATCAAGGGGTAGCCGGGCTTCTCGCGGCTCATGCCGCCGATCACCTTCAGCACTCCCTTGCCGGCGAGATTGTAGAGCCCGGCGGTGAAGGCGGTGACGCCGAAATCGACGTCGCCCGAGGTGGTGGCGACCGCAATCGGCTGCGCTGCGTCGAAGAACTTCAGCTCGATATCCAGGCCGGCCTCACGGAAATAGCCCTTGTCCAGCGCGATGAAGACCGGCGCCGACGAAGACAGGCGGAGCACGCCGATCTTGGCTTTCAGCGCATCCTCGGCCCGCGCCGTGCCCATTGCCATGATCGCCATCAGGCCCGCTACCGCGAGCCGCGCAATCCCGATCATCCCGTTTCCTCCGCTTTGTCTTGCAGTGCGTCACAGGCCTTCGGGCACCGCCTGGTCCCCTCCGATGAAGGCGCCCTGTTGTTTCAACGTTTCCTGCAACTTTTCAATGGGGATTTCGCGTGGAATTCGGTTTCCGGACAGCGCCAGCGCGGCGGCGGAACCGGCGGCCTCACCCATCGCGAAGCAGGCCCCGGAGACCCGCGCCGCCGACTGTCCCTCATGGGTCATCGAGGCACAGCGGCCGGCGACCAGGAGATTGTCGACGCCTTCAGGGACCAGCATCCGGTAAGGCAGCTCGTTGTAGCCGCGCGATTCCGGGATCGGCGGGAAGGTGAAGACGACGTCACCGGGCACATGGGCCTCGATCGGCCAGCCGTTGACGCCGATGCAATCGGCGAACGAGGCACAGCCGAGCACGTCCTCACCGCTGAGCTGGTAGCCGCCTTTGATGCGGCGGGTCTCGCGGATGCCGAGCTGTGGCGGCAGGTCGACGATGTAGGACTTCTCAAACCCCGGCACCGCGCTGCGCAGGAATTCATACGCGGCGAGCGCCTGCTTGCGCCCCTCGATCTCGCCGCGGGTGAGATCGTCGGGCTCGATTCCGTTGATGGCGTGACCATCCTCGCGCGCCACCTGGGTGAAATTCACCCGCCATTCGATGCCGGATTTCTGTGGCCGCACGATCGCGCTTTTCCGCGGAAATCTGTGCGTGCCGGCGGCGATCGCCTTCTCCATCAATTGCGGAATGGTGCGCCAGGCCTCGCCGGCCTTGGCGGGATCGATGCCGTTGAGCCGCAGCATCATCGAAGGATACAGGGGATGGCCATGCTCGTCGCCGACCTCGAACGGCGCGCCGGCCCACACGGCGAGATCGCCGTCGCCGGAACAGTCGATGAAGATCTCCGCGCGCACCGCCTGGCGGCCGGCCCTGGTCTCCACCAGCATCGCGTTGATGCGACGCTCACCAGCCATGACGACGCCGGCGCCGAGGGCATGGAACAGGATATTCACCTTGTGGCTAGCCAGCAGCTCGTCGGCCGCGATCTTGTAGGCGGCGGTGTCGTAGGCCTGGGCAAACACCTTGCCCAGGATCAGATGCGGCGCGTTGAGACCGTTCAAGCGATCGATCCGCGCCAGCAGCTCCGAGGCCAGACCCTGCACCAGCCGCCGGTGCTCGCCATGGACGTTGCCGTGCAGGCCGCAGAAGTTGGTGACGCCGGCCGCGGTGCCCATGCCGCCGAGAAAGCCGTAGCGCTCGATCAGCAGCGTTTTCCGTCCCGCGCGCGCCGCTGCGGCCGCCGCCACGATGCCGGCCGGGCCGCCGCCGAGCACGACGACTTCATATTCGCCGTAGAGCGGTACTTTGCGCGCTGGTTCATCGATCGTCATGGCCGGCATGGCGCGTTCCTTCCCGGAATCTGGTTCGAACTGGATCACGACTTAGCCGGCGGTCCTCATGCCCGCAAGATCGCGGTTGCTCGCCATCGGTGAACCTGAGACAAGTGCGGCCATGAATTCGATCATCGTCAGGTACTGCTTCGCCGCTTCTATTGCCCTCGCGCTCACGGCCCTTCCCGCCGCAGCCGTGGAGCAAAACTGCCGCTTCATCCCGGCCAAGGCCGATCGCGAAGCCTGCTACAAGAGGCAGGAGGAAGAACTTGCGGCGAAGCGCAAGCCGGCCGCGCCGGCGGCTGAGAGCACGACGCTCGAAACGCTGCGCCAATTGCGCCAGGACGACGACGCCGTCTACCGCAGCATCAACAATATCTGCCGCGGCTGCTGACGCCTAACCTTTGCCACCGCCCCAGTTCGCCGCCCGTTTCTCTGCGAACGACGCAAGCCCTTCCGCCGCCTCGGCGCTCTGGCGCTTGAGCGAGTGCAATTGCACGAGCCGCGTATACGCCGCATCGTCCACCGCCATGCCGCCGAACGAGCTCTCCAGCGCGAGTCGCTTGGTCTCGGCCATCGCCTCGGGTCCGTTGGCGAGCAGCTGCTCGACCACCTTGACGCCTGCGGCCTCGAGATCGGCGAGCGGCACCACCTCGTGGACGAGGCCGATGCGG
The DNA here is from genome assembly GCF_024585265.1 of Bradyrhizobium sp. WBAH42. Lineage (NCBI taxonomy): Bacteria > Pseudomonadati > Pseudomonadota > Alphaproteobacteria > Hyphomicrobiales > Nitrobacteraceae > Bradyrhizobium > Bradyrhizobium sp. WBAH42. The sequence goes on from NZ_CP036533.1 coordinate 390,374, forward strand.
CGGGCATCTTCGGCGCCGAAGCGTTCGCCGGTCAGCGCGTAGCGACGGACCTGGCGGACGCCGATGGCATCGCAGAGCTGCGGGATGATGATCGCTGCGGTCAGGCCCCAGCGCACCTCGGTGATCGAGAACAGGGCGTTGTCGGCGGCAATCACGACGTCGCAGGCCGCGATGACGCCGGTACCGCCCCCGAAGCAGCCGCCCTGCACCAGCGCGACGGTGGGAATCGGCAACGTGTTGAGCCGCTGCACGGCTTCGAACGTCGCCCGCGAGGCCGCCTCGTTCGCCTCGCTCGATTGCGGCCGCACGCTGTTGATCCATTTGAGGTCGGCGCCGGCCTGGAAGTGCTTGCCGTTGCCCCGGAGCACGACGACGCGCAGATTGGGCTTGCTGCCGAGGTCGTCCATGGCCGCGAGCACGCCTGAGATCAGCGCGGCGTCATAGGCATTGTTGACCTCCGGCCGGTTCAACGTGACGGTCGCAACCCCGCGTTCATCGAGGCTCCACAGGACGGGGCTGGCAGTCATCGGCGGTCCTCCGGTTGTTTGCCGCGCACTATGGCTGAGGGCGCGTGCCCTGATCCATATCTTTCCGGCGTAGGGCGGCCGCGTCCATCGCATGGCGGCTTGTGTCATGCTGGCTGCGGGCGACACCACGGGATGGATACGGGATATCAATATGCGCATCTGCATTTTCGGCGCAGGCGCCGTCGGCAGCCACATTGCGGTACGGCTGGCGCGCGCCGGCCATGAGGTCAGTTGCGTGATGCGGGGGGCGCATCTGGAGGCGGCCCGCGCCAATGGCCTCAAGCTGCGCGTCGGCGATTCCGAGGTCGGTGCCAAGGTGAACGCGTCAGGCGATCCGGCCCAGCTCGGCCCGCAGGACGTCGTGATCTCGACCTTGAAGGCGACCGCGCTTCAGGGGCTGGTTTCCAGCATCAAGCCGCTGCTCCAGGACGACACTGCGATCGTGTTTGCGCAGAACGGCATTCCCTGGTGGTACGGCATCGGCCTGCCGCCGCGGCACCCGGCGCCGCCGGACATTTCATTCCTCGATCCCGGCGGGCGCCTGCGCGCCTGCATCCCGAAGGAACGGATCGTCGGCGGCGTGGTCTTCTCATCCAACGAGGTGATCGCGCCCGGCGTGGTGCAGAACCTGACGCCGGACCGCAACCGTCTCCTGATCGGCGAGTGCGACGACCGCAATTGCGAGCGCATCACCAGGCTGCGCGGTGTCTTCAACGACGCGCGGCTGGAATCGCCGCCGGTCGCCGAGATCCGCGAGGCGATCTGGTCAAAGCTGCTGACCAACATGTCGCTGTCGGTGCTGTGCCTGCTCACCGGCCAGACCGCGCGCGGCGTGCGCGACGACCCCGCCTTCACGGAGGTGATTCCGCGCATGCTGAACGAGGCCAACGAGATCGCCCAATACTTCATTCCCGAGGTCAAGCGCGTCAGCCGCAGCGGCCCTGCCCCCAACCACAAACCATCGCTGCTGCAGGATTACGAGCTCGGCCGCGCCATGGAGATCGACGTGCTGGTGAAGGCGCCCCAGGCCTTCGCGCGCACCGCCGGCCTGTCGACGCCGACGCTCGACCTGATCGCCGCGCTCGCCATCCAGAAGGCGCGCGACAGGGGGCTCTACTCGGCGTGAGTCTCAGGCGAGCGCGTCGATCCAGGCCGCGAGCGTGTCCAGCACCTCGGTGAGCGCCTCGTCATTGGTACGGCCGGATTTCTTCAGCACCGCGAAGGAATGGTCGCCGCCTGCGACCTCATGCAGCGTCGCCTTCGGGCCGAGCTTCTCGACGACAGGCTTGAGGTAGCTCAGATCGGCAAGCTCGTCGCGCGTGCCTTGCAGGAACAGCATGGGGATCGCGATGGCGGCAAGGTGTTCGGCGCGCTCGGATGACGGCTTCTTGGCGGCATGGAGGGGAAAGCCGAGAAAAGCGAGCCCTTTGACATCGGGCAGCGGCGACTTCGACTGCGCCTGCGAGGTCATGCGGCCGCCGAAGGATTTCCCACCGGCGACAAGCTTCAGCCCGGGACAGAGCCGCGCCGCCTCCGCGACCGCTGCGCGGATGCTCGCGTGTGCGATGGCGGGCGGATCAGGACGCCCCTTCTTCGCTTCCATGTAGGGAAAATTGAAGCGGAACGTCGCAATGCCGCGCTCGGCAAGGCCGGCTGCGACCTTCTCCATGAAGGAATGCCGCATGTCGGCCCCGGCGCCATGCGCCAGCACGTAGCAGGCGCGCGCATGCTCCGGCTGCGTCAGGATCGCCGAGACAGTGCCGATGCGCTCGATGTCGAGCTTGAGCTCGCGCCTCTGGACCAAGACTGGATGTTCCCGATGAGTCCCGCAACAGATACCCGCGCGACCGCGCTCTGGAAACATCAATCTTCGCGCGTGCTCGGCGCGCATGCCGTAACGCGCGGGAGCCGTCAGCTGACCCGCCGTTCCCGCCCCTCCCAGAACGGCCTGCGAAGCTCGCGCTTCAGCACCTTGCCGGCGCCCGACAGCGGCAGCGGCGTCTCGGTGATCTCGATGCTGCGGGGACATTTGTAGCCGGCAATCAGCGTCTTCGTGAACTCGATCAGCTCGCCGGTCGAGACCTCCACGCCACTGCGTTTGACCACGACGGCATGGACCTGCTCTCCCCATTGCTCATTGGGAATTCCGATCACGGCGCATTGCAGCACCGACGGATGCTGCGCCAGCGCGTTCTCGACCTCGACCGAGTACACATTCTCGCCGCCCGAGATGATCATGTCCTTCACGCGGTCGACGACATAGATGAACCCGTCCTCGTCCATGTAGCCGCCGTCGCCCGTGTGCATCCAGCCGTCGACGACGGCGCGCGCGGTCTCCTCCGGCCGTTCCCAATAGCCCATCATCACGGTGTCGCCGCGCACCACGATCTCGCCGACGGCGCCCGCCGGCAGCGGCTGGTCGTTCTCGTCGACGATCCGTACCTCGCAGCCGAGCGTGGCACGGCCGGCACCGCGATGGCGCCCCTTCCTGCGCCCCTCCCCGACATGCTCGTCGGGGTGCAGCAGCGTCGCGATCGGCGACAATTCGGTCATGCCATAGGCCTGCGTGAAGCGCACATGCGGCAGTGCGCGCGCGGCACGGTCGAGCACCGCCTCGCTGATCGGCGAGGCCCCGTAGATGATGTTCTTCAGGGACGACAGGTCGTAGTTGCCGATCGCGGGGTGATCGACGAACATCTGGATCATCGTGGGCACCAGCAGCACGTCGGTGACGCGCTCGTTCTGCATCGCAGCCATCACGCCTTCGGGCGTGAAGCCCTGAACGATCACGTTCGAGCCGCCGGAGAGCAGCAGCGAATACATCGCCGCCCCGTTGGCAAGGTGAAACATCGGGGCCGCATGCAGGTAGATCGCGCTCGCCGGAAACAGGCCTTCGCCGAGTGCGTTGAGCGCATTGGCCATCAGATTCTGGTGGCTGAGCATCACGCCTTTGGAACGGCCGGTGGTGCCGCCGGTGTAGAAGATGCCGGCGAGATCGTCGCCCTTGCGCATGGCATCGGGCACCGGAGCGCTGCCCGCAACCAGATCCTCATAGCTCTCCATCCCCGCCGGCGCCTCGCCATCATCGGCATAGATCAGCGTCAGCCCCGGAATGGCGCCTGCGAGCTGCGCGCCGACCTGCGCAAAGGCTTTGTCGACCAGCAGAACGGACGCGCGGCAGTCGCGCAGCGCATCCTCGTTTTCCAGAGCGCTCCAGCGGATGTTGAGCGGCACGATCACGCCGCCCGCCCAGCCGGTTGCCAGATAGAGCTCGAGATAGCGGTCCGAGTTGAAGGACAGCACCGCAACACGGTCGCCGTCCCTGACGCCGCGCGTGCGCAGGCCGCCGGCCAGCCTTGTAACGCGCTCGCCGAGTTCGCCCCAACTCCGCCGCCGCTGGCCATAGAATGTGGCCAGCCCATTCGGATTGATCTGCAGCGCCCTGCGCAGTCCGTGCGTGATGTTCATCCCGTTCCTCCTCCCGTGCGTTTCTTCCCTGTTGTTTTGCGTCCTGAGTTGCGCCCTTGCGGCGCCCTCGGCGTCTTCTTTGTCATCTGCAGCCGAACCTCGGCCGCCAAGCCGTCCGTCAGCCGCACCGTGAACTCGTCGGCGATTGCGGTCGGCGACAGCTTGCCCTCCCGCCGATACCAATGGCCGATCCAATTGAGCGAACCCGCGATCGCGAAGGCTGCAAGCTTGGGATCGCAAGGCCTGATCGAACCGTCGGCAATGCCTGCGGCAATGTATCGCCGGAAGGTGGCGTCGATCCGCCTCTTGGCGGCGCGCGCGATACCGGCGTTCCGCTCGGTCAGGTCGCGCAAATCGAAACGCACGAGACTCGCGCCGAAATCGGTCGCCATCAGTTCGGCATAGGCGTGCACCAGCTTGCGCAGCTTGGCGAGACCCGAACCACCGCCGGCGTTGATCTCCGTGATCACGCCGTCGACGAGTTCGGCGCCCATCGACCAGCATTCGAACAGGATCTCGTCCTTGCCCCGGAAGTAATTGTACAGCGCGGGCTTGGTAATGTTCAGCCGGTCCGCGACCTCGTTCAGCGTCACGCGATGGTAGCCCTGCTCCAGGAACAGTTGCACGGCGGCGCGCAGCACCGCCTCGCGCTTCTCGTCACGGGCGCGGCGCCGGCTCTCGAACGGCAGCCAGGGCGAAGGCGATGAAGGCGGAGCGGGCGGCGCTGAGTCCATGGTCGATCGGTTGACTCTGGTGGAGATCGGGCGATATGTTACCCATGGGTAAGAAAAAGTCCAATGGGTAATTTATTGGGAGGAAGCGATGTCTGACGTCGTCGTCGCCGGGGTCGGCATGATCCCGTTCGCCAAGCCGGGCGCCAGCGCGCCCTATCACGAGATGGGGACGGAAGCGGTCAAGCTCGCGCTCGCCGACGCCGGCCTCGGCTACGAGAAGGTCGAGCAGGCCTATGTCGGATACGTCTACGGCGACTCCACCTGCGGGCAGCGCGCGCTCTACCCTGTCGGAATGACCGGTATCCCCATCGTCAACGTCAACAACAATTGCTCGACCGGTTCGACCGCGCTGTTCATGGCGCGGCAGATGATCGCAAGCGGGGCGCTGGATTGCGTGCTGGCGGTCGGCTTCGAGCAGATGAAACCCGGCGCGCTCGGCAGCGTCTACACCGATCGCCCGAGCGCGTTCGAGGACTTCGACGCCGCCGCGGACCAGCTGATCGACGCCCCCGGCATTCCGCTGGCGCTGCGCTATTTCGGCGGCGCCGGGCTCAGCCACATGAAGAAATACGGCACGCCGCTCGACGCCTTCGCCAAGGTGCGCGCCAAGGCGAGCCGACACGCCAGGAACAATCCGCTCGCGCTTTTCCGCAAGGAAGTCACGGCGGACGACGTGATGAACGACCAGGTGATCTGGCCGGGCGTGATGACGCGCCTGATGGCGTGCCCGCCGACCTGCGGCGGCGCCGCCGCCGTGCTGGTCTCCGAGCGGTTTGCGGACAAGCATGGCATCGGCAAAGAGGTACGCATCGCGGCGCAGGCCATGACCACCGATACGCCCTCGACCTTCAAGGCCGGCGACATGATGCAGCTGGTCGGCTACGACATGGCAAGAGAGGCGGCCAGCCGGGTTTATGAGAGCGCCGGCATCGGCCCCGGCGATCTCGACGTGGTCGAGCTGCACGACTGCTTCGCCCATAACGAGCTCATCACCTACGAGGCGCTCGGCCTTTGCGGCGAGGGTGAAGCCGGCAAGTTCATCAATGACGGCGACAACACCTATGGCGGCCGGATCGTGACCAATCCGTCCGGCGGATTGCTGTCCAAGGGACATCCGCTCGGCGCCACCGGGCTTGCGCAGTGCTACGAGCTGACGCGGCAATTGCGCGGCACGGCAGGCTCCACGCAAGTCGAGGGTGCGAAGGTCGCGCTCCAGCACAATCTGGGCCTCGGCGGCGCCTGCGTCGTCACGCTCTACAAGCGGCACTGATAGCGGCCATGGTCGACCAGTCCGCCGTAGGGCGCAGCTTCACGCCGGTCACCGCGCGCGTCGAGCCCGGCCGTCTCCGCTACTTCCTCAACACGCTGGGTGAACAGAATCCGGTCTACCGCAATGCGGACGCTGCGCGGGCGGCCGGATTCGCCGGCACCCCAGTGCCGCCGACCTATTTGTTCTGCCTGGAGATGATGGACGTCGACGATCCCTTCGAAATGTTCACCGCGCTCGGCATCGATCTCGCCCGCGTGTTGCATGGCGAGCAGAGCTTCGCCTATCACGCGCCGGTTCTGGTCGGCGACACCCTGACGTTTCGGCCGCGCGTCACCAGCGTGACGGACAAGAAGGGCGGCGCGATGACGCTGATCGGCGTCCGATGCGAGGTGACCAACCAGGACGGCGTGCATGTCGCCGATACCGCGCGCACCATCGTGGTCCGCAACGAGGTGGCGCCATGACAGCATCCGGAGACATCAAGGCCGGCGACCGCATCGTCCACAAGGTCTTTCCGCCGATCACCCGCCACACGCTCGCGCTTTATTGCGGTGCATCGGGCGATCATAATCCGATCCACGTGGATATCGACTTCGCCAGGACGGCGGGATTTCCCGATGTGTTCGCCCACGGCATGCTGGTGATGGCCTATCTCGGGCAGGCCCTCACGGACGTGGTGCCGCCATCGAGGCTCCGCAGCTTTGCGACCCGGTTCGTCGCCTCACCCAGCTTGGCGCCAAGCTGACGTGCGAGGGCACCGTAACGGAGCTGTTCGCCGAGAATGGCGAGCGCCGCGCAAGGCTCGCGCTCACCTCCAAGGACGATCGCGGCGAGGTCAAGCTCGAAGGCAGCGCCGTCATCGCGCTGTGACAGCAAGAGGACTCATTCAAATGACAAAACTGCAGGGAAAGGTCGCGCTCGTCACCGGCTCGGGCCGCGGCATCGGGCGCGCGATCGCACTCAAGCTGGCGCGCGAAGGCGCCAGGGTCGTCGTCAACGACCTCGATGCCGAGCCCGGCAACGCCGTGGTCGCGGAGATCGAGGCGCTCGGCGGCAACGCCACTGCCGTGAACGGCAGCGTCGCGGAGGCGGGCTTCGCCGATCGCTTCGTCGGCGCCGCGCTGGACAAGTTCGGCGGGCTCGACATCATCGTCAACAATGCCGGCTTCACCTGGGACTCCACCATCCAGAAGATGACCGACGAGCAGTTCCAGGCCATGCTCGACGTCCATCTCGTCGCGCCGTTCCGGATCCTGCGCGCGGCCGCCGAACCGATCCGCGTCTTTGCCCGGAAGGAGGCCGAGGAAGGGCGCGAGGTGTTCCGGAAGGTCGTGAACATCTCCTCCATCGCAGGCCTCTACGGCAATGCCGGGCAGGCCAGCTATTCCTCGGCCAAGGCTTCGCTGATCGGATTGACCCGAACCATGTGCAAGGAGTGGGGCCGCTACAAGGTCAACGTCAATTGCGTCGCCTTTGGCCTCATCAACACCCGCCTGACCCAGCCGATCGAGGCGCAGCAGAAGACCATCGACGTCGCCGGCCGCGACATCAAAGTCGGCGTGCAGCCGCACATGCTCGAAGCCATGTCGCGCATGATCCCGCTCGGCCGCGGCGGTACGCCGGAAGAGGCGGCCGACGCCGTCTATCTGTTCTGCAGTCCGGAATCCAATTATATCAGCGGTCAGATGGTCGTCGCCGGCGGCGGCCTGATTGTGTGAGAGCGAGGCGCTGATGCATTATCGATCGTCCTGGATGACCGAAGAGCTGGACACGTTCCGCGACCAGTTCCGCAAATATCTCGCCAAGGACCTGGCCCCGCATGCCGAGAAGTGGCGCGAGCAGAAGATGGTCGACCGCTTCGCCTGGCGCGGGCTCGGCGAGATGGGCGCGCTGCTCGCGAGCGTGCCGGAGGAATATGGCGGCCTCGGCGCCACCTTCGCCTATGACGCCGCCGTGCTCGACGATCTCGAGAGCACGGTGCCGGAGCTGACCACCGGCGTCTCCGTGCACAGCGCCATTGTCGCGCACTACATCCTCAATTACGGCTCGGAGGAGCAGAAGAAACGCTGGCTGCCGAAGATGGCGTCCGGCGAGATGGTCGGCGCCATCGCCATGACCGAGCCCGGGACCGGCTCGGACCTGCAAGCCGTCAAGACCACGGCCAAGAAGCAGGGCAATTCCTACGTCATCAACGGCCAGAAGACCTTCATCACCAACGGCCAGGCCGCCGATCTCGTCATCGTGGTCGCGCGCACCGGCGAAGTCGGCGCGAAAGGCATTTCGCTGATCGCGGTCGAGACCGCAGGCGCGGACGGCTACAAACGCGGGCGCAACCTCGACAAGATCGGCCTGCACGCCTCCGACACCTCGGAGCTGTTCTTCGACAACGTGACGGTGCCGCCGGAAAACCTGCTCGGCAAGGAGGAGGGCCAGGGTTTCGTCCAGCTGATGCAGCAATTGCCGCAGGAGCGGCTTGCGCTCGCGGTCGGCGCCGTGGCCTCGATGGAGCGCGCGGTCAAGCTCACCACCGACTACACCAAGGAGCGGAAGGCGTTCGGCAAGCCGCTGATGGATTTCCAGAACACCGCCTTCACGCTGGCCGAGCGCAAGACCGAGGCGATGATCGCGCGCGTCTTCGTCGATTGGTGCATCGAGCGCCTGGTCGCGAAAGACCTCGACACCGTGACGGCCTCGATGGCGAAATATTGGTGCTCGGAGAAGCAGGTCGAGACCGCCGACGAATGCCTGCAGCTGTTCGGCGGCTACGGCTACATGCAGGAATACCCGATCTCGCGCATCTTCATCGATTCCCGCATCCAGAAGATCTATGGCGGCACCAACGAGATCATGAAGCTGCTGATCGCCAGATCCTTATAAGGTCAGGTCGCTGTAGATCACCGCGCGCGCCAGTCGCGCGGCCGGCAGCCGAAGCGCTGCTTGAAGCGGCGGGTGAAGTGGGAGAGGTCCGAGAAGCCCCAGTCGAACGCGATGGCGCCGATCGCCTGGTCCGCCTTCGCAGGATCGCTGAGGTCACGTGCCGCGCCGTCCAACCTTCGATCCATGACGTAGTCCGAGAATGTGGTGCCTGCGCGCTCGAACAATTTGTGCACGTAGCGCTCGCTGATGCCGATGGCACGCGCGACGTCCGCAACCGCAAGGCGCTGCTCGGAGAGCCGCTCATGCACGGCGCGGCGGAGGGCGAGCGCGGTCGCGTCGGCAAAGCTGGCGGCCTCGGCCGTCTGCGCACGCGCGCGGCGCGACAGGCTCAGCGCGACAAGATCGAGCAGCACGCCGAACAGCCTGACGGCTTCGCCTTCCGTCATCCGCAGCGCGGCGGCATTCAGCGTTCGCGCGGTCTCGACGATGAGATGGCCGACGAAGGGATCGTCGGACACACGCTCCACCCTGAAGTCGAAGGATGGCGGCAGCCGATCACGCAGCTCGCGCGAAGGCACCCAGAAGGATGCAACCTGCAGCGTCGGCCCGCGATCATGCAACAAGGTCACTTCCCGGTCGCTGTCGCAGATGCCGACCTGACCGCGCGACAGGCTGACGTCGCAGCCGCCCTGGACCACGCGGCAGCGGCCGGCTAGCTTGAAGTTCAGATAGAAGCAGCTTTCGGTCGACGCAGCGATATCGGCGCGCGAGCGATGCACGGTGTGCTCGGGAAAGACCACGCGGTTGATGGCACCGCTGCCGATCTTGATCGCCTCGACCTTGGCCGGGAAGCGTGAGGTGGTTGCCGATTCCGGCGTCAGGTTCATGAATGCCTGGCAGATCGCTTCGCGATAGTAGGAGAACTGCTCCTCCGGCCGCGTCTCGCCGGTGTCCCAGACCAAACGGCGGGGCCGGCTTTCGGAATTGAGCTGCTCCATCAGTTCGCTCCAGGACCAATCCGGTTCACCGTCGGACAAGCGCGCAACGCGCCAGCGGTTCAGTATGGCGGCAACAACGTCGACCGGCGTTCAGCCGGCAAATCCAGGCAAGGTCATCGCCGCACCGATCTAAGCAGTCTTCCGAGGGAGCCACAACATGTCGACCTACGTTCTCGTCCATGGCGCCTGGCATACCGGTGCCGAGCTCGAGCCGGTCGCCGCGCCGATCCGCGCAGCCGGCCATCAGGTCCATACCCCCACCATCAAGGGCAACCGTCCGGGCGATGCCAAGACGACCGGGCTGAAGGAAGCGATCCAGTCGATCGCCGACTACCTTGCGGAGAATAATCTGCAGGACGTCATCCTGCTCGGCCATTCCTATGGCGGCATGGTCATCACGGGGGTCGCCGACCTCGCGCCGGAGCGCATCCGCCGCCTGGTCTATTGGAACGCTTTCGTGCCCAACAATGGCGAGTGCCTCAACGACATGGTGCCGCCGCGCTATGTTGGTCTGTTCGACGCCATTGCGGCCGAGCGCGGCGACGGCTCGGTGGTGTTGCCCTTCCCGATCTGGCGCGAGGCCTTCATCAACGATGCCGATCTGGAGACGGCGCAGCGCGCCTATGACGTGCTCAATCCGCATCCGCTCGCGACCTTCACCGACAAGATCGCGCTCAAGAGCAATCCGGCCGAGATGCCGCTGGCCAAATCCTACATCAACTGCACCGAGGATACCGCGCTGCCGCACAGCCATGGCTGGCATCCGCGCCTGTCGGAGAAGCTCGGCCTGTTCCGCCTGGTGCAGGTTGCGGGAAGCCACGAGCTGTGCTTCTCCGATCCGGCGCGGCTCGCCAAGGCAATCATCGAGGCGGGACGCGACTGACGAGTGGTCGCACTATCCGGTCACCTCATCCGCTTGTCGGCGGCGACGAAGTCGATGAAGGTCCTCACCTTCGCGGACAGATATTTGCGGCTGGGATAGACCGCGAGCAGGCGACCCTCGAAGATGACTTCGTCGGGCAGGACGTGGACGAGACGTCCGCTGGCGATGTCCTCGGTGACCAGCCATTTTGGCAGGAAGGCGAAGCCCATGCTTTCCAGCGCCGCCATGTGCAGCAGCGTCTCGTTGCCGCTGCGCAGGACCGGATTGAGCTTGACGGTCTCGGGGCCGTGCTCGCCCTGGAAGGAGAAGCTCTCGCCCGGATAAAGCGCATAGTGCAGCAACGCCTGGCCGGAGAGATCGGCGAAGGTCCTTGGGCGGCCCGCGCGTTTGAGGAAGGCGGGAGCGGCCACCAGGTAGAACGGAACGCCGGTGATGGGCCGCGCGATCAGCGCCTCGTCGGGCGCGGCCGTCGCCCGAAGTGCGAGATCGAATCCCTCCTCGACGAGGTTGACCATCCGGCCGCTGAGATCGACGTCGAGACGCACCTCCGGATAACGGGCCTGATAGTCCGCCAGCACGCCCGCGAAGATCGTGTTCGCCATCCACACCGGCGCGGTCAGCCGCAGCGTGCCGCGCGGCACGACCGTCGCCTTGCTGACGGCGGCCTCGACCTCGTCGAGCGAGTCCAGCATCTGCCGCGCCTGCTCGAAATAGAGCGTGCCGCTTTCGCTCAGGCTGACGCGCCGGCTGGTCCGGTTGAGCAGTCGCGTGCCGAGCCGCTTCTCGAGCTGCATCACGTGCTTGCTTGCCATGGCAGGCGAGATGCGCAGGCGCTGCGCCGCGGTCACAAAGCTCTTCAGCTCCGCGACCAGGCAAAACACCTTCATGCTGACCAGAGTATCCATGAGATCATCAACATCCAGGAAATGAATAATTCCTTTAGCGCAGAATGATCAAATGCGGCGAAACTATCAAATGGTGGCAACCTTCACATTCCGGAGAACCCCATGTCCGCCACCACCATCGAAACCGCCGCTCCCGGCCGGTCCCTTCGCATCGGCCTCTGGGCCGCGCAGGTCGCCCTCTCCGCCGTGTTCGTCTCGGCAGGCTTCGTGAAGCTGACCACGCCCATTCCCCAGCTGGCCGCGATGATGCCGTGGGCCGGTCAGTATTCCGAAACGTTCGTCCGGACGATTGCGCTGGTCGATCTCGCCGGCGGGATCGGCATCCTGCTGCCGGCGCTGACGCGGATCCTGCCGCGGCTGACGGTGCTCGCCGCGCTCGGCTGCGCGGTGCTGCAGGTCATTGCGCTTGTCTTCCACCTCTCGCGCGGCGAGGCCGAGGTGACGCCGCTCAACACCGTCCTGCTTGCGCTCAGCCTGTTCGTGCTGTGGGGACGAGGCAGCAAGGCGCCGATCACCCCGCGCCAGTTCTGAGCGGCAGGAACGCCATGATCTCTGCATGGTCCCGCAGAAGCCTGCTCGCCGGCACCGCGGTCCTCACAACCGGCGGCACCGCCGCGGCCAAGGAGGATCGTCTCGCTGAGGGCGTCGTGATCCTGATCGACAGCAACGAGCCCTACGTCATGGGTCACGCGATCAGCTATTCGGCCAATCTCTCCAAGCATTTTGCCGAGAGGGGCGCGCGATTGCTGATCGAGGTCGTGGCCAACGGCAAAGGCATCGACGTCTTCCGCGCCGACAAGACGCCGCTGGTCGAGCCGCTCGCGACGCTGCGCCAGTCGCTGCCCAATCTCACCTTCAGCATGTGCGCCTCGTCCAAGACCATCGCGGAAGCCAAGGAGCAGATCTCCATCCCGCTGATCCCGGGCGCAAGCCTCGTCCCGTTCGGCATTGGCCGCGTCGTCGACCTGCAATTGAAGGGCTGGGCCTATATCCATGCGTGAGGCGGACGAGAGCCATCGCGCGCTGTCGCGGCGATCGATCCTGATGGCCGCGGCAGCCTCTCTCGCCATCCCGCCCGCCGGCCGCGCGCAAGACAGCTGGCCGCCAATGTTCGAGGCCGGACGCAGCCAGTTCACACTGGTTCGGCCGCGCGCCCCGATGCCACAGCTCAGGCTTCAGGACCTGCACGGCCGGGATGCCATCGTGACGGCGAAGCCCGGCCGCATCACGTTGGTGAATTTCTGGGCGACCTGGTGCGCGGCCTGCAAGCTCGATCTGCCGATGCTCGCAAGCCTTGCAGCCTCGCGGCCCGAGCCGCTCGACGTGGTCGCGATCTGCACGGACACCAAAGACCTGCGCAAGATCCGCGCATTTCTCGGCGGCCTCGCCGTGCAGAACCTCGCGTGTTACGCCGACGCCTACGGCGCGGCAGCTGAAGCTTCCAGGGCGATGTTCCCGCTCGTCGGCATGCCCGTCACCTATCTGGTCGGAGCGAGCAGCCGCGTCGAAGGCTACATCACCGGCGCACCCGACTGGCTCTCGCCGGCGGGCGCGCGGCTGCTGCAATTCTATCGCGAGCGGGGCTAGCGATCGTCAATTCGGATGCCACCAGCGCCCGCCGATGACGACACCCTCTGAGACGATCTTGCGATCACCGATCAGATGCTCGCCGACGACGTCTTCGTAGTCGAACTGGCCTTGCTTCACCGAAATCAGCGTGGCGTCGCCGACGCTGCCGGGCTTGAGGCTGCCGAGCTCGGGACGCCGCAGCGCCATCGCCGCATTCACCGTCGATGCCGCGATCACATCCGGCAGCTCCATGCCCATGCACAGGAACTTCGACATGGTCGTGACCTGGTCATAGGCCGGGCCGTCGATGCAGAGCTGATGGATGTCGGAGGAGATGGTGTCGGGATAGAAACCATTGGCGAGCATGGCACGCGCGGTCTTGAACGCGAACGAGCCCTTGCCGTGGCCGATATCGAACAGCACGCCGCGCTCGCGCGCCTCCAGCACCGCCTTCTTCACGGTGCCTTGCGCCGTCGCCGGCGTGTTCGGGAAAGGGCGGAACGCATGGGTCAGCACGTCGCCGGGACGCAGCCGCGCCAACACGTCCTCATAGCTCGGCGGCGGATGGTCGATATGCGCCATCAGCGGCATGCCGACCTCGTTCGCGACCTCGAGCGCGATGTCGAGCGGCACCGCACCCGAGGTGCCCGAGGAATGCAGGCCCACGCGCACCTTGATGCCGACGATGAGATCGCGGTTGGCATCGGCCACCTCGGCCGCCTCGACCGGATTCATCAATCGCAGCTCCTCGCTCTCGCCGACCATGATCCGGTGCGAGAAGCCGAAGATGCCGGCATGCGAGACGTGCAAATAAGCGAGGATGCGGACCTGGCTCGGCTCGATCACATGCTTGCGGAAGCCGGCGAAATTGCCGGGTCCGGCGCTGCCGGTATCGACCGCCGTGGTGACGCCGGAGAGGCGGCAGAACTCCTCGGCATCGATGCCGAGCGAGGTGCCGCCCCAATAGACATGGGTGTGCAGATCGATCAGCCCCGGCGACACAATGAATTGCGAGACGTCGCGCACCTCGGTGCCCGGATCCGCCTTGAGGGCGCTGCCGATCGCGGCGACCTTGCCGCCGGCAAAGGCGACATCGGTCACGGCGTCGAGCTTCTGGGACGGGTCGATCACCCGCCCCCCGCGCAGGATCAGGTCGAAAGGCATCAATGGTCTCCGGGATGTGGCTGGGTATGGCAGGATTACAGGCAGGAGACCCGGGCAGGTCCCTGCAATTGTCCCTGTTAGCAATTTTCGCGCCCGCTGAGCAAATCGGCGCGCATGCCGGTTACGCTCCCAGCGCTTGCAAGCCGCCTGCCGGCGCCTCGCACGTCAATCCTGGGTATCAGGTGTCCACGGCAGCCGGACCTTCTGCCATTCCTCGAAGTCCACATGGACGTCCGCGGCGGCGACTTTTGCGGCGCTGTGAAGCCAGTCGTCCTTGCGTCCATCGAGATCGTGCTCGATCTTGGATCTGGCGCCGCCCGTTCCCGCATGAATCGCGCCGAGATCGAATCCCTTGGCCCAGAGCAGATCGAGTCTCAGCCGCGGATGACTGCGATTGCTGAGCTCGAGCTTGCGCTGATCGGGAGCAATGCGGCGAATGATGTAGCCGCCTTTCAACTTGAGATGCGGATCGGGCGCCCGAAACTCTCCTTGGGCGACGTCCAGAAAGCGCGGCTTGCCGTTCATGCCGTGCGCCCAATCCCAGGCGGAGGGTACCAGCGCCTTGGCTTCCCTCACGATCTTGCCGCCATCCCAGGTGGCGATCGCAACGTAGCGCGGCCGGCCAAGGCCGCCGCCGCCTTTCCTGCGCGAAGCGAACCGCTCCAGCTCGGCATGGTCGGGCAGGTTCTTTCTGAGCGCCGAAGCAACCTGCGAAGGCGGCTCCGCATCCGGATAGTCCTCCAGCTCGTGCCAGAAGTCGCGCCGTTCCTCGTCGGAGCAGGCCACGAAGGGCCGCATCCAGCTCTCCTCCTCGTCCAGCAGCGACGGGCGCGGGTTTGCGAGTCCTTCGCGATAGCCATCGAGAATGGCCGCCGCCGCATTGCGATTGGAGCTCCGCGCCTTCGGTGCGAGCCGCGCGCTGGTCGCAAGGCGGACGAGATCGAATGGATAGGGAATGACCGCGGCTTCGTCGAAGTCGTTGATGCCCCAGACCAGACGGCCTTCGGCATCGCGCCAGGTCCCGTAATTTTCGATGTGGGTGTCGCCGACCGACAGCACGGCGGGCGCATCCCTCAGCTTGGGACAGAGCTTCTCGATGCGCCGCGCCCAGCGAAAGAACGTCGCACGCAGGAACGTGAACGCATCCTTCTGCATCCGCTCGTGCTTGTGGGCGAGGTCCGCCTCAACGACGTCGCATTGCTTGCGCAGCCAGTGCTCGAAAGCCGCATTGTCGCGCTGAAAAGTCATCCGCTGCAAACCACAAATATCGGGCGGGCCGGCGCTGATCCGCGGCGCGCCATCAATCAATCTTCGGCTGCATCGACAATAAACTGATGCTCTGACGCGAAATGCTACAATCAAATGGGCAGCGGCGCAATTGTCGGCATCTGGACTGACATCGACCGTCGCGCAGCCCTCGGCAGGGCGACAGACGAAGCAAAGCCGGACAAGGAAATGGCGATCCCGGGAAGACTCGAACTTCCGACCTACGGTTTAGGAAACCGTCGCTCTATCCGGCTGAGCTACGGGACCGCGGAACCCGTGGCTACGGGTTCAATCCGGTCATAGCAGAGCAGGATACGGTTCGCCAGCCGCAAGACGGGCGAGATCCATCGTCAAGCTGAACACGGCGGCAGTACAATCGCGCCCGGACCCCTTCGACGGAGCAGCCCACATGATCGAGAGCATCAGCGCCATCACGCTCGGCACCCACGACATGGCACGCGCCGTGCACTTCTACCGCTCGCTCGGGTTCGAGCTTCTCTATGGCGGCGAAGCCGCAGCATTCACCAGCTTTCGCGGCGGCAGCGGCTATCTCAACCTGACTGCGCAGCCGGACGACAAGCGCTGGTCCTGGTGGGGCCGCGTCATCTTCTATGTCGCCGATGTCGACGCCACCTATGAGCAGGCGCTCGCGGCAGGATGGCAGCCGTCGACCACGCCGCGCGATGCCGAATGGGGCGAGCGCTACTTCCATCTCACCGACCGCGACGGCCATGAGCTCAGTTTCGCACGGCCGTCGCCCTGACCGAATAAGTCGCATCTGCTGACGTTACCACGCGCAAGTAGCGCTGTCTCAGCCACCGTGGCAAGCTCGGCGCGGTTTCCTCAAGTTCTAACCAGGGAGGACGACCATGGTAGCTTATGTCGTGCTGGGAAACTTCACTGATCAGGGAGTCCGAAACGTCAAGGACTCGCCGAAGCGGGCCGAAGCCTTCAAGGAGATGGCCAAAACGTTCGGCGTGACTGTGAAAGAGATCGTCTGGACGCAGGGACGATATGACGTTGTGACCGTTCTCGAGGCTCCGGATGAGGCTGCCGCGATGTCACTCAGCCTTAGTCTCAGCGCACTCGGCAATGTCCGCACCGAAACGCTGCGCGCGTTTTCGGCGGCAGATATGACGAAGATCGTCGGCAAGATGCTCTGACGCGCAAGCCCGCGCGAGCGCACTGGACCCAGGATGGCAATTCCGGGCATGGGTGGATCTCACGCCTTGATATTGTTGTCCTTCACGACCTTGCCCCAATAGGCGACCTGCTTGTCGAAGAAGGTCTTGAAGGTGGCGCCTTCCTGGAGCAGCAGCGTCATGTGCTGGGTGTCCTTGAGCTGGGCGGCGGTCGCGGGCTCGCTCAGGATCTCCTTGGATGCCGTCGCCATGGCCGCGACGACGTCGGCAGGCGTACCTGCGGGGGCGAAGATGCCCCACCATGCCAGCGTCTCGAAATCGGGGAAGCCGGCCTCGATCGCGGTGGGCGTGTCCGGCAGGGCCGGCAGCCGCTCGCGGCCGAGCTGCAGGATCGGGCGCAGCATGTTGGTGCCGAGCTGGGCCGCGACCAGCGCCGCCGATCCCGCGATGAGATCGACATGGCCGCCGAGCACGTCGTTCATGGCCGGCCCGCCGCCGCGATAGGGCACGTGCATGATCTCGACGCCGGCCTTGCTGCCGAGCACGGTCATGGCGAGATGGCCGAGCGTGCCGATGCCGACCGAGGCGTATTTCACCGCACCGGGGCTCGCCTTGCAGGCGGCGACCACGTCGGCAAAGCTCTTGTAGGGGCGTCCGGCGCCGGCCGCGATCACGTAGGGCGCGGTGCCGATCAGCAGCACCGGCATCAGCTCGCGCTCGACGTCGACCGGCGGCTTGTCGAGGATCGACGGGATCACCGCATGGGAATCGAACGTCACCAGGAAGGTCGAGCCGTCGGCCGGGCTCTTGGCGACCTGCGCCGCGCCGAGCGCACCGGCCGCGCCCGATTTGTTCTCGACCACGACGATGCGACCCAGCTTGGTCTGCAGGTTCGTCTGCAGCAGCCGCGCCATCGCGTCGGTCGATCCGCCAGGCGGAAACGGCACCACCAGCGTTATCTTGCCGGCCTGCGCTGCTGCCGGTGCCATCGCGAGGATGGCCGGTGCGGCCAAGAGCGTGCGTCGTGTGATCGTCATGGTCCCCTCCCTTGTTGTTGCGCCCGGCTTTTTGCTCTGTGGCGCTCGAGCATGATCCGGAAAAGTGTGCAGCGGTTTTCCGAAAGATCATGCTCAAGAAAATAGGCTAAAGCGCAAGGCGCTTTAGGTCGTGCCGAAGCCTGACCCTGCTTTTCTGTATTCTGGCCGAGGCGGACTGAAGATGTCCAGCACGCGGGCGCCGTCGGGACCGGCACGCATGGTGTGCGGCACGTTCCCTGGCGTGCGCCAGAAATCGCCCTTCTTGACCGGGATTTCCTCATCGCCCTGGACGCGGATGGCGGAGCCGTCGAGCAGCACGCCCCATTGCTCTTCGGGATGATGATGCAGCGTGCCTTGCGCATGCGGCGCCAGTGTCACCACCGACAGCATCGCTTGCTCGCCGGAGAAGATGCGCGTGGTCACGCCGGCGGCGAGCTCGCGGAAGAGGCCGTCGCTGGCGTCGTCGAGATTGTGGAATTCGTCCTTCTGGCTCACGTCATCCTCCCCTTTACACTCCGCCAGATCAGGCCTTGCCGTAAGCGCCCTGGTAACGACCCTCACGGATCGCCTTCAGCGTCTCCTCCTCGCGCGCGACCTGAACGCGCACCGCTTCCAGCAGCGCGGCCGCACCAGTCGCGGGAAACGAAACCACGCCGTCCTCGTCGCCGACGACGATGTCGCCGGGCGCGATCACGCTGCCGCCGATCGTCACCGGCACGTTGATCTCGCCGGGGCCGTTCTTGTACGGACCGCGATGGATCACCGCGCGGGCGTAGCAGGGAAAGTCGTCGGCCGCGAAGGCCGCGACGTCGCGGATCGCGCCGTCGATCACATAGCCTTCGGCTTTGCGCCATTGCGCGATGTTCTTCATGATCTCGCCGATCAGCGCGCGCGTCTCGTCGCCGCCGCCGTCGACCACGATGACGTCGCCGGGCCCGACCAGGTCGAGCGCGCGGTGGATGGCGAGATTGTCGCCGGGCCGGGTGCGCACGGTGAAGGCCGTTCCCACCAGCTTGCCGCCGCGATGATACGGCCTCAGCCCGACCGCGCCGGGCAGCCGGCCGAGGTTGTCCGAGATCACCGAGGTCGGCGCGTCCCTGAAACCTTTAATGATATCAGCCGGCGGCTTCGGCACGCTGCTCGCTGCGATGGTGATCGTCATATCAGTCCTTCCGTGTTTGTCTCATTCAGCATGCGCCCGCGCCTTCGAAAGGCCAGATCCGGAAGGCGCGCCACTTCGTCTTCCTGGCGTCGCCAGCCGGGAGTGAGGCGCTCGCAATACGAGTGTAACAGCCTGCCGGCGGGGCGCTGTGACTCCCGCGCCACGTCAAGCACAAAATGTCAGCATCCCAGCCCTGAATTTCCCGGGTTCCATGGGTGACAAGCCGGCCATAAAGAGGCAAAAATCTGGCTCGACTCAGTTCGGGTTGCGTCTTGCAAGGAATACCCTCTTAGAATGTCGGCCGTAGTTACATCGCATCGCGCGGCGCTGCTTCTCGTTGCCGCAGCAGGATTTATTCTGCTGACGCCGGGGCATGCCGAGGCGCAATGGTGGAAACGCGCACCTGTCGATTTCGAGGAATGCGCCGACGCCGCCGAGAAAGCCGCAACCAAGGCTGAGAAGACCGCGGCCCTTGCCGATTGCAACGCCAAGTTTGCCGGCCGCCGCAAGCTGGGCGGCGGCTATTCCTATTACGATTTCCTCCAGGATCGCACCTTCGACATCGCCGGCCCCAATCCGACGCCGGAGGAGCAGAAGAAGATCGACGAAGCCTATACCGCCTATCTCGCCAAGCAGCGCCGCAGCAACGAAGCGGCCCAGGCCACCGCGCGGCAGCAGCGCGAGCAGCAAGAGCAACAGGTGCAGCAGCTCCAGCAGGTCGCGCTGCGGACCGAAGTCGAGCGCGTGCCGGTGCCGGTCGAGCGGCCGAAGGTGCAGCAGGCCGCAGGCGCAAGGCCGAAGGCCGCGCCTTGCACCAAGAGCTCATTCTCCTGCGAATGGCCGCGTCTGTCGGAAAGCTTGAACGACCTGAAGAAGCTGTTCAACCCGACACCGAGCAAGCCCGCGAAGAAGGGCTGAAGCAGCAGCCGTCATTGCGAGATGGTCGTAGGGTGGGCAAAGGCGCAAAGCGCCGTGCCCACCGTCTGTTTATGATTGAGAGCGTCGGTGGGCACGCTTCGCTTTGCCCACCCTACGAGAGCTGAGTTCACGACAGGCGTCATTGCGAGCGCAGCGAAGCAATCCAGAGTCTCGGCACAGAAAGATACTGGATTGCTTCGCTGCGCTCGCAATGACGCGTGGATAGAGCTCCGGCTTGCAATCCTCAGTTCGGCTGCTTCTTCTTGCCGCGCTTCGGATGGACCACCGGCGCCGTGACCGTCGGCGAAGCACCCAACTGCGACCGGCTCTCCTGCAAACGCCTGTCATAGCCGGGGGAGTTCAAGACCGTCGGCGGCCTGGCGTAGGCGAGCGTCGACATGCCGCAGAGCGCGGCCAGCGCGAGGCCGATCATCAGACAACGCTTCATCACGCCCTCCTCGTCCTCAATTCACGCCCCGGATCTGCTGCGGCGTCAGCCGCGGCGGACCGTTGCCGGCCGCCTCGGCTTCCTTGATCAGCGCAACAATGCGGCGCATCAGCGGCACGGCGACATGGTTCTGCTCGGCGAGCGCAATGACCGCGCCTTGCAGATAGTCGATCTCGGTCTTGCGGCCCTGCTTCAGATCCTGCCACATCGAGGAGCGCGCCTCGGGATCGATCTTCATGGTCCGCCCGAGGATCGCGCCGAAGATCGCATCGGGCAGCCGCAGCAAGGCCGGAGACCAGCTCGTCGGGATCGGCGTCGACGATACCGGCACGATGCCGGCGGCCTTCAGTGCGGCCAGCCCTTCCGCCATCTGGTCAGCGAACAATCTTCGCCAGTCACGGTTCGCCAATTGCGCGGCGAGCGGCATGTCGGACAGCGCGCTCAGCGCATTGTTGAGGTTGATGATCAGCTTGCCCCATTGCACGCCGGTGATGTCACGGCTCGCGCGCACACTGAGGCCGGAGACCGAGAGCGCCACGGCCGTGTTCACCGAATCCTCTCCGACGTGAATGTCGCCGGAGGTCGAGCGGTGGAAACGGCCATCGCCCATCGCGATCACGTTGAACGGCACCATGCCGGCGAGCACGGACCGGCCGCCGAGCCGCTCGCGCAGCACTGCGACATTGCCGATGCCGTTCTGGAGCGAGACGATGACGGCATCCTCAGGCGCATGCTGCGCGATCTGGTCGGCGACAGCGGCGGTGTCGGCGCTTTTCACCGTGACCAGCACGATGCCGGCGCTGTGCAAGATCGAAGGGTCTTCCGACAGCGCTAGCTGGCCGGCGCCGAGCTTCGTCTCGGAGCCGTCGAAATCGGTCAGAAGCAGGCCGAACCGCTCGATCTCGGTCTTCACCCGCGGCCGCACCAAGAGCGCGACGCGCCGGCCGGCGGCGGCCAGCTTGCCGCCGACGAAACAGCCGATGGCGCCGGCGCCAGCCACCACGATCGATCGATCCGCAACCACTGGGCTTACTCCCTGAATGACCGGCCTTCGATAGCAGAGGCGAGGCCGGCAACCAATCGCGGCGCATCCGACTTGTAACGGTCATGACTGCCCCATATGTTTTCGCCCCGGGGGCAGCCAGCGGCGAGCGCTCGCCGAACGAGACGCCAAAGGAGAGCACCATGGGTCTACTCGACGTCCTCAACGGCATGCAGAACGGCCCGCGCGGCCCCTCTACGCCGAGCTCAGAGAAATCCTCGGGCGGCATGTCGCCGATGACCATGGCGCTGCTCGGCCTGCTCGCCTGGAAGGCGTTCAAGCATTTCACGACCAGCCAGTCAGGCTCGGCGCCGCAACCGTCACCATCGCCAGCACCGCCGCCGGTGAACGCGGGTGCAGGCGGCGGCGGGCTAAGCGACATTCTCAAGGGCGGCCTCGGCGGCCTGCTCGCGGGCGGCGCGGCCGGCACCGTGCTCAGCGGCGGTCTCGGCGATCTCCTCAACCAGCTGCAGCAGGGCGGCCACGGCGATGCCGCGAATTCCTGGGTCGGCAAGGGCGAGAACAAGCCGATCGCGCCGGGCGATCTCGCCAGCGCACTCGGTGCCGACCAGATCGAGAGCCTGTCCGCCCAGAGCGGCCTGTCGCGCGAGGAACTGCTCAACGGCCTCAGCCAGTATCTGCCGCAAGTGGTCGACCATCTGACGCCGGATGGACGGCTACCGACCGAGAACGAGCTCTCGGGCAGAATCTAGTCGGACCTCGATCGATACGCTTTCGGGAAGGGGAGCACAGTCATGAGCATGGGCGGCCTGTTGTGGATCATCGTCGTCGGCTTCATTGCCGGCCTCATCGCGCGCTGGCTGGCGCCGGGGCCGAACAATCCGAGCGGCTTCATCCTCACCACCATCCTCGGCATCGCCGGCGCGTTTCTAGCGACCTTCGTCGGCCAGGCCATCGGCCATTACAGCCCCGACCAAGGCGCCGGCTTCATCACAGCGACGATCGGCGCGGTGGTGGTGTTGTTCATCTGGCACCGGCTGGTGGCGAGTGGCGTGATAAAGGGGTGACAACCTCAATCGGGAGGGGCGGCACACCGCCTCCACATCGTCATTGCGAGGAGCGCAGCGACGAAGCAATCCAGACTATTTCCGCGGAGGGACTTCTGGATTGCTTCGCTGCGCTCGCAATGACGAGTTCACGTTACCAAATGCATTCCCGCATCCATGCGCACGACTTCGCCGGTCATGTTGCTGGAGGCCGGCATCGCCAGGAAGCAGACGAGCTGGGCGATGTCCTCCGCTGATGATGCGACCTTCAGCGGCACCTTCGCCACGACGCTGTCGCGTACCTGCTTGGCCTGCGCCTCGCCGCGGCCCTTGGTGAACCAGGGCGTGTCGATATAGCCCGGACACACGGTGTTGACGCGGATCAGCGGCGCCAGGGCACGCGACAGCGACAGCGTCATGGTGTTGAGCGCGCCCTTGCTCGCGGCGTACGCAATCGACGAGCCGACGCCGCTGATGCCGGCGACCGACGACACATTCACCGCCGCCGAGGGCCGCCCCGAAGCCTTCGCACCGGCCTCGAGCAGGCTGCGCGCCGCGCGCACCATCTGGAACGGGCCGATCGTGTTGACGCCGTAGACCCGCTGGAAATCTTCAGCCGACAAGCCGTCGAGATCGGCATGAGCCACATGCTTGGTGGTGCCCGCATTGTTGACGAGGATATCGAGCCGGCCCCAGCCGCTCGCCGCCGCGACGATCTTGCGGCAATCCTCATCCTTGGAGACGTCGCCCTGTGCGACCAGCACCTCAGCGGCGCCCGCCTTGCGGCAGGTCTCGGCCGTCGCCTCGGCTTCCTTCTGGCTCGACGAATAGTTGATGACGAGCCGCGCCCCGCTGCGCGCGAGAATTTCCGCAGTCGCTGCACCCAGCCCGGATGCGGACCCCGTCACGATTGCGCACAAGCCGTCTTTTGCCATCCGGATTTCCTTCCCCTGTGTCTGGTGTGGCGTCCTGTTTAGCGAGTTTGCCGCGCCCTGCAAATCGAGCAAACTCCGCTAAGCGGAATTAGCATTTCTTCAAGCCTGGCCCCATGCCGGCGCCGCAGATGGACCTGCGATCAACGCTTGTCAGGGCCATGGCTTTTTCCGATCATCGGGCGCAAGAAGAGACTGCGCACTGGCCGATCAGACCGGACGCGCCAATGGCAAAAGACGGGGAACGCTGTGGCGGAGAGTGACAATATCGTCGTCGAGACCGCGGAGAAAATCTTCGCCGATCTCGCCGATCCGCAGACCATCAACAACGACAAGACGAATGCGTGGCAGGCGCCGCTGTGGCAGGCGCTGAGCGAAGCCGGCCTGCCGCTGTCCTGGGTGGCTGATGATCTCGGCGGCTCGGGCGCGAGCCTCGCCGACGGCTTTGCGCTGATGGGCGCCGCCGGCCGTTTCGCGGTCGCGGTGCCGCTGGCCGAGACCATGCTGGCGGGATGGCTGCTGGCGCAGGCGAAGATCGCTTCGCCCGAGGGCGAGATGACAGTGCTGCCGGCCACGCCAAAGGACCGCATCAGCCTGGATGCCGACGGCGCGCTCTCCGGCCGTGCCCGCGGCGTGCCCTTCGCCAAGACGGCGAAGCATTTCGCGGTGCTGGCGCACGGCAAGGACGGCGTTTCCATTGCGCTGATCGACGCGGCCAAGGCGCGGATCGAGGCCGGACTCAATGTCGGCTACGACCACAGCGACACCGTCACCCTCGACAAGGTCCAGCCGATCACCATCAAGCCCGCACCGAAGGGCTTCGAGCAGATTCATCTGATGCTGATGGGCGGCGTCGCGCGCAGCCTGCAAATCGCCGGCGCGCTGGAATCGATGCTCGACATTTCCGTGCGCTATTCCAACGAGCGCGTCGCCTTCGAGAAGAAGATCTCGAAATTCCAGGCGGTGCAGCACAATCTCGCCCGCCTTGCCGGCGAATCCGCCGCGGCCCTGGCGGCGGCGACGTCCGCCGCCGACGCCATCGCGAACGCAAAATCGTTCAACGACGAGATCTATCTCGAAGCCGCCTCCGCAAAAATCCGCTGCGCGGAAGCTGCCGAAAAAGGCGGCGGCATCGCGCATCAGGTCCATGGCGCGATTGGCTTCACCATGGAGCACATCCTGCACCGCTACTCGCTGCGGGCGCTGGCCTGGCGCGACGATTTCGGCTCGGAGAGCTACTGGGCGGTCGAGCTCGGCAAGCTCGTCGCAAACCGCGGCGCCGACGAATTGTGGCCGCTCGTGGCATCGCGCTGATCGGAGAGAGAAGACATGACCGCTGCCCTGCGTTTCGATCCGATCCGCCTGCCCGAGAAATGCGAGCAATTGCGCAAGGAAGTGCGCGCCTTCCTCGCCGAGGAGATCGCCGCCGGCACCTTCGATCCGCACAAGCCCAACCGCGAAGACACCGACGCGCCGGAATTTTCCCGCCGGGTCGGCGCCAAGGGCTGGCTCGGCATGACCTGGCCGAAAAAGTATGGCGGCCAGGAACGCTCCTTCCTCGAGCGCTACGTGGTGACCGAGGAGATGCGCGTGGCCAACGCGCCGACGCGGCGCTTCTTCGTCGCCGACCGCCAGAGCGGGCCGGTGCTTTTGAAATACGCGCCCGAGCACATCAAGATGGACATCCTGCCGCGGATCTGCCGCGGCGAGATCTGCTTTGCCATCGGCATGAGCGAGCCGAATTCGGGCTCCGACCTGTTCGCGGCGAAGACGCGCGCGACCAAGACCGACGGCGGCTATCTGATCAACGGCACCAAGATCTGGACCTCGTCGGCGCATATCGCCGACTACATGATCGCGATCTTCCGGACCTCGCCGCCGACCAAGGAAAACCGCCGTCATGGCCTGACCCAGTTCCTGGTCAAGATGAAGCAGCCGGGCATCAAGGTGAACCCGATCGGCCAGATCACCGGCCAGTACGAGTTCAACGAGGTCGTCTTCACCGATCACTTCATCCCCGATGACCATGTGCTCGGCGAAGTCGACGGGGCCTGGAAGCAGGCGACGAGCGAGCTCGCCTATGAGCGCTCGGGCCCCGAGCGCTTCCTCGAGACCTATTACGTGCTCACCGAGCTCGTGCGTGCGGTCGGCCCCAACCCGGACACGCGCAGCGCCGAGGGCATCGGCCGCCTGGTCGCGCAGCTCCACACCATGCGGCGCATGTCGGTCTCGGTGGCCGGCATGCTCGAAGCCGGCAAGGAGCCGGTGGTGGAGGCGTCCATCGTCAAGGACATCGGCACGGTCTGGGAGCAGCAGCTGCCGCATCGGGTTCGCGATCTCGCCGCCTTCGTCGAGGAGACCGCGACCAACCGCGAGACCCTGGAGCGGCAGCTCGACTTCGCGATCAAGACCGCGCCGAAGCTCACCATCCAGGGCGGCACCACCGAGGTGCTGCGCGGCATCATCGCCCGCGGCTTGGGTCTGCGCTAATTCAATCGAGGATCATCATGAGCACGTATAAAGATATCGGCGTCGAGAAGGTGGGGCATGTCGGCACTATCGAGATCCGCCGCCCGCCGCTCAACTTCTTCGACATCTCGCTGATCAACCAGATCGCGGACGCGCTCGACGAGTTCGACCGCGACATCGAGATCCGTGCGTCCGTGCTCTCCGCGCAAGGCAAGGCGTTCTGCGCCGGCGCCAATTTCGGCGATCCTGCGCGGCAGGCCCAGGAGGCACGCGAAGCCGAGAAGAAGGGCGATCCCGCCGACAGTCTCGGCCCGATCAACCATCTCTACATCCAGGCCGTGCGCATCTTCCGCGCCAGGAAGCCGATCGTCGCCGCCGTGCAGGGCGCGGCCATCGGTGGCGGACTCGGGCTTGCAGTGTCGGCCGATTTCCGCGTCACCTGCCCCGAGGCGCGCTTCTCCGCCAATTTCACGAAGCTCGGCTTCCATCCCGGCTTCGGCCTGACCGTGACGCTGCCCGAACTCATCGGCAAGAACAACGCCGAGCTGATGTTCTACACCAGCCGCCGCGTCACCGGCGAGGAAGCCTATAAATGGGGCCTCGCCAACGAGCTGGTGCCGCAGGACCAGGTCAAGGCGGCCGCGATGAAGCTCGCCGGCGAGATCGCCGAATGCTCTCCGCTCGGCCTGCTCTCCACCCGCGCCACGATGCGCAATGGCCTCGCCGACCGCGTGATGGCTGCGACCAATCACGAGCTCGCCGAGCAGACTAGATTGCGCGCGACGGAGGACTTCAAGGAAGGCGTGAAGGCGACTGAAGAACGCCGCGCGGCGAATTTCAAGGGGCGGTAAGCCGGAGCAGTAGCGTGGGCAAAGGCGCAAAGCGCCGTGCCCACCATCGCTTCATTTGTGTGGTGGAATTGGTGGGCACGCTTCGCTTTGCCCAACCCTGCGCATGAGTCGCTCAGCTCACGCGGAACGTCACTCCGCCCAGCAAGAACTCATTGCCCGCGACCGCGAGTCCCTTCGCCTTGGCGGTATGCAGCACCTGCGCCACGTCTGTCACCCGAAACTCCAGCGCGCTCATGATCTCGCTGGCGCCCTTGACGAAGCGAAAGGTCGCATTGGGCAGCTTCAGTTCGGTGCCTTCAGGCGCAACGCCGATGATCCTGCCCCAATGCTCGGCCAACCCTTGCGGATCCGGGCTCTGCATCTCCACCACCGTCAGCGCCTCGGTGACATCCTTGCGGATGAACTTTTGCCAGTCCGGTCCGGCCGGCGGATACGGCCCAAGGATATCGTCGCTGCCGTCGGTGTGATTGAACTCGATGAAGGCGGCGCGGCAGTCGCGGGGGTGGAGCTGCACGCCGTGATAGGGCGCGTGGTCGATGACGTTGGCGGTGCGCACGCCCTGCGCATTGGCATTGCGGCCGCGCTCGTCCGGATCGTCGCAGCAGAAGATCGCCATATAGCCGCCGCGGCCGCCGGTCTTCTCGATGAAGCGGCCGGCCGTGGTGCCGTCCTTGAACGGCGCGACCACCTCCAGCAGGATCGTGTCGACCGGGAGCAGTGCGTTCTCCAGGCCGTATTTGGCGACATTGCCGTCGCGATAGCAGACGGCGAGGCCCATGATCCGGCCGATATCCGTGATGACGGGCTCGAGCTGCGGCGCGACCAGGCAGATCTGACGCAGCCGGATATACGGCGCCATGGTCATGCGCCCCTGAAGGTCGGCTTGCGCTTCTCGACGAAGGCCTTGGCGGCCTCCTTGTGGTCCTCGGTGTCGCCGCAGCGGGTGTGATGGATCGCCTCGCCGTCGAAGCAATCCTCCAGCGCCAGGTGCTCGGCATTGTTGATGTTGCGCTTGATGAAGCCGAGCGCGATCGACGGGCCCTGCGCCAGCGACAGTGCGAGCTCGTGCGCGGCGGCGTCGATCTCGGCGTCGGGCACGACCTTCGTCACCATGCCGATCGCGTGCGCTTCCCTCGCCGTGAGCACCGGCGACATCAGATAGAGCTCGCGCGCCCGCGCGCTGCCGAGCAACTGGGTCAGGAAGTAGGTGCCGCCGTAGTCGCCGGAGAAGCCGACCTTGGCAAAGGCCGTCGTGATCTTGCAGGATTCGGAGGCGATCCGCAGGTCACAGGACAGCGCCATCGACAGACCGGCGCCGGCCGCCGCACCATCGAGCTGCGCCACCACGGGCTTCGGCATCTGATGCAGGATGCGCGAAACCTCCATGCCGCGGCGAAGATTTGCGAGCTTCTGCTCGAACGGCAGCGGTGCGCGCCCCTGCGCCATCGACTTGACGTCGCCGCCGACGCAGAACGAGCCGCCGGCGCCCTTGAACAGCACCGCCCGCACCTCGGGATCATCCGCCGCGCGCCGCGCCGCCTCGACCAGCCCGGCGACCATCTCGGGGTTGAGCGCGTTCTTCCGCTCCGGGCGATTCATGGTGATGGTGAGCAGCCCGCCTTCGAGCTTTTGCAGGACCATGTCGTTCATGCGGACGTCTCCTTGTTATCGTCTAGCCGACCTATCACCACATCGTCATTGCGAGCGAAGCGAAGCAATCCAGGAATGTTTCCGCAGATGCAGTCTGGATTGCTTCGTCGCAAGAGCTCCTCGCAATGACGGCGTGAAGAAGTCACGCCGTCATTTCTTCACCAGCGGGCAGCGCGACTGCTCCAGCGACTGGAATGCCTCGTTGCCGGGGACGGTGGCGAGCAGCTTGTAATCGTCCCAGCGGCCCTTGGACTCCGACGGCTTCTTCACCTCGAACAGGTACATGTCGTGGACCATGCGGCCGTCCTCGCGGATCTTGCCACCCTTGGCGAAGAAGTCGTTGATCGGCGTCTCCTTCATCAGTTTGATCACCGCCGCGGCGTCGGTGGTGCCGGCCGCCTTCACGGCTTTCAGGTAATGCGTGACGGAGGAATAGACGCCGGCCTGCGCCGAGGTCGGCACCCGCTTGGTGCGCTCCATGAAGCGCTTCGAGAAGGCACGCGTGTCGTCGTTGAGATCCCAGTAGAACGCTTCCGCGAGCAGCAGACCCTGCGCGGTCTCGAGCCCGATCGAGTCGATATCGGTGACGAAGGCGAGCAGCGGCGAGACCTTCTGGCCGCCCTTGGTGATGCCGAACTCCGCCGCCTGCTTGATGGCGTTGATGGTGTCGCCGCCGGCATTCGCGAGCCCGATCACCTTGGCCTTGGAGGCCTGGGCCTGGAGCAGGAAGGACGAGAAATCCGACGTGTTGAGCGGATGGCGGACGGCACCGAGCACCTTGCCGCCGGTCTTGGTCACGACGGCGCTGGTGTCCTTCTCCAGATCCTGGCCGAAGGCGTAGTCGGCGGTGAGGAAGAACCAGCTGTCGAGACCCGACTTCACCGCCGCAAGACCGGTCACATTGGCCTGGCCGTAGGTGTCGAACACGTAGTGGATGGTGTAGGGGCCGCAGGCCTCGTTGGTGAGACGGATCGAGCCCGGCCCGTTGAACATGACGATCTTGTTGCGCGCTTTCGCGATCTCGCCGGCGGCAAGCGCGGTCGCGGAGGCCGCGACGTCGTAGATCATCTCGACGCCCTGGTTGTCGAGCATGTCGCGGGCGATGTTGGCGGAGAGATCGGCCTTGTTGAGATGATCGGCCGCCAGCACCTGGATCTTGCGTCCCAGCACCTCGCCGCCGAAATCCTCGACCGCCATCTTCGCCGCAGTCTCGCTGCCGGGGCCGGTGATGTCCGCATAAAGGCTCGACATGTCGAGAATGCCGCCGATCTTCAGCGGCGGCTTGTCCTGGGCCTGTGCGGCGCTCGCATTGAGGGCAAACGCGGCGGCAAAAATGCCGGACAAAATACTCTTCATCGAAAACGACCTCCCTTATCGCGCCGTGCTCTGATGGCGGCTTGGTTATTGGTGTTGCCGCAATCATGCCGCATGCGGGAGGGGGCAGCAAGCGCGGGGAGAGATTGGAAGCGCGCATTGCCGCGTATGTTTTCCGCAAAGCGGAATGGTGAGGACGACGAAATGTTTCCGCATCGTCATTGCGAGCGCAGCGAAGCAATCCAGAAATGCATCCACGGAAAGATTCTGGATTGCTTCGTCGCGAAGGGCTCCTCGCAATGACGGAGTATGGCGAAACCTCTTCGCACCCAACCACGCTTGAGGTATGGTTGCCGCGCAGCGCAACCTCTCCGGGTCACGTGACGCAACGGCTTCGCCTCATCGTCCTCTTTCTTCTCGTTGCGGCTAACACCGCCTTCGCCGCACCCTGCCAGTTCGAGTCCCAGGGCGAAGGCCGCGTTGCAGCCATTGTCGATGCGCGCAGCGTGCGTCTCGACGACGGCCGCGAGATCCGCCTCAGCGGCATCGTGCCGACCGCGACCACGAAGCAGGCGCTGACCTCGCTGCTCGCCGGCCGCGACGTGATGCTGCGGAGCGCTGACGACACGCCCGATCGCTACGGCCGCCAGAGCGCGCTGGTCTTCATCGGCGAAAGCGACACCTCGGTGCAGGCCATGCTGCTCGCCCGGGGCGAGGCCGTGGTCTCCGCCGAGATCGTAGACAAAGACTGCGCGGCTGCCCTGATGGCGTCCGAAGCCGCGGCGCGGCGTCAAAAAATGGGCAGCT
The DNA here is from genome assembly GCF_024585265.1 of Bradyrhizobium sp. WBAH42. Lineage (NCBI taxonomy): Bacteria > Pseudomonadati > Pseudomonadota > Alphaproteobacteria > Hyphomicrobiales > Nitrobacteraceae > Bradyrhizobium > Bradyrhizobium sp. WBAH42. The sequence continues at coordinate 420,814 of NZ_CP036533.1, forward strand.
GGGCTGACCCGTCGGCCATAAAAAACGCGGAAAGTCCGGACGATATTTTGGCGGAGATCGGGCGCTTTGCGGTAATCGAGGGCAAAGTCCTGTCAGTCCGGCAAGCTGGGGCAACGACCTACCTCAACTTCGGACGGAACTGGACACGCGGCTTTGCCGTGACTATTTCAAAGCGCACGCTAGCGGCGTTCGAAAACGCCGGCATGGCCCTTAAGTCCCTGGAAAATCGGCGTATTCGCGTTCGGGGCTGGGTTGAGGGGACGACGGGGCCGCGTATCGATGTGCGTCTCTTGGGACAGGTTGAATTGCTGGGCGCAAACGAGCCTACTGGGGTAAGGCCTTAAACGGCCGGGCACGGGTCAATCGACGTGAATGGGGTGCTAGAACGGCACGGACTGGGTGATTGCCGCCGCCTGCGGGCTGCGCCGGCCGCGCTTTGCCTTGTGCTGGGCGGGCTTCTCGCCGGCTGCGGCGATATGGGCCGGTTCCAGACTGCGGCGACCCCGACGGCCGTGGCGATGCCGAAGCCAAAGCCCGCCGTCGCACAAACCCCGGCCACCGAAAAGGAGCACGAGCGCATCCTGGCGAGCTATGGCGGGACCTATGACGATCCCAAGCTCGAGGCGCTCGTCAGCAAGACCGTCGACCGGCTGGTCGCGGCCTCCGACCGGCCCGACCAGGGCTACAAGGTCACGATCCTCAATTCCGGCGCGGTGAACGCCTTCGCGCTGCCGAACGGCCAGCTCTATGTCACGCGCGGCCTGCTTGCGCTCGCCAGCGACACCTCCGAATTGTCCTCCGTGCTCAGCCACGAGATGGCGCATGTGCTGTCCAAGCACGCCGCAATGCGCGAGGACCAGGCGCGCCAGGCCGCGATCGTCACCCGCGTCGTCACCGACATGAGCAACGATCCCGACCTCACCGCGCTGGCGCTGGCCAAGACCAAGCTCACCATGGCGAGCTTCTCGCGCAAGCAGGAGTTCGAGGCCGACGGCATCGGCGTCGGCATCTCCGCCAAGGCGCATTTCGACCCATACGGCGCCGCGCGCTTCCTGTCCGCGATGGAGCGCAATGCCGAGCTGAAGGCCGGCAAGAGCTCGCTCGATCCGCGCGCGCAGGATTTCACCTCGTCGCATCCGGCAACGCCGGAACGCGTGCAGAACGCGCAGAACATTGCCCGCCAATACACGGCGCCCGAAGGCGCCGAGCGCGATCGCGAGAGCTATCTCGCCGCGATCGACAACCTCGTCTATGGCGAAGACCCCAGCGAAGGCTTTGTCCGCGGTCGGCGTTTCCTGCATCCGAAGCTCGGCTTCACCTTCCAGGCGCCGGACAATTTCACGCTCGACAACACCGCACAGGCCGTGATCGGCGTGCGCGAGGGCGGCGCGCAGGCGATGCGCTTCGACGTCGTGCGCGTGCCCGGAGAGCAGTCGCTCGGCGACTACCTCAACTCCGGCTGGATGGAAGGCGTCGAGAAGGCCTCGACCGAGGACCTCACCATCAACGGTTTTCCGGCGGCGTCCGCCACCGCCAAGGGCGACCAGTGGCAGTTCAAGGTCTATGCGCTGCGCTTCGGCAGCGACGTCTATCGCTTCATCTTCGCGGCACGGCAGAAATCGACCGAGAGCGAGCGCAACGCGCGCGAGACCGTCAACTCGTTCCGCCGCCTGACGCTGGAGGAAATCCAGGCCGCGCGCCCGTTGCGCATCAAGGTCATCACGGTGCAGCCCGGCGACACCGTGGAATCGCTCTCGCACCGCATGGCCGGCGTCGACCATCCCGCCGAGCGCTTCCGCGTGCTGAACGGCCTCGATCGCACCGCGCAGGTCAAGGTGCGCGATCGCGTCAAGATCGTGGCGGACTAACGCCTCGCTAAGCGCGCGTCGTCCCGGAGAAACGCGGCTTCCCGCGCACCATGATCAGCGCCGCCGCCATCACCTCCAGCGCGATGCAGAGGTAGAACGGCAGCGTATAGCCGCCCGAGAGATCGCGCAGGAAACCAACGACGCCGGGGCCGAACGCATAGGTCACCTGGTTGATCGCGGTATTGAGGCTGATCAGCACGCCGAAGGCGGCGGAGTCGAACTCCTGCTGCACGATGAGCGAGGGCAGCGTGATGAGGTTGCCGACCGAAAAGCCGAACACGGCGCAGGCCGCGATCAGTACATAGTCGTTGTGCAGGTTGATGACGGCGAGAAGCGCGGCGGCCTGGCTGAGGAACGACAGCGCGGACGCGAGACGCTGATTGAGGCGGTCGATCACCAGCGAGAACAGCACGCGACCGACCACCGCCATCGCGGTCAGCACCGCGACGGCCACGGCGGCGCGCTCGCGCCCGATCACGGGATCGAGGAACGAGATCAGATGCACGATGAAGCCGACCTGGGCGAACAGCACGAGGGCAAAGGCGATCGTCACCGTGAGGAAGCCGACGTCACGCAGCGCCCAGGCGCGGATCTCCGTCGATGATTGCGGTCTTGCCTTCGCCGCGTGCCAGCCGTGGCGATCGGGCGGGCGGTCGACGAGAAGGAGGATGACCGGCACGAGCAGCACCAGCATGGCGCCGGCGGCGGCGTACATCGCACCGGCAAAGCCGACATGGCCGATCAACGCCACCAGCAGCGGCACGCCGGCGATGCCGCCGAAGCTGGCGCCGTTGAGTGCGAGACTGATCGCCATGCCACGCCTCTCGTCGAACCACAGGCTGATCGTGTTGGTGATCATGGCGAGACTGGTGCCGGCCCAGCCGAAGGCGAGCACGGCATCGGCGAGATAGAGCTGCCAGGGCTCGCTTACCGCGCCGATCGCGACTGCGGCCGCCGCCATCGCCAGCGTGCCGGCCAGCAGGCTGAGGCGCGGACCGTATTTCCGCACGGCCTCGCCGACGAAGACGACGAGCAGCGCGCCGAACAGGTAGAAGAACGTGGTGCCGGAGGAGATCAGCGAGGCCGGCCAGCCCCGCGCCCGCTGCAGCTCGGCGACATAGACGCTCTGGCCGTAGAAGCCGAGCCCCCAGCCGAAGGTCGCGAGCAGGAAGCAGACCGCGACGATGCGCCAGCCTTCGTAACGGAGCGAGGATTCGTCGATTGGCGGAATGTGGCGGGGATTGTCGAGCATTTGCGCTGGTCCTTCGTTCCCCCCGCGAGCGCTTGGGCTGAACGCTCGCCTGTTGATGACGAGCATCATGTAACAACCGGGCTTCCGAAAATCACTTCGACCTGGATCGAAGTGTCAACGCTGCTGACAGCCTCTTGCCAAACTAGACCGCGTCGGGGAACTCGCCCATGGCTGCCTCCAGCCGCGCCTGGCGGCGCCTCGCCCAGGAGACCAGCGAGAGCACGGCAAGACCCAGCAGCACCGGCGGGAACACCACGAGGTTCACCGCGGACCAGCCGAAATTGGCGAGCAGCTGGCCCGACGAGAACGAGCCGATCGCCATCATGCCGAACACCAGGAAATCGTTGAAGGCCTGCACCTTGTTGCGCTCCTGCGGGCGATGCGTCTCCAGCACCAGCGCGGAGGCGCCGATGAAGGCGAAATTCCAGCCCACGCCGAGCACGATCAGCGTGGCCCAGAAGTGCATCGCGGTGAGCCCGGAGAGACCGATGGTGGCGGCGCCTGCTTCCAGCAGCAGGCCGGCAGCCACGATCTTCGGCGCCCCGAAGCGCGCGATCAGCGCACCCGTGAAGAAGCTCGGCCCATACATCGCGACGATGTGCCATTGAATGCCGAAATTGGAATCGGAGACGCTGAGGCCGCACATCTTCATGGCGAGCGGCGCAGAGGTCATCACCAGGTTCATCATGGGATAGGCGATGACGCCGCACAAAGCGGCCGCGATGAAGCGCGGCTGCGTCACGATGGTGAGCAGTGGCCGGCCGCCGTGCAGATCGGCCGGCGCGGGCTTCGGCATATCGACGCCGGCGACGATGCCCATGGCAACCAGCGCGACGGCCGTCTGCACCAGGAAGCTGAAGGCGAACAGATAAGGCTGCCAGACATCCATGGTCCACTGCACGAGCTGCGGACCGAGCACGCCCGCGAACACGCCGCCCGCCATCACCCAGGACACGGCCTTGGGCCGGTAGGCCGCACTGGCGCCGTCGGCAGCCGCAAAGCGATAGGATTGCGCCACCGCGCCGTAGAGGCCGCCGAGAAAGGTCGCCAGACAAAACAGCGCGAACGAGCCGTGCAGGATCGCGAACGAGCCGAGCAGGCCGGTGAGCGCGCCGAGGCCGGTGCCGATGACGAAGGCGGCACGGCGGCCGAAGCGGCGCGAGATCGCGCCGGTCGGCAGCGTGCCGGCAGCGAGCCCGACCACATACATCGAGATCGGCACGGTCGCGAACGACATGTCCGGCGCGAGCGTGGCACCGACGATCGCGCCGGTGGCGAAGATCACCGCCGAGTTGGCGCCGGTCAGCGCCTGCGCGGCGGCAAGGCGCACCACGTTGGCGCGCACGCGGGCATCGTCGGCGATCTCATTGGCTGCAGTCACGTCCAGCATCGGCATTTCCGCCCAAAGGGCTCTGTTGATTCGCGGCACTATGGAGGGGTGAGAGAGGGCCGGCAACCGGCGCAAACGGGCGCGGGCCATGCCCCTGACGCAATCGCTGCGATGATAGCGATGCGCGCCCTTGACGGCTTGCGCTCGATCAAATCCTATCCGCCGCGATCACTGGGAGTTACGTTATGTCCGTCGACGACAGGCCCACGCTGCAAGCTCCCGACGACGATCCCTGGCTGTGGCTGGAGGAGATCGAGGGCCGGCAGGCGCTCGATTTCGTCGAGCGGCAGAACAGCCTGACGCTGCAGGCCTTCGGCGGAGCGGCCTTCGAACGCGGCCGCGACATACTCGCTGGCATCTACGATCGTCCCGACAACATTCCCTATGTCAGCCGGCGCGGCTCCGATCTGCACAATCTCTGGAAGGACGCCAGCAATCCCCGCGGCCTGTGGCGGCGGACCACGTTGGAAGAGTTTCGAAAGCCGCATCCGGCATGGGAAACCATACTTGATATTGATCAGCTTGCGGCGAGCGAAGGCGAGGACTGGCTGCTGAGCCAGATCACCACGATGCCCGGCAGTTCGCGCGCGATCCTCAGCCTGTCGCGCGGCGGCAGCGACGCCGTCACTTTGCGCGAGTTCGACCTCGACACGAGAAGCTTCGTTGCCGGCGGCTTCGCACTGCCGGAAGCCAAGGGCGGCGTCGACTGGCTCGATGCCGACACGCTGCTGCTTTCGAGCGCGCATGGCGAGGGCATGGCGACGACATCGGGCTATGCGCGCACCGTGCGGCTTTGGCGGCGCGGCCAAAGGGTCGAACAGGCTTCGGTGCTGTTCGAGGCCTCGGCGGACGACATGGCGGCATATTGCTACGTCGATCGCATCACGACGAATCGAACGATATGGTTCGGCCGCATGCTGGATTTCTTCAACTTCAGCGTCTCGATCGGAGATCAGACCGGACCGCTCGCAAGGCTGGATCTGCCGACCGACATAGAATTGCAGGCCCATGGCGACTGGCTCGCGATCAAACCGCGCTCGAACTGGTCCGTGGCCGGACGGACGTACGAGGCCGACGCGGCGCTCGGCATCTCGCTCTCCGCATTCCTCAAAGGCGGCCGCGAGTTCGCCATGCTGTTCGAGCCGGCGCCGCGTCGGGCGATCCAGGGCTTCTTCTGGGTGGCAGGCGGGCTGGTCCTTTCGATCCTCGACGAGCTGAGGCCGCGTTTCGAGATCTGCACGCCTTCCGCCGCGACATGGAGCCGCGAGACGCTTTCCGGCCTGCCGGGAATCGGCGTCGTCGACGTCTGGACGCTCGATCGCCATGCCTCCGAGAGCAACGGCGCCCTGCTCGCCAATGTGCAGGATCCGCTGACGCCGCCCTCGTTGCTGCTGATCGAACGCGGCGTCGCAAGCCCGATCGTGCTGAAGCAGGCGCCGAAGACGTTCACCGCCGACGGGCTCATGGTGACGCAGCACGAGGCGATCTCCGTTGACGGCGAGCGAATTCCCTATGTGCAGACCGGCCCCGCCGGCGAGACCGGCGATGCGCCGGTCTATATGAGCGCCTATGGCGGCTTCGCGGTTTCGGTGAAGCCGTATTACAACGCGTCGCTCGGCAAGCTGTGGCTGGAGCGCGGCGGCACCACGGTGCAGGCGAATTTGCGCGGCGGCGGCGAGTTCGGCACGCGCTGGCACGATGCCGGACGCCTTGCCGGCAAGAAGCTCTCTCACGACGATTTCGCCGCCGTTGCCGCCGATCTCGTCCGCCGCGGTGTGACGAGCGCAAAGCGTATCGCCGCGCAGGGCGGCTCGAACGGCGGCATCCTCATCACCAACATGCTGGTGCGCTACCCCGAGCGTTTCGGCGCGCTGTTCTGCACCATCCCGCTGATCGACATGCGCCGCTACACAAAGCTGCTCGCGGGCGCGAGCTGGATCGCGGAATATGGCGATCCCGACAAGCCCGACGAATGGGAATGGCTGAAGACCTACTCGGCCTATCACAACGTGAAGGCCGGCCAGGCCTATCCGCCGATTCTGATCGCGACGACGCGGCGCGACGACCGCGTCCATCCCGGCCACGCGCGCAAGATGGCGGCCAAGCTGCAGGCCATGGGCTATGAGGCCTGGTTCTACGAACCGGCCGCAGGCGGCCACGGCTACGGCAAGGACAACAAGGAGCGCGCGGGTTTCGAGGTGCTGGGCTATCGGTTCTTGAAGGAGAAGATCGGGTGGCGGGATGACGAAGACTGAGACGTCTTGACAAGGTGCTGGCCACGGACAGTTCTTGCCTCTCCCGCTTGCGGGAGAGGCCGACGCGCTCGAAGAGCGCGGCGGGTGAGGGCTTTCTCCCCTAGGGGAGTATCCCGTTGCGGAAGCACCCTCTCCCGCAAGCGGGAGAGGGAGCGCACCTCCGGCGTAGCTACCGCGCAAACACCAACGTCAGATTGTTCGCGGGCATCTCGATCGTATCGACGAGACCGAGGCCTGCCGCCTTCGCCAGCTTCTCGACGTCGACGACGTCGCGCACGCCCCATTCGGGATTGCCCTCGCGCAAGGAGGTGTCGAACACCGCGTTGCTGAGCGCGGTGTGCTTGCCGTCGCGCTTGAACGGGCCATAGAGGAACAGCTTGCCGTCGCGGCGCAGATAACGGCCGGCGCCGGCGAACAGGCCTTCGGCCACGGCCCAGGGCGCGATGTGAATGACATTGGCGCAGAACACGGCCGCGAGGCTGGTCGGCCCCTGCCCGCTTTTCATTTCCGGGCACCAATCGGCATCGGTGAGGTCGATGCGCAGGGGTGGGCGGATGTTCGGCAGGCCCGCATGCATGCGCCAGGCCTCGATGCTCTTGAGGTGGCGCTGGTTGAGATCGCTCGGCCACCAGACCAGGCCGGGCGTGTGGCGGGCGAAATGCACCACGTGCTGCCCGGTTCCACTGCCGAGTTCCACGACGTTGCCGGTCGCATCCGCGAGGTGCTTTTCCAGGGCGGCCCAGATCGGTTCGTGATTGCGATGAAAGGCCGGCGCATCGAGCCGGCCATCCGGCTCGACCCGTCCGCCATCCCTGCCAAATTCGACGACATATTCAGCCAAGTGACGTCCCCAAAAATGCGTACCAAAAAAGAAGGCCAGAAGGCCAAAGGTCCGAGAATAATTTGCTAGTCCGCGCCCATCCGCATGAACGAACTATCTTGTCGGTTGCAATGCGGAGGATATTAACCCCATTTTGCCGCATGCATAGTCTTGATTGTCAGGCGATGTCCTTTGTGCTTTTGAACAATTCCGTAAATGAGATCATCGAGATAACGCTCCGGGACGATGCCTTGACCGCCTTTCCTCGCAAGCCCGCTTTGCTTGTTGCCCTGGCCCTCCTCGCCGGCATGGCCATGGCCCCGGCGGGGGCGCAATCCGCCGTGACGGTGGGCCAGAAGCTCGCCTTCGACCGCGGCAAGGGCAATTGCCTGACTTGCCATGTCATCAAAGGCGGCGACCTGCCGGGGACGATCGGACCGGAACTGAAGGACATCAAGTCAAAATACCCTGATCGCAACGAGCTCACCGCGATCATCTTCGACGAGACCAAGCGCAATCCGCAAACCATGATGCCGCCGTTCGGCCGGAACCGGATTTTGACCGAACAGGAGATCGACGCGATCGTTGATTTCCTGCAGACCCTGTAACCGCCGGCGGCCCCAGGAGACTTGAGATGACCACGACCACGAGGCCCCACCCGACGCGGCGCCTGATCCTTCAGGGCGCAGCCTCCGTGGCGCTGCTCGGCCTCGGCAATCTGCCGTTCGCGCCCGCGCGCGCCGCGGCGAACGACAAATATCCGGAAGAGGCCTTCAGGCAGAAGAGCGAAGCCGACGCGATCAAGGCGCTCTACGGCAAGACCGCCGAACCGTCGGACAAGGTCAAGCTGGATGCGCCGGAGATCGCCGAGAACGGCGGCGTCGTGCCGATCTCGGTGACGACGACGCTGGAGAAGGTCACCTCGATCTCGTTCTTCGTGGCGGAGAACCCGAGCGCGCTGGCCGCCAGCTACAGGATTCCCGATGGCACCATCCCTGCCGTCGCCAACCGGCTGAAGATGGCCAGGACCACCAAACTGACCGCGATCGTGGAGGCCGACGGCAAGCTCTACAGCGCGACCAAGGAGGTCAAGGTCACCGTCGGCGGTTGCGGCGGCTAAGCGAGGCAGTTCGACATGGCATCCAGCATTCGCGTGCGCGCAACATCGAGCGGCGACATCACCGAGGTGCAGGCGCTGATCCAGCACCCCATGGACACCGGCCTCGTCAAGGATTCCAAGGGCGAGTTGATCCCGGCGCATTTCATCCAGCAGCTGAAGTTCGAATGTAACGGCAAGGACGTGTTCGTCGCCGATTGGGGCACCGCCGTTTCCAAGGACCCCTATGTCAAGTTCAGCTTCAAGGGCGCCAAGAAGGGCGACGAGCTCAAGATCTCATGGACCGACAACAAGGGCGGCTCGGACACGACCACCGCGAAGATCGCGTGATGAAGGCCCGCATCCACCTCCTGCTGGGCTCGCTCGGCGCCGCGCTCGTCGCGCTCGCCCTCGCTTCGCCCCGCGTGATCGCTGCCGACAAGGTGGATCCCGTTGCTGATGCCAAGGCGTTCCAGAACTTCTTCTTCCAGAAGTTTCCGAACGTGAAGCACGAGGATTTCGTCAACGGCCCGTATTCCATGAACGAGGACATGAAGCGGCAGTGGCAGGAGAAAGAGGAATTCCCGCCTTACGAGTTCGCGCTCGATGCCGGCAAGGAGATGTTCTCGACCCCGTTCAAGAACGGCAAGACCTATGCCGACTGCTTCCCGAACGGCGGCATCGCCATCCGCCAGAACTATCCGTACTTCGACAGCAAGGAAGGCAAGGTCATCACGCTGGAGCTCGCGCTCAACCGCTGCCGCGAGGCCAACGGCGAGGCGCCCTATTCCTACGTCAAGGACGAGATGGCCTCGCTCACCGCCTACATGGCCTACACCTCCCGCGGCAAGCTGATGGACATCAAGATTCCCGATGACCCTCGCGCGCTCGCGGCGTACGAGAACGGCAAGCGCTATTTCTACACCCGCCGCGGCCAGATGAACTTCTCCTGCGCGAGCTGCCATGTGCAGAGCCCGGGCGAGCGCATCCGCGCCGAGACCCTTGCCCCGGCGCTCGGCATCGTCAACGCGATGCCGATCTACCGCTCCGAATGGAGCGGCATGGGCACGACCAGCCGCCGCTTCGTCACCTGCAACAGCCAGACCCGCGCGGTTCCGCTGGAGCCGCAGGCGGATGAATATCGCGACGTCGAATATTTCCTGTCCTACGTCGCCAACGGCCTGCCGATCTCAGGGCCAGGAGCACGGCCATGAAGCGGTCACTTGCGCTCGCCATGCTGCTCGCCTTAAGCCTTGCGCCATCCACGCGCGCGGCGAATGAGGTGGACTACAAGGCAGCCTATGCCGCCGCCGAAGCCGCCTCCAAGGAGGCGGCCGGCATGCGCAACCAGTGGACGGTGACCGTATCTGCGCTGGCGGCTGCGAAGAAGGCTGCCGACGGCGGCGATTTCGACCGTGCGGTGGCCGCAGCCAGGGAGGCCGAAGCGCTGGCGAAGGCGTCGATCTTCCAGGCTAGTTCCGAAAAAGAAGCCTGGAAGGCGATGGAAATCCGCTAGACTGCCCCGCGGTGAACGCAGTCCACACGAGAGGCGCGGAGAATTCCTGGATGGCGATCCGCCGCCGCGATTTCCTGAAAGGTGCGGGCCTTGCCGCGGCAACGATCGCCCTGCCGCGGCTGGCCCGCGGCGCTGAGGCTGCCAGCATCTACGACCTCGAACGGTTCGGCACTGCGCGAATCCTGCACATCACCGACACGCATGCGCAGCTCAATCCGGTCTATTTCCGCGAGCCCAGTGTCAATATCGGCATCGGCGAAATGGCGGGACGGCCGCCGCATCTGGTCGGCCGCGCCTTTCTCGAACGCTTCGGCATCCGGCCCGACAGCGCCGATGCCTATGCCTTCACCTGCTTCGAGTTCGAGAAGTCAGCAGGCCGCTTCGGCAAGCTCGGGGGCTTTGCCCATCTGAAGACGCTGGTCGATCGCTTGCGCGCCGATGTCGGCGAGCGGCGTTCGCTGCTCGTCGACGGCGGCGATCTCTGGCAGGGCACGGGGCTGGCCAACCTGATGCAGGGCCGCGACATGGTCGAGGTCGCCAATCTGCTCGGCATCGAGGCGATGACGGGGCATTGGGAATTCACCTATGGCGAGCAGGCGCTGCGCGACAATCTCGAGCGCTTCAAGGGCGAGTTCCTGGCGCAGAACGTGTTCCTGACCGAGGAGGCCGCGTTCAACGACGCCCCCGCCTTCGACAAGGCCACCGGACGCGTGTTCAAGCCTTCTGTCATCAAGGAACTCGGCGGGCATCGCGTCGCGATCGTCGGCCAGGCCTTCCCCTACACTCCGATCGCGCATCCCAAGAGGTTCACGCCGGACTGGAGCTTCGGCATCCGCGAGGAGGAGCTGCAGAAGCATGTCGATGCCTTGCGCGGCACCGACAAGGTCGATGCCGTCGTGCTGCTGTCGCACAACGGCATGGACGTGGACCTCAAGCTCGCAAGCCGGGTCACCGGCATCGACGTCATTCTCGGCGGCCACACCCATGATGCCGTACCGCAGCCTATGGCAGTGAAGAACGCAGGTGGCACGACGCTCGTCACCAATGCCGGATCCAACGGGAAATTTCTGGGTGTGCTCGATCTCGCGCTCGACAGCGGCAAGGTCAGCGATGTCAGGTATCATCTGCTGCCGGTCTATTCGGAGCTGCTGAAGCCCGATCCGGCGATGGCCGAGCTCATCGGCCGGGTCCGTGCACCGCATGTGGCCGACTGGTCGGAGAAGATCGCGACACCCGACCGTCTGCTCTATCGCCGCGGCAATTTCTCCGGGCCCATGGACGAATTGATCTGCACCGCGCTGCGCACCGAGCTCGATGCCGAGATCGCGCTGTCGCCGGGCTTCCGCTGGGGCGTCACCGCACTGTCAGGCCAGGCTATGACCATGGAGGATCTGCTGGCGGAAACCGCGATCACCTATCCCGAAACCTATGTGCAGGAGATGACGGGGGCCCAGATCAAGGACTTGCTCGAGGACGTCTGCGACAACCTCTTCAATACCGATCCCTACTACCAGCAGGGCGGCGACATGGTGCGCGCCGGCGGGCTCAGCTACACCTGCACGCCGGACGCTGCGATCGGCAGCCGCATCTCGGAGCTGAAGCTCGGTAGCGGCAAGGCGCTCAGCGCCAGCCACCGCTACAAGGTCGCGGGCTGGGCCTCGGTCAACGGCCAGCAGGGCGCGCCGGTATGGGACGTCGTCGGCAAATATCTGCGCTCGGGCCGGATGCTTCAGGAGCGACTGGGCTCCGGCGTGACGCTGAAAGGGGTCGAGGGCAATCCAGGCATTGCCGGACTGGGATGATGCGGTCGCTGCTCTCGCACCCGCAATAAGAATCTTCTAGATTTCGCTGTTCACGCAGTGAATTGCTTCTCTTTTGGACCCATACCGTAGTAGAATCTTGGAAGTCAGTTCCAAGCCGGGTCCTGCCATGATCTTCCGCCAGCTCTTCGACAGCGTTTCGGGCACCTACAGCTACGTCCTCGCCAGCCGCCCCGGCGGCGAGGCGCTGATTCTCGACCCTGTGCTGGAGAAGGTCGACCGCTACTGCCAATTGCTGCGCGAGCTCGACCTCAAGCTGGTCAAGGCGGTCGACACGCATCTGCATGCCGACCACGTCACCGGCCTCGGCGAGCTGCGCGACCGCACCCATTGCATGACCGTGATGGGCGACCAGACCAAGGCCGACGTCGTCGCCATGCGGGTGGCGGACGGCGACAAGGTGACGATCGAGGGCCTGTCGCTCGACGTGATGTACACGCCGGGCCACACCGACGATTCCTATTCCTATTTGATGGGCGACCGCGTCTTCACCGGCGACACGCTGCTGATCCGCGGCACCGGCCGCACCGATTTCCAGAACGGCTCGGCACGCGCGCAATACGATTCGATCTTCAACCGTCTCTTGAAGCTGCCGGACGAGACGATGGTGTTTCCGGCCCACGACTACAAGGGCGACACCGTCTCCACCATCGGCGAGGAGAAGCGCTACAATCCGCGGCTCCAGGTGCGCTCGGTCGACGAATATGTCGAGCTGATGGCCAACCTGAAGCTGCCCAATCCGAAGATGATGGACGTGGCGATCCCCGCCAACATGCATGTCGGCCTGCATCAGGAGGAGCTGGAGAAGGAAGGCCGCGCGCTCAGCGCGACCGAGGCGATCCGCAGCCTCGGCCGGCCCGACATCCTGCTCGTGGACTTGCGCGAGACCAATGAGCGGATGAAGCACGGCATGCTCGAAGGCGCGCTGCACACGCCCTATCCCTCTGTGGAGGAAAGCCTCAAGCCCGGCGGCATGCTGCGCGAGGTCGCGGCCGCAACGGGGCGCCGCGTCGTGTTCTTCTGCGCCTTCGGCGAACGCTCGGCGATGGCCGTTGCGGCTGCAAAGGAAGCGGGGCTTCTCAACAGCGCACATATCGCCGGCGGCCTCGATGCCTGGAAGAAGGCGGGCGGGCCGGTGGTGCACTGACGACCTCGTCGCCCCTTGAGATAAATCAGGCGCCGCACATATTTGGCGGTACATTCGGATGCAGCATCACCATCCGGGACCCGCCATGACCAAGACCGGGAATAAGACCACCGGGAAGACGACCGACAAGCCGAGCGAGCCGCCGAAACAGGGGCAAGACAAGGCGAGGAAGCCCTCGCCCCGGCGCGAGGTCGATGACGACGATTACGAAGACGGCGACATCGCGACGCCGAAACGCGACCGCTATGGCCCTGACGACGAGCCGTTCTGAGTGGGAACGCTGATGTTGATCGCGCGCTAGCGGTGATGGAGCTCCACCCGCACTACCTGCCATGCGCCTGCGTTCATGGACAAATAACCGCCCTCCCCGATAGTTTGCCGGTCCATCGGGAGTGAAACGGAACTGCAATGGTCGACGTTCTCGCCGCACCGCAGCAAGGCAAGGCGGATAGTGCGCTGCGCACGCTCACCGGCATCTCGATCGCGCATTGGGTCAGCCATTTCCATCTGCTGGTCCTGCCGATGCTGTTCCCGTTCCTGAAGGAGAAGCTCGGCGTCGGCTATGTCGAGCTCGGCTTCTCGCTGACCACGCTCGCCGTCGTCTCCGGCCTGACGCAGGCGCCGACCGGCTATCTCGTCGACCATTTTGGCGCGCGCAAGATCCTGCTTGTAGGGCTGACGCTCGGCGGCTGCGCGCTGATCCTGCTCGGCCTGCACCTCAGCTACGCTGCGCTGATCGCCTGCGCCGTGCTGCTCGGGCTCGCCAACAGCGTCTATCATCCTGCCGACTACGCGATCCTGGCCGAGCACATGGACGAGGCGCGGATGGGCCGCGCCTTCTCGGTCCACACCTTTGCCGGCTATCTCGGCGGCGCGGTGACGCCGGCGGTCGTGGCGGCACTGGTCACGGTGTGGGGCGGCGTCGGCGCGCTGATCGCCTCCGGCGCGATCGCCATTCTGGTGGCGGTGTTGCTGGTGGCCATGGGCATCCCCGAGGCCGGCGCGCACAAGAAGAAGCCGGGCAGCGAGAGCGCGCCGAAGCAGGCCGTCATCACCCCGGCGCTGATCACGCTGACCGCGCTGTTCATGCTGCTCAGCCTGTCGGTCGCCGGCATCAACAATTTCGGCGTGGTGGCGCTGATGAGCGGCTACGGCACGTCCTATTCGATCGCCAATGTCGCGCTGACTGCGTTCCTTGCCGCCAGCGCCGCGGGCGTGCTCGCCGGCGGCTTCCTCGCGGACCGCACCGCGCGTCACGGCTATGTCGCCGCGGCCTGCTTCGCCGCGAATGCGGTCATCGTGCTGCTGATCGCGCTGGTGACGCTGCCGGGCTGGGCCCTCACGGCGACGATGGCGACCGCAGGCTTCCTCTCCGGCGTGATCGCGCCGTCGCGGGACATGCTGGTGCGCAATGCCGCGCCTGCGGGTGCCGCGGGGCGCGCCTTCGGCATCGTCTCCACCGGCTTCAACCTCGGTGGCATCGTCTCACCGCTGCTGTTCGGCTGGATCATGGACCAGAGCGCGCCGCATTGGGTGTTCGGGGCGTCCGTGATCTTCATGCTGGCGACAGTGGTGCTGTCGCCGTTCACCGAGCGGCGGGCGGCCAAGGCGTAGCCAAGGTTCATCTGTCGTCGCGGCGAGGGCCCGGATCGGCCGCGCTGAAAGCGCGCTTGTCCGGGACGACGAAAACAAGCAACAAAAAACGGGAAGAAACACCATGAGCAATCCTGATCTCGTGATCCGCGGCGGCAATGTCGCGGACGGAAGCGGCGGCGAGCTGTTCGAGGCCGACGTCGCCATCACCGGCGGCAGGATCAGCGAAGTCGGGAAGGTCTCCGCGAAAGGCCGCGAAGAGATCGACGCGCGCGGCAAGCTGGTGACGCCGGGCTTCGTCGACGTGCACACCCATTACGACGGGCAGGTCACCTGGAGCCAGGACATCACGCCGTCGTCGCAGAACGGCGTCACCACCGCGATCATGGGCAATTGCGGCGTCGGCTTTGCGCCGTGCAAGCCTGCCGACCACACCCGCCTGATCCAGCTGATGGAGGGCGTCGAGGACATTCCTGAGCCGGTGCTGAGTGCCGGCATTCCCTGGGCCTGGGAGAGCTTTCCGGACTACATGAACTGGCTCGGCAAGCGCGATTTCGACATCGACGTCGGCGCGCAGCTGCCGCATGCCGCGCTGCGCGTCTATGTCATGGGCGAGCGCGGCGCACGCCGCGATCCCTCGACGCCTGAGGACAACGCGGCGATGGCGAAGCTCGCGGGCGAGGCCGTGCGCGCGGGCGCGCTCGGCTTCTCGACCTCGCGCACGCTCAACCACCGCACCTCGACCGGCGATTTCACGCCGACCCTGAAGGCCGGCGAGGACGAGCTCACCGCGATTGCCGGCGCGATGCACCGGCAGGGGCGCAGCGTGCTGCAATTCGTGCTCGACCTCTCCACCATCCACGAAGACCTGCCGATGATGCTGCGGGTGGCGGACAGCACAAAATGCCCGATCTCGTTCTCGATCACGCAGAACGACAAGGCGCCAAACCGCTGGCGCCAGACGCTGGACGAGATCAATGCAGCCGCCAGGCGCGGCCTCTCCATCACCGCGCAGATCGCAGCCCGGCCCGTCGGCCTCCTGCTCGGGCTCGAGCTTTCGCGCAATCCGTTCCAGACCCATCCGAGCTACAAGGCGATCGCGCACCTGCCGTTGAAGGAGCGGCTGATGCAGCTGCGTCAAGCCGACATGCGCGAGGCGATCCTGAGCGAGGCGGCGACTGCGACCGACGATCCGCTGTTCTTCCGGCCCAACTACGACAAGATGTTTTTGCTCGGCGATCCCCCCGACTACGAGCAGCCGCCGGAGAACGCGCTGGGGCCGCGGGCGCGCCAGCAGGGAAGGCAGCCGGAGGAGCTCGCGTACGAGGCCATGCTGTCGGACGACGGGCGCGGCATGCTCTACGTGCCGTTCCTGAACTATTCCGATGGCAATCTCGATGCGACGCGCGAGATGCTGCTCGATCCGCAATCGGTGCCGGGCCTCTCCGACGGCGGCGCGCATTGCGGCATTATCTGCGATGCCAGCTTTCCGACCTATCTGCTGACGCACTGGACGCGTGACCGCACGCGCGGCGAGAAGCTGTCGATCCCGTTCGTGGTCGCCGCGCAGTCGCGCAAGACCGCGCTCTCGGTCGGCCTCACCGACCGCGGGCTCATTGCTCCCGGCTATAAAGCCGACGTCAACGTGATCGACTACGACCGGCTGCATCTGCATCCGCCGAAGGTGCATTACGACCTGCCGGTCGGCGGTCGCAGGCTGTTGCAGGATGTCGACGGCTATGAGGCGACGATCGTCTCGGGCGTGGTGACGCGGCGGCACGGCGAAGCCACCGGGCGGCGGCCGGGCAAGCTGATTCGTGGCGCGCAGGAGATGGCGAGCTAGCGAGGCGACCGCTCACCCTCCCCTGGAGGGGGAGGGTCGGCTCATATGGAGCGCAGCGACATGTGAGACGGGGTGGGGTGACAGTCTCTCCACCGATACGGTGCCCGAGCGGAGAGATCACCCCACCCCGCTCGCGCTTTGCGCGATCGACCCTCCCCCTCCAGGGGAGGGTAAGAAAGAGCGCGCCTCCCCTTACGTCGGCGACACCGCGCCCTTCAGCGCTGTGCCCTGCGCCGCCGCACCGCGGGTCAGCCTGGCCTTCTCCGTGTTCGGCCACAGCAGCAGCAGGCCGATGACGCCGGAGCCAATCATGACCGCCGCGTTGATGGTGAAGCCGGTCAGGTAGCCGTCGAGCATGGTGCCGGCGCGCTGGATCACGGTGCCCATCACGCTCGGCGCGATGATCCCTGAGAGCGTGTAAAGCGCGCCGTAGATCGCGATCACCGCGCCGCGCTGCGAGGCCGGGGTGAACTCGCCGAGCATCGGCGGGCAGACCACGTAGATCGCACCGCACAGGCCGGAGCCGACGACGAGCAGCGCGATCTGCAGGCCGGCGCCCTCGACATGCGCCATCGCGGTGAGGATCAGGCCGCCAATGATCAGCGGCACCGAGCCGAGCACGCCGCGCGAGATGCGCGTGGTGTAGCCGCGCGCCATCATCACTTGCGAGATCCAGCCGGTGAGGATGACGATGGTGGCGCCGAACACCCAGGGCAGGATCGAGATGAAGCCGGCCTGGCTCTGCGAGAAGCCGAGCCCCTTGACGATGAAGGGCGTGAACCAGGTGAGGCCGAGCGACAGCGCCCAATAGGCGCCGAAGGTCGCGATCACGCAGCCGAGGAAGGTGCGCGAGGTCAGCAGCTGCACGTACGGAATCTTCGGCTCGGTGGCGGCCAGGACCTCGGTATCCTCCAGCGGGCCTTCCTTGCCGAGCGCGAGCCAGGCCGCGACCCAGATCAAGCCGACGATTCCGAGCGCGCCGAAGGCGTAGTGCCAGGAATGGTTGACGATGATCCAGTTCAGCGCCGGCACCGCCAGGATGACGCCGAAGGCCGAGCCCTGCGACAGGATCGCGGTCGGCAGGGTGCGCTTCTCGTCGGGGAACCATTTGTAGATGGCGTGCGCGGCGACCGAGAAGGCCGGGCCTTCGCCGGCCCCCAGCACGATGCGGCAGATCAGAAGCGTGGTGAAGGATACCGTGCCGACCATCGGGAACTGCGCCACCGCCCAGATCACCGCCAGCGTCAACAGCACCCAGCGTGTCGGCACCTTGTTGACGATGAAGCCAACCACGATGGCCGAGATCGAGAACAGGAAGAAGAACGAGGACCCGAGCAGGCCGAACTGCTCGGCGCTGAGCTTCATGTCGGTCATGATCGGCACGCCGGCGAGACCGACGACGATCTTGTCCGCGAAGTTCACCACCATGAAGAGAAAGAGGAGAAATGTAACGGTCCAGGCGCCCTGTGGCGTCTTGGTCGTTCTAGCCGCCACATTCGGCGTTCCCTGAGCGCTCATCATTCTCCCCGCATGTCTTTTTCGGCACTTTTTTGATTTGGCCGTCTTGGAAGCTAACAGCGGCTTCAGGGCCAACGCAACCCCGGCATTTCCGCATCAGGTGTGCTACGCAGCATTCTTACCTCTCCCCGTCGGGGAGAGGTCGATTTGCGTAGCAAATCGGGTGAGGGGCCTTGGGCTCTCAAGAGACCGTAACCCCTCACCCGCGCCTATGGCGCGACCTCTCCCTATGGGACAGGTGGAAGAGAAGTGGCAGGCCCGTGCTGAGCATCCGAAACCTCTCAAAGACCTTCTCCTCGGCGGGCGAGCCCGTCCACGTTCTGCGCGGCGTCGACCTTGACCTCGGGGCTGGCGAGCGCGTCGCACTGACCGGTGAATCCGGCAGCGGCAAGAGCACGCTGCTGCACCTGATCGCCGGGCTCGATGCCGCGGACGGCGGCTCGATCCGGCTGGGCGACATCGAGGTCACCAAGCTCTCGGACACAGGACGGGCCGGCTTGCGGCGCGATCGCATTGGCCTGGTTTTTCAACAATTCAACCTGATCCCGAGCCTCTCCGTCGCGGACAATCTAGCCTTCCAGGCCCGGATTGCCGGCCGGCATGATGCGGCCTGGACCAAGGAGCTTGTCGAGCGGCTCGGACTCGGCAGCCTGCTCAAGCGTTATCCAGAGCAAATATCCGGCGGCCAGCAGCAGCGGGTCGCGATCGGCCGGGCGCTGGCGACAAAGCCCTCGCTGCTGCTGGCGGACGAGCCGACCGGCAATCTCGACGAAGCCACTGCCGAGGAGGTGCTGGCATTGGCGCGCGATCTCGTCTCGCGCACCGGCTGCGGCTTCCTGATGGTGACGCACAGCCTGCATCTCGCCGCCACGCTCGACCGTCATCTCACGTTGCATGCAGGGCGCATTTCATGAGGCGCGCGCTCTGGGTTCTCGCCGTGCTGCTCAGCCATTGGCGGCGCCACAAGATGCAATTCGCGACGCTGCTCATCGGATTGATCGCTGCAACCGCGCTGTGGAGCGGGGTGCAGGCCATCAATCAGCAGGCCCGCAATGCCTATGACCGCGCCGCGGCGACGTTCGGCGGCGTGCGCACGGCGATGCTGGTCGCTCCCAATGCGGCGACTTTCCCGCAGGAGCTGTTCGTAAAGCTCCGCCGCGCCGGCTGGCCGGTGTCGCCGATGCTGGAGGGACGTGTCCAGATCAACGGGCATTCGGTGCGGCTACTCGGTATCGAGCCGGTCACGCTGCCGGTCGACGTCGGCAATGCGCCGCGCCTGGGTGCCGCGGATCTCAGCAGCTTCGTTGCTCCGCCCGGCCAGACATTGGTGGCCCGGGAGACGCTGAGGGACTTGGAGCAAGCAGAAGGCGCGGCCCCGGCGATCAGCAGCGGCGCAAAGCTGCCGCCGCTGCGCGTCATGCCGCAACTCGCACCCGGTGTGCTCGTGGTCGATATCGGCGTGGCACAACGGCTGCTGAGCAAGCCCGACCAGGTCTCGCGGCTGCTGATCGGCAAGCCGAAGGGCAAGCCCGCACCGCTCGCGAGCGTCGTCGGCGAGCAGTTGCAGCTGATAGAGCCGAATGCGGAGACGGAGTTGGAGCGTCTCACCGACAGTTTTCATCTCAACCTCACCGCCTTCGGTCTGCTGTCGTTCTTCGTCGGCCTGTTCATCGTCAATTCTGCCGTGGGCCTTGCCTTCGAGCAGCGGCTGCCGATGCTGCGCACCTTGCGCGCCTGTGGCGCCTCGGCGCGACTGGTCAATACGGTGCTGGTGATCGAGCTGGTTGCACTGGCGCTGGCCGCAGGCCTGATCGGGCTCGCTTGCGGCTATTTCATCGCAGCCGCCCTGCTGCCCGATGTCGCGGCCTCGCTGCGCGGGCTCTATGGCGCGCAGATCCCGGGGCAGCTCAGCCTGCGAGGCGAATGGTGGCTCGCCGGCATCGGCATCAGCGTTGCGGGCGCGCTCGTGGCGGCGGCGACGAGCCTGATCAAGGCGATCAGGATGCCGGTGCTGGCGACGGCGCAGCCGGGCGCCTGGCAGCAGCGGCAACGCCGCTGGCTGATCCTGCAGAGCTGTGCGGCCTGCGCCGTGTTCGCCGTCGCGCTGATACTGCTCCACTACGGGCAATCGCTGATCGCAGGGTTCGGCGTGCTGGCCGCGCTGATGTTCGGTGCGGCACTGATCCTGCCGGCCTTCCTCGACATCATCCTGCTCGTGGGTCAGCGCCTCGCGCGCGGCCCGCTCGCGCTGTGGTTCTGGGCGGACAGCCGGCAGCAGCTTTCCGGATTGTCGCTGGCGCTGATGGCGCTGCTGCTCGCGCTTGCCGTCAATGTCGGGGTCTCCACCATGGTCGAGACCTTCAGCCGCACCTTCATCGGCTGGCTCAACGGGCGGCTCGCCGCCGACGTCTACGTCAGCGCCTCCGACAATGCGCAGGGCGTCGCGATCCGCAACTGGCTGAAGAATCGCAGCGATGTTCAGGCGATCCTCTCGGGCGGACGCGCCGAAGCGCAGGTTCAGGGCCAGCCGGTGGAGCTGCTCGGCCTGCCCGATCACGCGCTCTATCGCGAGCGCTGGCCGCTGCTCGAGACCGCGCCGCGCGCCTGGACCCGGCTGGTGCCGGGCAATGCCGCCTTCATCAGCGAGCAATTGAGCCGCCGGCTGAACGTGCAGATCGGCGACGTCGTCGAGGTGCCAGCGCCGGGCGGGAGCTGGGAGCTCGACATCGTCGGCATCTATGCCGATTACGGCAACCCCAAGGGGCAGCTCACGGTGAACGTCGCCGCACTGCTCCGGCAGTTTCCGCAGACGCCGCAGACGCGGATCGGCCTGATCGTCGCGAGAGAGGATATCCCCGGCCTGATCGCGGCCTTGCAGAAGCAGTTCGGGCTCGACGACCGCAGCGTCGCCGACCAGGCGACGGTGAAGGCGGAATCGATCCGCATCTTCAACCGCACCTTTGCGGTGACGTCGGCGCTGAACGCCTTCACGCTCGGCGTCGCCGGCATCGCCTTGCTCACGAGCCTGCTGACGCTGGCGAACTCCCGACTGCCGCAGCTTGCGCCGCTGTGGGCGATCGGCCTGACGCGGCCGCGGCTTGCCGCGATCGAGCTGACCAAGACGCTCTCGGTCGCGCTGTTCACGGCGCTGCTGGCCGTGCCGCTCGGCCTTCTGGTCGCGTGGTGCCTGATTGCAATCGTGAACGTGAAAGCGTTCGGCTGGCGGTTGCCGTTCCACGTCTTCCCGTTGCAACTGGTGGAGCTGGTCGCGGTGGCGCTCTTCGCCTCGCTGCTTGCGGCGCTGCTGCCGATGGTCCGGCTGGCGCGGATGCAGCCGGCGAATCTCGTCAAGGTGTTTGCCAATGAGCGCTGAAGCAATCACGCGACGCGCCTTCGCCGGCGGCATCGCTGCGCTGGCGCTCGCACGCCGCGCGGCCGCGCAGGGCTATGCCGGGCTCGGCGAGACAGCGGACGGCTTTGCGAAGGTGACGCCGGGAAGGACGTTCGCCTTTCCGGCCGACCACGGACCGCATCCAGAGTTTCGTATCGAGTGGTGGTATCTCACGGCAAACCTCGTCGACGCGAGCGGTGCTCCTTGCGGCCTGCAATGGACGCTGTTCCGCCAGGCTTCGCAGCCGGGTCCGCAAGGCGAAGGCTGGGCCAATCAGCAGGTGTGGATGGCGCATGCGGCGGTGACGCGCGCCGACACCCACCGCTTCTCTGAGACGTTTTCACGCGGCGGCGTCGGGCAAGCCGGCGTGACGGCAAAACCGTTCGATGCCTGGATCGACGATTGGGAGATGAAGGGCCTTGAGCGCACAGACGATCGCGCTTTGGCGCCGCTGTCGTTGAAGGCGTCTGGCGCCGATTTCAGCTATGCGCTGACGCTGGAGGCCGACCGGCCGGTGGTGCTGCAGGGCGATCGGGGCTACAGCCGCAAGTCGGAGCGCGGGCAGGCTTCGTACTACTACAGCCAGCCGTTCTACCGTGCCCGCGGCACGCTCAGCATCGACGACAAGCCGGTCGATGTCTCGGGCCAGGCCTGGATGGACCGGGAATGGAGCAGCCAGCCGCTCGACGCCGACCAGACCGGCTGGGACTGGTTGTCACTGCATCTGTCATCCGGCGACAAGCTGATGCTGTACCGGCTGCGGCAGAAGGACGGTAAGGATTATCCGTTCGGCAATTGGATCAGCGCCAGCGGCGAGACGCAGATGATTGCAGGGAACGACATCCAGATGATGCCGAAGGCGACGGCGGAAGTCGCGGGACGCAAGCTGCCGGTGCAATGGGAGATCGCGATCCCCTCGCGATCGTTCGCGATCCTGTGCAAGCCGCTCAATCCCAGAGCCTGGATGGGGACCGGCTTCTCGTACTGGGAAGGGCCAATCAGCATTGCCGGCACGCATGACGGCGTTGGCTATCTCGAGCTGACCGGCTATTGAAGCGCGGCTTCTCTTCAAGGGGTTTCGCGATGTATCATCTCACCGCGCTCGTCACGCTGCTGGCGATCGCATTTTATTTCTTCACCGCCATCAACGTCTCACGCTCGCGCACCAAGACCGGCGTCAAAGTGCCTGCGATGGCGGGCCATCCGGATTTCGAGCGGGCCTTCCGCATCCAGATGAACACGCTGGAATGGATGCCGATTGTTCTGCCCGCGCTCTGGCTGTTCGCGATCTATGTCAGCGACGCCATCGCGGCGGGGATCGGCGCGATCTGGATCATCGGCCGTATCGTCTATTTCGTCGGCTATTCGCAAGCAGCGGCCAAGCGCGGCACGGGTTTCGCGATCCGGGCGCTCGCCGCCATGGCGCTGTGGGTCGGGGCGCTGGGGGCGGTGGTGTTGCGGTTGGTGAAGTGAAGCCTAGCATCACGCGGGCGTCGTGTCCCGGGCGCGCTGCAGCGCGTCCGGGACAGGAGAGCCTCACTTCGTCAGCGGGCAGCCGCTTTCCTTGGCGGTGAAGAAGGCCTTGTCACCGGGGACAGTGGCGAGCAGCTTGTAATAGTCCCAGGGCTTCTTCGACTCCGAGGGCTTCTTGACCTCGAACAGATACATGTCGTGGACCATGCGGCCGTTCTCGAGCACCTTGCCGCCCTGCGCGAAGTCGTCGTCGACCGGCAGCTCCTTCAGCTTCTTGGCGACGGCATCCGGATCCTTGGTGCCAGCGGCCTTGACCGCCTTCAGGTAGCTCAGCGTCGCCGAATAGGTGCCGGCGTGGATCATGCTCGGCATCCGCCCGGTGCGCTTGAGGAAGCGCTCGCCGAGATGGCGCGTCTTGTCGTTGAGATCCCAGTAATAGCCCTCGGTCAGCACCAGACCTTGCGCGGCCTGAAGGCCGAGGCCGTTGACTTCGGCGAGCGTCATCAGGAGGCCGGCGAGCTTCTGGCCACTGGCGACGATGCCGAATTCGGACGCCTGCTTGATGGAATTGGTAGTGTCGAGGCCGGCATTGGCGAGGCCGACGATCTTCGCCTTCGAGCTCTGCGCCTGCAGCAGGAAGGACGAAAAGTCCGAGGAGTTGAGCGGCACGCGCACCGAGCCGACCACCTTGCCGCCATTGGCGGTGACGATCTCGCTGGTGTCCTTCTCCAGCGCGTAGCCGAAGGCGTAGTCCGCGGTGAGGAAGAACCAGGTGTCGCCGCCGGCTTTGGTCAGCGCACCGCCGGTGCCGACGCCGAGCGCGCGGGTGTCGTAGGCCCAGTGAAAGCCATAGGGCTGGCAGGCATCGCCTGTCAGCCGCGAGGTCGCGGCGCCGACGACGATGTCGATCTTCTTCTTTTCCTTGGAGAGTTCATGGATCGCGAGCGCGACCGAGGAGGTCGTCAGCTCCGTGATCATGTCGACATTCTCGACGTCGTACCAGCGCCGCGCGATCGAGCTGGCCAGATCCGGCTTGTTCTGGTGGTCGGCAGTGACGAGCTCGATCTTCTGGCCGAGCACCTCGCCGCCGAAATCCTCGATCGCCATCTTGGCCGCTTCGACCGACCATTTGCCGCCGTAATCGGCATAGACGCCGGACTGGTCGTTGAGGATGCCGATCTTGACGCCTTGCGCGGATGCGGGAACCGCAATCAAGAGGGCCGAGGCCGCTGCGGCCCAAAGTGCTGATTTCATATGTTTATCTCCAGCATTCTTCTGTGAAATCGCGCGGATGATAGTGAAGAACCCCGCGGGCGCCCATCCATTTCATATTGGTCGTTAGTATGGGATTCTGCGCGCTCCGTCGTCCCGGGGCGCGCGTAGTGCGAGCCCGGGACCCATAACCACAGGATCGAGTTGGACGAAGACTCGGAGTTACCGCTTCGCCCAACGCTTTCTCCCTGGGGTTATGGGTCCCCGCCTTCGCGGGGACGACGGCGGAGAGTGAGGATAAGCCTGTGGCCACCACTTGCACTTAAGGGGCCACCACCTCCGGCTTCTTGTCGCGCCGCCCTTCCGCGAGGTTCCGCACCACGACGTAGAAGATCGGCGTGAACAGCAGGCCGAACAGGGTGACGCCGATCATGCCGAAGAACACGGCGACGCCGACGGCCTGGCGCATCTCCGAGCCGGAGCCGGTCGAGATCACCAGCGGCAGCACGCCGAGAATGAAGGCGAACGAGGTCATCAGGATCGGCCGCAAGCGCAAGCGGCAGGCGTCGATGACGGCCTCCAGCCGCGGCTTGCCTTCGTTCTCGATGTCGCGCGCGAACTCGACGATCAGGATCGCGTTCTTCGCCGCCAGTCCCACCAGCACCACGAAGCCGATCTGGGTGAGGATGTTGACGTCCTGGCCCATGATGCGCACGCCGATGGTGGCGGCGAGCAGGCACATCGGCACGATCAGAATCACCGCGAACGGCAGCGTCCAGCTGCCATATTGCGCGGCGAGCACGAGATAGACGAACAGCACGCAGATCGGAAATACGTAGAGCCCGGCATTGCCGCCGGTAATCTGCTGATAGGACAGGTCGGTCCATTCGAAGGTGAAGCCGCTCGGCAAGGTGTCGTTCGCGAGCTGCTTGATGGCGTTGAGCGCGGTGGTCGAGCTGGTGCCCGGCGCCGGCTCGCCCTGGAGCTCGGAGGCTGCGTAGAGATTGTAGCGCGCGACGCGGTCGGGTCCCGAGACGTCCTTGAACTCGACCACGCTGCCGAGCATCACCATATCGCCGGACGCATTGCGCGTGCGCAGGCGCGCGAGATCGCTCGGCTCTTTTCGGTACGGGAAGTCGGCCTGCGCGGTGACGTGATAGGTGCGGCCGAACAGGTTGAAGTCGTTGACATAGGTCGATCCGAAATAGGTCTGGATCGTCTCGTTGATGTTGGAAATGGGGACACCCAGCTTCTGCGCCTTGGTGCGGTCGATGTCGACGAAGAGCTGCGGCGTGTTCGCCGTGAACGGCGAGAACACCGAAGGGGCGAGCAGCGAGGGCGATTTGCGCGCGGCGGCGACGAGCTCGTCGGTGGCCGCAGCGAGCATTTCAGGCCCGCGGCCCTGGCGGTCCTGGATGCGGATGGCAAAGCCGCCGCCGGTGCCGATGCCGGGCACGGCCGGCGGCGGAATCACGATGATGAAGGCGCCCTGGATCGCGGACAGCCGCTTGCGCAGCTCGCCCGTGATGGCGGTGGCGGACAGGCCCTTCTTCAGCCGCACCTCCGGCTCGTCGAACACAGGGAATAGCGCCGCCGCATTGCCGGCCTGCGTGCGGGTGGCGCCGGAGAAACCGGCAAAGGCAGCGACGCGAACGATGCCCGGCGTATCCAGCGAGATCCGCTCGATCTCGCGCACGACCTCGGTGGTGCGCGCCAGCGACGCCGCGCCCGGCAATTGCACCGATATGATGACGTAGCCGCGATCCTGCGCCGGGATGAAGCCCTGCGGCGTGGTCGCGATCAGCCAGCCGGCGCTGCCGATCAGCACGACGTAGAACAGCAGCATCACCACCGAATGCCGGATCACGAAATTGGCGAGGCCGGCATAGCCATGCGAGAGCCGGTCGAACAGACGGTTGAACACGCCTGTGAACGCATTCCAGCCGCGCGCAATGACATTCCAGCTCGCCGGCGGCCGCTTCTCCTCATGCGGCGTGAGGATCTGCGAGGCCAGCGCGGGCGAGAGCGTCAGCGAGCAGAAGCAGGAGATCGCGGTCGCGACCGCGATGGTGACGGCGAACTGCTGGAAGAATTGCCCGGAAATGCCGCCGAGGAACGCGGTCGGCACGAACACCGCGCATAGCACCAGCGCAATCGAGACCAGCGCGCCGCCGACCTCCTCCATCGTCTTCAGCGCGGCATCGCGACGACTGAGGCCGTGCTCGAGATGGCGCTCGACATTCTCGACCACGACGATGGCGTCATCGACCACGATGCCGACGGCGAGGACGAGGCCGAACAGCGTGAGATTGTTGATGGAGAAGCCGAGCGCCGCCATCACCGCGAAGGTGCCGACCAGCGACACCGGGATCGCGATGATCGGAATGATCGCGGGCCGCCAGCCCTGCAGGAACACCAGCACGACGACGACCACGAGCAGCATGGCCTCGTAGATGGTCTTGATCAGCTCGTGGACGGACTGGGCGATGAACTCGGTCGGATTGTAGCCGATATTGTAGTCGAGGCCCTTGGGAAAGCTCTCCTTGAGCCTCGTCATGGTGTCGGAGATGTTTTTTGCGGTCGCGAGCGCGTTCGAGCCCGGCCGCTGCGTTACCAGCATGGCCACCGCCGACTTGCGCAGCAGGAAGCTGTTGGTGGAATAGGCCAGCGCCCCGAGCTCGATGCGGGCGACGTCGCGCAAGCGAACGACGCGGCCGTCGGAGCCTGCCTTGATCAGGATGTCCTCGAACTGCTTCTGGTCCTTCAACCGCCCGGTGAAGGTGAGGTTGGGCTGGAAGGCGCGGTCGACGATCGGCGGCTCGGCAATCTGGCCACCGGCGATCTGCACGTTCTGGGCGCGGATCGCCGCCAGCACCTCGGCCGACGTCAGTCCGAGATTGGCGATCCGGTCAGGGTCGAGCCACAGCCGCATCGAATAGTCGCGCGCGCCGAAAATCTGGATGTCGCCGACGCCGTCGATGCGCAAGAGCTGGTCGCGGACCTGCAGCAGGGCGTAGTTCGAGATGTAGAGCTGGTCGAACGTGTCGTCAGGCGACAGCATGAACACGACCATCAGGATGTCGGGCGAGTTCTTGCGCGTGGTGACGCCGTTGCGCTGGACTTCTTCAGGGAGCCGCGGCTGCGCGATGGCGACGCGGTTCTGCACCAGCACTTGCGCCTTATCGAGATCGGTGCCCAGCTTGAAGGTGACGGTGATGGTGAGCTGGCCGTTCGAGGTGGCCTGGCTGTAGAGGTACAGCATGTCCTCGACGCCGTTGATCTCCTGCTCGATGGGAGCTGCGACCGTGTCGGACACGGTCTGCGCCGAGGCGCCGGGATATTGCGTGGTGACGACGACGGTCGGCGGCACCACTTGCGGATATTCGGAGACCGGCAGCGTCGTGTAGGCGAGCGCGCCGACGATCAGGAGCACGATCGACAGCACCATCGCGAGGATGGGCTGGTTGATGGAGAGACGGCCGAGATTCATGGCTTGCCACCGGCTGGGGCTTGCGCGGTCTGGGGAGCGACCTTGGCGCCGACGCGGGCGCGCTGGATGCCGTTGACGATGACGCGGTCGTCGGCCTTCAGCCCGTCACGGATCACACGCAGGCCGTCGTCGAGCGGTCCGAGCACCACGGGGCGTGCCTCGACCGTGTCGTCAGGCTTGACCACGAAGATGATCTTGCGGGACTGGTCGGTCGCGATCGCAACGTCCGGAATCAGCAGCGCCTCGTAGGGCGCGCTGCCGATCAGGCGGACGCGGCCGAACTGGCCGGGCAGGATCGACAGATCGGTGTTCTTGACCACCGCGCGGCTGCGCAGCGTGCCGGTCGAGACGTCCAGCCGATTGTCGAGGAAATTGACGGTGCCCTCGTGCGACGGCTTGGTCTCGCCGGCGAGAGTCACTTGCACCGGGTTCGCCGTATCGCGCGAGCTTGGCCGCCGCCCCTCGAACCACAGCTTGCTGTATTTGATGAACGTTGCCTCATCCATGTCGAAATAGATGTAGATCGGATCGAGCGCGACGATCGACGTGAGCAGCGTCGAGGTGCCGGTGTCGCTGCCCTGCACGAGATTGCCGGGGCTGACGAGATGGCGGCTGACGCGGCCGGTCAGCGGCGCAGCCACATGCGTGAACTCGATGTTGAGCTTGGCAGCCTTCAGCGCGCCTTCGGCCTGCATCTCGGCGGCGTGCGCGGCCTGCAGGGCCTGGCGGCGCTGGTCGACGACCTGCTCGGAGACTGCGCTGGTCTGCACCAAATTCAGACCACGATCGAGCTCGCGCTTGGCAAGCTCGACTCTTGCCCGTGCGTCGGACAGCTGGCCCTCCGCCTGAGTGGCCACCGCCTCGAACGGGCGCGGATCGATCACGTAGAGCAGATCACCTTGGCGCACGATGGCGCCGTCCTGAAACTCGACCGAGTTGACGAAACCGCCGACCCGCGGCCGCACCTGGACCTCCTCCACCGCCTCGAAGCGGCCGGTGAACTCGTCCCAATCGGTGACCGTGCGCTTGACCGGCTGGGCGACCGTCACCGGCGGCGGTGGCGGGGCCGCAGCCTGCGATGCCGGCTTGTCGCAGCCGGACAGGGCGAATGCCGCGGCGAGAAGCCCGGCGATTGCGCTGACCTGAACGAAATCGTGCTTTTTGATCAACTGCCTGCTTCCGTCCGGTCCGCTCATCCCCAGGTCCTCGCATCCAAGCCGCAGGAAATGCAGGGTACGCCTCTACCTGCGGGCGTCACAAGATGGGCAGCAAAGATGAACTCTTCAAGACCGATGCGCTTGCAATGCTTCGAACGATGCCCTGACCGGATGACGGGTTGACAGGGAGAGAGACGACGCAGTGAAAGGCCGTCGAGGCTGGCCAGACCCTGCCGTGAAGGACCGGGCTCTCGGACTTGCGAGCTTTTCCCGCGGCCATCCATCGAGATGCCCGCTTCAGGCGGGCGCGTCATGAGAGAGAGCTACTTCCGAAGCCTAGCCTTGGCGCCGGCGACGATCTGCATGGCGACGCCGGCAATCCAGCCGACCAAGACGAGCCAGGTCCAGGCCATGTGCGGATCGAGCCGGAGCACGATCACGGCGACCGAGGCAAAGGCGGTGAGCGTGGCGCACAGCGTGCCGGCGGCGCTCATGAGCTCGGCGGCGTCGATCTGGCTGTGCGCATCGTCGAAAGGCATCTGCGGCGTGTCGATGCCGAGATAGAAGCCGATGCCGCCGAGCAGCATCATCAGCAGCAGGAAGCCCTGCGTGGTGAGAGTGGGGATCGCCGAGCCGACATAGGCGCCGACGAACAATCCGCACGCGGCCCCCGCCATGGCAAGACCGACGCGCTCGAACACATGGGCGGTTTTACGAACACGAAAATGCATGGCCAGCCTCCGCGAGGCGTTGAATGCTGAGAGGTTAGGCCAGTTTTGCGGTGGGTGGAAGGCGAGGAGTTTTACGGATGCGTGACGGGGGTGAGAGCGAGCGCAACACACTCAGCAATCGTCCTGGACAAGCGCGCGGAGCGGAGCGCAGATCCGGGACGACAGCGGAGCTTATAGCGCCGTCATCGCACCACACTCGCCCTCACCGCGCCCCGAACGTGGTCTTGCCGAACAGCGCCTTCTGCGTCGAGGGCTGCGAGCGCCAATATTGCGGCGGCGCCTCGACCATTCCGCCGAGCTCGGCGGCGGCGTGCCAGCCCCAGCGCGGATCGTAGAGCAGGCCGCGGGCAATCGCGACCATGTCGGCCTTGCCCGATGCGACGATCTCCTCGGCGTGCCTGGCTTCGGTGATGAGGCCGACGGCGATGGTGGGCAGGCCGGTCTCGCGCTTGATCGCCTCTGCAAACTGCACCTGATAACCGGGGCCGAGCGGGATTTTCTGCAGCGGCGAGACGCCGCCGGAGGACGCATCGATCCAGTCGACGCCGCGCGCCGTCAGCGCGTTCGCGAATTCGATGGTTTGCGCCAGATCCCAGCCGCCCTCGACCCAGTCGGTCGAGGACACCCGTATGCCGACCGGCTTGTCAGCAGGGAACGCGGCGCGCACCGCGTCGAACACCTCCAGCGGAAAGCGCATGCGGTTCTCGAGGCTGCCGCCATATTCATCGGTGCGCTTGTTGGAGATCGGCGAAAGGAATTGATGAATCAGATAGCCATGCGCGCCATGGACCTCGATAGCGTCGATGCCGAGCCGCGCGGCGCGCTTGGTCGAATCGACGAAGGCCTCGCGGATGCGCTTCAGGCCCACCGCATCCAGTGCTAGCGGGGCGGCCTCGCCCTCCTTGTGCGGCACCGCCGACGGCGCCACCGTCCGCCAGCCGCCCTGCCCTTCCGGAATCAATTGGCCGCCGTCCCAGGGGCGCGCGCTCGAAGCCTTGCGGCCGGCATGGGCGAGCTGCATCGCGATCGCGGTGGAGGAATGCTTGCGCACCGAATTGAGGATCTGATGCAGCGCGGCCTCGCAGGCATCGCTGTAGAGCCCGAGGCACCCCGGCGTGATGCGGCCGATCGCCTCGACATGCGTCGCCTCGATGCAGAACATCGCCGCGCCCGACAGGCTGAGATTGTTGATGTGGGTGAAGTGCCAGTCGGTGGCGACGCCGTCCTCGGCCGAATATTGGCACATCGGCGACACCACGAGGCGGTTCTTCAAGGTCAGGCCGCGCAGCTTGATCGGGGAAAACAGGGCGCTCATGCGGGGAGTTCCGGAGGATGGAGGGGCAATGCGAGAAGAGTGTAGTGAGGGACGCGCGGATTGCTAGTTGCGCGGCGGGAATGGCGGGTACCCACAGCGTGCATTTCCGCAATGCCGGTTTGACGCGAGCCAGACTTCCCATCGTCATTGCGAGCGCAGCGAAGCAATCCAGTCTGCCGCCCCGGAAAGATTCTGGATTGCTTCGCTGCGCTCGCAATGACGGGAGAGAGACTACCCTACTCCGCCAGCGTGAATTGCAGCAGCAGGGTTCGCTGCAGCATCGAGAAATTGTCGTCGGAGATCAGGGTCAGCACCGTCTCCCCCTCGGCCGTGACGTGGGCGTCGATGCCTTCCATGTTGTCGATCTCGTGGCCGAGATCGGCGGCGAACAGCGCGGGGCCATCGACCAGCGCACCGGGCGCGATTGCTTTCAGCGGGATCGCGCGGATGCGGATGTTGACGCCGGTGAACCAGGAGAATTTGCGTTCGAGGATGAGCAGTTCGCCGGAGGGAAGCAGCACGGCATCGCTGATGTCGTATTTCTCGGTACGCCGCACGCTGAACTGGCCGGGCGTGGGACCGCCGATCAGGAAGGCGATGAGGTTGCCGTCGGCATCGAGCCCGCGCTCGGAGAAGGCGATCAGGGTGCCGGCGAGCGGCAGGTTCTGGTCTTTGCCCTTGGGCACGACGACCATCGCCTCCAGCCCCTTGTTGGAGGGCAGCTTGCGCAAGGCGGCTGGGACGGCAATCACCTCGCCACGGGCGCGGGTGCCGCCCTTGGCAAAATCGTAGCGCAGGATCTGGTTGACGCGCTCGAGCCCGACATAGACGAGGCTGCCGTCGCGCGCGATCGATTCCGAATCCCACCAGAGGTGCTTTTCCGTGATCGGCCGCCCTTCGGCGCCGAGCAGCGGCGCGGCCTCGACGTCGGCAAGGCCGACCATGTCGCGGCCGGAATAGCGGATGCTGCCGGTGAACCAGCCGCCCTGGTCGGAGATCGCGAGGAAACGCTCGCCCTTGCCGTCGAGGAAGCGGAGGCCTGACAGGCCGCCGAAGCCGCGATAGGGCGAGGTCAGCACCAGGCCGCTGCGATAGTCCAGCGAGCCGAAGCGCGTGCGCGTGCGGTCGCGCGGCTCGAAATTGGGAATGCTGCGCGCGTTGACCTCGACGCTGACGGGCGCCGCGACGGCGTGCTCGACCTGAAGCGGGCGCGGTGGCGGCTCGGTCGCGGCTTGCGCCTGCGCGAACCTGGAGACTGCGAATGTGGAGAATCCCGCCGCGGCGTGCCTGAGAAAGCTGCGGCGGGATGAAATCGTGCTCACGAATGCAATTTGCGTCGCGGGCGACCGGCCGCTTGCGTTGGCGCCGTGTTGGTCTCGCTGAAGAGCTCGGCGAGCTTTTCGGTGATCGCGCCGCCGAGCTCCTCGGCGTCCACGATCGTCACGGCGCGGCGATAATAGCGCGTCACGTCATGGCCGATGCCGATCGCGATCAGCTCGACCGGCGAGCGGGTCTCGATCTCCTCGATGATATGGCGCAGATGCCGCTCGAGGTAGTTGCCGGGATTGACCGACAGCGTGGAATCGTCGACCGGCGCGCCGTCCGAGATCATCATCAGGATCTTGCGCTGCTCGGGCCGGCCGAGCAGGCGCTTGTGCGCCCAGTCCAGCGCCTCGCCGTCGATGTTCTCCTTCAGCAGCCCCTCGCGCATCATCAAGCCAAGGTTTTTGCGCGCACGACGCCAGGGAGCATCGGCCGACTTGTAGATGATGTGACGGAGATCGTTGAGGCGGCCGGGATTGGCCGGCTTGCCGGCGGCAAGCCACGCCTCGCGCGATTGCCCGCCCTTCCAGGCCCGCGTGGTGAAGCCCAAAATCTCGACCTTGACGCCGCAACGCTCCAGCGTGCGCGCGAGGATGTCGGCGCAGGTCGCGGCGACCGTGATCGGGCGGCCGCGCATCGAGCCGGAATTGTCGAGCAGCAGCGTCACCACGGTGTCGCGGAAGGTCGCCTCCTTCTCGTGCATGAAGGACAGCGGATGATAGGGATCGGTGACGACGCGCGACAGGCGCGCAGGGTCGAGGATGCCCTCTTCGAGGTCGAACTCCCAGGCGCGGTTCTGCTGCGCCATCAGGCGGCGCTGCAGCCGGTTGGCGAGACGGGCGACGATGCCTTGCAGATGTGCGAGCTGCTTGTCGAGATAGGCGCGCAGCCGCTCCAGCTCGTCATGGTCGCAGAGATCTTCGGCGGCGATGACCTCGTCGAACTTCGGCGCGAAGGCGTGATATTCCGGCCCGCGCGGCTCGTTCCTGCCGTGCTGGTTCGGGCGCGTCGCCTCGCCCGGCGTCTCGTCGTCGCCGAGCTCGCCGTCGTCGAAGGTGTCGGAGGTCGAGGCCTGCGCGCTTTCCATCGCGCTCTCGCTCATCTCCTCGGATGTTGCCTGCGCCTGGTCGGCGCTCATCTCCTGCGCGGCATCGGAATCGGGCGAGCCCTCGGCGCCGGACTGGTCATTGTCGCCGTCCTGGTTCTCCTCGTTCTCGTCGTTGTCCTCGCTGTCGGCGTTGCGCTCGTCGCCGAGCTCGAGCGCGGACAACAGATCATGCACGGCATCGCCGAACTTGGTCTGATCCTCGAGCACGCCGTCGAGCCGGTCGAGCCGCCTGCCGATCTTGTCTTCGAGGATCGGCCGCCAGAGGTCGACCATCTTCTTGGCCGCCGTCGGCGGCGCCATGCCGGTGAGGCGCTCGCGCACCAGCATCGCCAGCGCGTCCGCCAGCGGCGCGTCGGCGCGGTCGGTGATCTCGTCGAACTTGCCGCGGTGGAAATGGTCGTCGAGCATCGCGGTGAGGTTCTTGGCAACGCCCGCCATGCGGCGCGCGCCGATCGCCTCGACGCGGGCCTGCTCCACCGCCTCGAACACGCCGCGCGCCTGCGGATTGCCGGGCATCAGCTTGCGATGAACCTTGGGATCGTGACAGGCGATCTTGAGCGCGATGGAATCGGCGTGGCCGCGCACGATGGCGGCGTCACGCTTGGTCATCTTGCGCGCCGGCTCCGGAAGCCGCGCCTTGCCGGGCGCGAGGCCCGGCCGCTCGGCGGCGAAGGAGACATCGAGCTCGGGCGATTTCGCGATCGCCTTGAGACAGGAGGCGACCGAGCGCTTGAACGGCTCGGTCGGCGCTTCCTTGTTGTTGCGGAATTTGGAGTTGGATGATGATGTGCTCATAGCGACTTCGTAAACGAATGGCGCGTCACGCCGCCGGGATAGCCGTCGATGGTGCCGAATTCCTGATACCCGCAAGAACGATAGAAGCCCGGCGCCTGGAAACTCATCGTATCGACATGGGCCCGGATCGCGCCGAGCCGTCTTGCCTCGTCCTCGATCGCCGCGATCAGCTTCGTGCCGTGACCCTTGCCGCGCTGCTTCTGGTCGATCCAGAAGTACTGGATGAACAGAACCGTGGACCAGAGTTGCCCGACGATGCCGCCGACGATCTTGCGGCCGTCCTTCAGCGAAACCGCGATGCTCTTGACCTTCTGCTTCCCAAACTTCTCGTCGTTGTAAGCGCCGAGACCGGCGAGCACAGCCTTCTTGGTGGTACCAATGGTGCGCTCGACGGTGATGGCTGTCATGGGGTCAGCTGAGCGCCACGTTGACCGCCGATTCCGGCAGCTCCGCATTGAAGCAGCGCTGATAGAACTCGGCGACCAGGGGACGCTCGAGCTCGTCGCACTTGTTGAGGAAGGTGACGCGGAAGGCGAAGCCGATATCGCCGAAGATGTCGGAATTTTCCGCCCAGGTGATCACCGTGCGCGGGCTCATCACCGTCGACAGATCGCCATTGGCGAAGGCGTTACGGGTGAGATCGGCAAGGCGCACCATCTTGTTAACGATGTCGCGGCCTTCCTGGGTGCGATAATGCTTGGCCTTGGCCAGCACGATCTCGACTTCCTCGTCGTGGCTGAGATAGTTCAGCGTGGTGACGATCGACCAGCGGTCCATCTGGCCCTGGTTGATCTGCTGGGTGCCGTGATAGAGGCCCGAGGTGTCGCCGAGGCCGACCGTGTTGGCGGTCGCGAACAGGCGGAACGCCGGATGCGGCTTGATCACCTTGTTCTGGTCCAGGAGCGTCAGGCGCCCGGAGACTTCCAGCACGCGCTGGATCACGAACATCACGTCCGGGCGGCCGGCGTCGTATTCGTCGAACACCAGCGCGACGTTGTTCTGCAGCGCCCAGGGCAGGATGCCGTCGCGGAATTCGGTGACCTGCTTGCCGTCGCGGACCACGATGGAGTCCTTGCCGACGAGGTCGATACGGCTGATGTGGCTGTCGAGGTTGACGCGCACGCAGGGCCAGTTCAGGCGTGCCGCGACCTGCTCGATATGGGTGGATTTGCCGGTGCCGTGATAGCCGGTCACCATCACGCGGCGGTTGCGGGCGAAGCCGGCGAGAATGGCGAGCGTGGTGGCGCGGTCGAAGCGATAATCGGAATCGACTTCGGGCACGTGAGGATCGACTTCGGAATAGGCCGGCACTTCGAGATCGCTGTCGATCCCGAACACCTGGCGCACCGACACCTTCATGTCGGGCTGACCGGAAACTTCCTCAACTTTGGACAGGGCGGCGGTCGTCATCAATCCTCCGAGGTCCCGGGCGGTCCCGAAACCGGTTATTCGCACGTTGGCTGCGGCTGGGTGCTGAAAATCAACCTATCAGAGACAACGAGCCGGCAGAAGCCCGCCCACCAATCAAAGTTCCGTTGTCTTTTCATTTAGATAGGCAAGGAGCGCGGTTTTTGGAGGGCTGCCTTGCGAATCACGCCCAAATTCGGGCGGGTCGCGCCGTTCCGTGCGAATGGTTACTTTGGCCGTATGCGGGTACTTATGTAGGGTCCGAAGCTCCCATGCTCCAGCCCTTCAAGAGACGACGTGACGTCCTTTCTCGATCCCCTCATCGCCTTCGTCTCCGCCCATCCGTGGCTGGCCTACCTGACCCTGTTCCTGGCGGCGCTGCTCGAAGCCGTTCCGGTGGTGGGATCGGTGATCCCCGGCTCGACCATCATCCTGGCGCTGAGCGCCCTGGTCCCCGGCGGCGAATTGCAGCTGCCGTGGGTGCTGCTCGCGGCCGCAGCCGGCGCCGTGCTCGGTGACGGCTCGGCCTATTGGATCGGGCATAGGCGGCAGCGGGAAATCCTCAACACCTGGCCGCTGACCAATTATCCGCGCCTGGTCGCCGAGAGCGAGAATTTCTTCCACCGCTTCGGCACCTGGGCCGTGTTCTTCGCCCGCTTCGTGCCGCCGATCCGCGCCTTCGTGCCGGTGACCGCCGGCGCGCTGGGCATGGCGCCCGCGAAATTCTATGCCGTGAACATCCCGGCGATCCTGGCCTGGGCGCCGGCGCATGTGCTGCCCGGCGTGCTGGCCGTGTCGGCGCTGCACGAATATGCCGGGCTGCATCATCACGAACATGTCGGCAAGCACGTTTGGATCTTGACGGTGGTAGCCGTCGCGATCGTGCTGGGCGTAGCCGTGTGGATCTATCGCCGGCGGAATGGTGATGTCGCGGCGAAGACGCCGCAGGCCTAGTTCGGCAGCACGACTTGTTTTCACTGCGGCGGATTGAGCAACACCCAGAGCCGTGCGATTTTTCCACCTTCGACTTCGGCTACGTCGGCACCGGTCACTGCAATAGGGCCTTGCTCGGGTCCGGCATGCCAGGCCAGACGCGCCAAGCCATGATGCCCGACCGCAACCCCATCGGGTACGAACCTGAATGTCGGTCCGAACTGCTTCAGAAGCTCTCCGGCGACGCGCGATATCTCCAGGCGTCCCCGAACGATCTTCGTCGGCTCGTACATGACGGGCTCTTCAACGAACAACTCGGCAATGGCGGTCCGCCGCTTGTCCTCGTCCCGCTCGTTGAACACGCGCTCCAAATTGGCCCGTAGAAGTCGGTCGAAATCGATATCATTGGTGGTCATCTCGCAGCCTTTCTCATCTTGTTGGAGAACTTCCTCGAAGCCATCAACCGAACTTGACCAGGTTCAGCGCCGGAAGCGGACCGCCCGGAAACTGGGTCAGCCTGGCTCCGACCGCGAGCGAACCGAGATCGATGCCAAAGAATCCGAGCCGGTCGATCAGCGCGCCGACACTTGCCTTCGCATCGGCGTCGTCGCCCGAGTAGAACAGCACGCGCTTGCCGCCCTCGCTCGCCGGGTCTGTTGCGAGGAGCTGCGCCAAGAGATGATTGAACGCCTTCACCACCCGCGCACCTTGCACCAGATCGGCGAAAACTTCGGACGAGGCGCGACCACCGAGCTCCGCCGGCTTGAACAGCGGCGCCTCGATCGGATTGTTGGCGTCAACGACGATGCGCCCGCCGAATGGCGGCAGGCCGGCAAGCGCATCAGGCAGCTTCGACCAGTTGACCGCAACGAAGACGATATCCTTGGCCGCAGCTTCCTCGCGGGTGCCGGCGATCACGAGCGGACCGATCTCGGCCACGGTCGTCCTAAGACTGTCCGGGCCGCGGCTGTTGGACAGGGTCGCGGCGATGCCATTGCGCGCCAGTGCCTGGGCGATTGCGCGGCCAATATTGCCTGCGCCGATGATGCCGATGGTGGACATGGAATGCTCCGAGCTGTTTGGGATCAGGCGAGCTGATCGGTGGCCTAGAGATGACCCAAACATTGCCCTTTGATTAGGAGGATATTGCTCGTAAGATTTTCAACGATCACTTGCAAATGAGCCCATGGAAACACTGGCGAACCTGGAATCATTCATTCGCAGCGCTGAGTGCGGCAGCTTCTCGGAGGCTGGCCGGCGCCTTTTGCTGACTCCGGCAGCCGTCAGCCGCAACGTCGCCATGCTGGAGCGCAATCTCGGCGTCCGATTATTTCATCGTTCGACACGGAGGCTGACGCTCACCGAGGCCGGCGAGACGTTTCGCACAGCCATCGCCGGCCATCTTGAGGGACTGCAGGCCGCGATCGCCGGAGCATCGACCGGACGCGAGGAGCCGGCGGGCGTTCTCAAGATAAGCCTGCCGCCGACATTCGGCACAGCCCATATCCTGCCACTGCTTCCCGGCTTCCTGGCCCGTTACCCGCAGGTCCGCCCTGAGTGGCACTTCGAGAACCGTCAGGTCGATCTGGTCGGTGAAGGCTATGACGCCGCGATCGGAGGTGGGTTCGAATTGTTGCCCGGTCTTGTCAGTCGCACCCTTGCGCCAGCACACATCATCGCCGTGGCGTCTCCAGCCTACATGTCCGGGCGAACATCACCGACCAAGCCAGACGAACTGGCCGCACTGGATGGCATCGTCATGCGCTCGCTGCAGACGGGACGCATCCGGCACTGGTCGATGCGCGATGTTTCGGGGCGGGAAGTTCAAGCCCCACTATCTGAGTCGATCGTGGTCAACGATCCCGCTGCGATGCGCGAGGCGGCACTGTTGGGCCTGGGCGTTGCCATGCTTGCCACCGCCGACATTCTTCCCGCCCTCGAAAACGGGTCGCTGCTACGCCTGGTGCCACGTTGGTACTGTGACGCTGGCGCAATCTCGATTTACCACGCATCGCGCAAGCTTGTGCCCGCGAAGACGAGAGTCTTCGTGGACTGGGTTGCCGACGCATTCAAGAAAAACAGGCTCGCCGAACGCTTCGCCGGAAGCCTGAGCTAACGGGACCGGCAAAGTATTCTACTCCGCGGCCCCCGCTCGCCGCCCCGGCGCCGGTCCCACATACCTTGCCCGCGGCCTGATCAGCTTGCCGAACTGCAATTGCTCGCTGGCGTGGGCGATCCAGCCGACGCTGCGGGCCATCGCGAACAGCGCGAGCTCGCTGCCGGCGGGCAGGCGCAATGCGTGCACCAGCACGGCGAGCGCGTAGTCGATATTGACGAACTCGCCGGTGGCTTCCGCGATCCGCTCCGGCACTTCCCTAGTGAATTTGCGCGGTGCGCCGGCGCGCGACAGCGCGTTCAGCAGCGACTGCGCACGGGGATCGCCGCGCTTGTAGACGCCGTGTCCGAAGCCGGCAAAGCGCTCGCCAAGCGCGACGCGTTCGCGCACAACAGGCGCGACATCGCGGTCGACCAGCGTCTTGACGAGCTGCGAGGCCAAGACGCCGGCGCCGCCATGCTTCGGCCCCTTCAATGCGGCGAGCCCGGCAATGACGGAGTCATAAAGGTTGAGGCCGGTCGAGGCCGCACAGCGCGTGGTGAAGGTCGAGGCGTTCAGCTCGTGATCGGCGAGCAGCACCAGCGCGCGGCGGATCAGATCGGGCGCGTGCTTGTTGTCCGCCGCCCAGGCGCGCGCGACCTGCTGATGCAGCGGCTCGGGCGAGGCTTCCGCATTGAGCATGGTCGCAACCAGCAGGCGGACGATGCGTGCGCCGACCATGGCGCGCCCATCGGGCGCCCGGGTGAAGGCGCGGGGATCGACGCTCGCCGCCAGCGCCAGCACGGCGATGGCGCGGTCAATCGGCGCCGCCCGGCGCGCGGCCGCCGCGATCGTGCGCATCTCCTCGGACATCTCTGGCTGATTATCCGGATCGAACGGATCGACGTCGGCGACATCCCACAGCAGCGTCGCCGTGTGCTCCAGCGTGTCGTTCTCGGAAAGATCGACGCAATTGACGCCGCGATAGATCGCGCCCTCCTCGGTGATGGTCGAGATCTCCGTGTCCATCACCGGCAGGTCGGCATCGAAGCTGCGCAGGCCGCGCGGCTCGGGCGACGGCACGCGCCGTTCTTTGAGCGCGCGGACGTCCTCGGCGCGATAGCGGTTCTTGCGCGAGTCCGGCGTCGGCTCGGAGCGGATCAGGCCGCGGCTGACATAGGCGTAGAGGGTGGCCGGGGAGATCGCGAGCTCGGCGGCGGCTTCCCGGGCGGAGAGGTACAGCCCATCGGAATTTTTCATATTGATTTATGTAATCAAGATTGATCAACGTGTCGATAGGCCTGACCTTATCCTCCGTGAACAGGAGATTTGGGCCATGAACATCCACCTCACCAAAAGCCAGATCGGGCTGGACGGCGTTCCCGCGGCCGAGACCGTGCTGAGCCATGTCGATGGCGAGCGCGGCGAGCTGATCATCGCTGGCGAGCATGTCGGCCGACTCGCCGCCATCTCGAGCTTCGAGGGCGTCACCGCCCGGCTCTGGAACGGCGCCAGCAAAACCACCCTCACCGAAGCCAATGTGCGCTCACACCTGGGCGCGGCGCGCGAGCGCGCCTTCACGCGGCTGCCGGACCTGCTGCCGGCGACGCGCGGCATGGGCGTCATCGACGGGTTCCGGGCGGCCGTCGCCGGACTTCGCGCCGAGCCCGGGCTGGAGCACGAGGCGACGATCGTCGGCGCATTTCCGGTGATCGCGGGCGCACTGGTGCGGCGCGCGAGGGGGCTCGAGCCGGTCGCGCCCGATCCCAACGTGAGCCATGCCGCCGACACGCTGCGCATGCTGCACGGGCGTTCGCCGGCCGCGCGCGAGGTCACGGCATTGGACGCCTATCTCGTCACGGCCAGCGACCACGGCATGAACGCCTCGACCTTCACCGCGCGCGTGGTGGCCTCGACGCAGGCCGATCTGTTCGCCGCCGTCACCGCCGGCTATTGCGCACTGACCGGTCCGCTGCATGGCGGCGCGCCGGAGCCGGTGCTGGAAATGCTGGACGCGATCGGCTCGCGCGAGCGCATTCAGCCCTGGGTGGATGCGGCGCTGGCGCGCGGCGAGCGGATGATGGGTTTCGGTCACCGCGTCTATCGCGTGCGCGATCCGCGCGCCGACGTGCTCAAGACCGCGGTCGAAGCGCTGGCGTCCAATGGCACCGACCTGCCGTTTGCCGGCGAGGTCGAGGCCTATATCCGCAGCGCCCTGCGCAAGAAGAATCCGGACCGACCGTTGGAGACGAACGTCGAGTTCTTCACCGCGATCCTGCTCGATGCGCTGACGATCCCGCGGCAGGCGTTCACGCCGATCTTCGCGGTCGCGCGCAGCGCCGGCTGGACCGCACACGCGCGCGAGCAGCAGCGCACGGGGCGGTTGATCAGGCCGAGCTCGTCGTATGTCGGGGCGATGCCGGTGGCGTGAGGTG
Organism: Bradyrhizobium sp. WBAH42; assembly: GCF_024585265.1. Classification (NCBI taxonomy): domain Bacteria; kingdom Pseudomonadati; phylum Pseudomonadota; class Alphaproteobacteria; order Hyphomicrobiales; family Nitrobacteraceae; genus Bradyrhizobium; species Bradyrhizobium sp. WBAH42. The sequence goes on from NZ_CP036533.1 coordinate 461,797, forward strand.
GCGCGGATCTCTCCGCGAGTCCGGGAATCGTAGGGTGGGCAAAGGCGCACTTGCGCCGTGCCCACCATCTCTCTCGATCGAAAAAAAGTGTGGGCACGCTTCCGCCGTCGCTCTTCGAGCTATGGCGGACAAGTCGCTTTGCCCGCCCTACGACACTGCCGTCCGCGCGAAAACCGGGACGACACCGGAAGGTACCGCGAGTCCTACGCCTCGCGCACGACCGTCTTCAGATAATTGTACGCCTTGATGATCTCGATCAGGCGGTCCTCGGTCGAGCGGTCGCCGCCATTGGCGTCGGGGTGGTGCTGCTTCACCAGCGCCTTGTACTTGGTCTTGACGTCGGCGAGCGTGGCGCTGGGGCCGAGACCCATGACCTGGAGCGCCTTGCGCTCGGCGTTCATCACCTTGCGGGTCTCGGCCTTGGGCTCCGCTTCGGGGCCCTTGCGCCAGCTGGCGCGGCCGTTGATCTCGGAGAACATGCTGAAAGGATCGGCCGCCATGTCGATCTCTTCCGCGCCCTTCTTGCCGCCATTGGCGCCCATCTTCCAGGTCGGGCGGTGACCGGTCAGCGCATCCTTCTGGTAGCGCGCAACGGCTTCGGCATTCATGCCGGAGAAGAAATTGTAGTTCTGGTTGTACTCGCGCACGTGGTCGAGACAGAAGTGCCAATACTCGCGCTGGTTCTCGCGGCCCTTCGGCGCGCGGTGCGAGCCCTTGTTGGCGCAGCCCGCCCACTCGCAATTGACCGCGGTGTCGCGCGGCTTCACTTCCGGCTGCTTGCCCCGCGGCTTCACGCGGATGGAGTCGAAGAACTTTGATGAATCGATCGGCATGGCTGACTTTGACTACGCAATGCGAAAACCTTCAAGTCTTGACATTGCAATTCGCTGAGCACCCGGTCGCGACGAGCCTGGACGTCCGGGTATTGACGGGGTGCGACCGCGCACCTTAATGGCACACATGGCTATGAAAGACACTATCAGCAACAAGTTGCAGGAAGCTTTCACGCCCGAAAGCCTGCAAGTCGTCGACGAGTCACATTTGCATGAGGGCCACGCCGGCCATCGGTCGGGCGGCGAGACGCACTTCCGTGTGTATATCGTGTCTGCCGCCTTCAAAGGGAAGAGCCGGGTCGACCGTCATCGCATGATAAATTCGGCGCTCGCCGCGGAACTTGCCGGCAGCGTGCACGCGCTCGCGATCAATGCGCAGGCGCCGGGGGAAGGTTAGAACGACGTCCCGGCCCGTCTCGGCTTGGCCTCTTCCAGCTCGGCCTCGCGCGGCACCGGTGAAATACGGAGCGCGGTGATGCGGTTGCGCTCGCGGCGGAGCACGCGGAAGCGGAAGCCGTGGAAGGTGAAGCTCTGGCCGCGGTCGGGGATCGAGCGCGCCTCGTGAATGACGAGGCCGGCGACCGTGGTTGCCTCTTCATCGGGCAGATGCCAGTCCATGGCGCGGTTGAGGTCGCGGATCGGCACCGAGCCGTCGACGACGACGGAGCCGTCGGGCTGGCGGCGCACGCCGGCCACCACCACGTCATGCTCGTCGGAAATATCGCCGACGATCTCTTCCAGAATGTCTTCCAGCGTCACGAGGCCTTCAACCTCGCCATACTCGTCGACGACGAGCGCGAAATGGGTCTTGCGACGGCGGAACGCCTTGAGCTGCTGGGATATCGGCCGCATCTCCGGCACGAACCAGGGCGGCAGCATGATGGTGGAGACGTCGATGCGCGAGGTCTCGCCCTCCGACGCGCGGATGGCGCGCAACAGATCCTTGGCGTGCAGAATGCCGATGATGTTCTCCGGCTTGTCGCGCCACAGCGGAATGCGGGTGTATTCGGTGGCCAGCACCTCCCGCACCAGCTCCTCCGGCGGCAGGTCGGCATTGATCATCACCATGGCGGTGCGGTGAACCATCACGTCGGACACCGTGAGCTCGCCGAGGCGGAAGACGTTGTGAATGTATTCGGCCTCGCCGCTCTCGATCTTGCCGTGCACGGCCGATTCCTCGACCAGGCCTTCGATCTCCGAATCCGTCAGGATCTCGTGCTGCGAAAACTCCTGGACCCCGATCAGGCGCAGGATCGCGCTCGAGGCCGTGTTGAGACACCAGCTCAGCGGATAGAACACCAGATAGGAGACATGCAGCGGGTACGCGATCCACTGCGACACCGGCATCGGCTCCCGGATCGCAAGCGTCTTCGGCACCTGCTCGCCGATGATGATGTGCAGCGACGAGAAGACCAGGAAGCCCGCCACGAACGAGGTGAAGTGCAGCGTGGCCTCCGACAATCCGAGCGGGCTGAGGACAGGGCTCAGCAGCGCCGACACGGTCGGCTCACCGATCCAGCCGAGACCGAGGGAAGCCATGGTGATGCCGAGCTGGCAGCAGGCGAGATAGGATTCGATATTCCCCATCATGGTCTGCAGCAGGCGAGCGCCGAAGCGGTTCTGCTCGACCATGGCCTTGACGCGGAAGCCGCGGCTCTTCACCAGCGCAAATTCCGCCGCCACGTAGAACGCGTTGGCAGCGAGCAGGAGGGCCGCAAGCAGAAGGTTGATCGAGATCGAACTCATGTTTGCCTCGCGACCGCCCCGGCATTCCCCGCCGTTTCGCGGGCGGCCGATCTGAACGGTCCCGCCATCACTGCGCGAGCTTCTCTTTCAGGAAGTCGCGCACCGGCGCCGGCTCGACATCCTTCGCGATCACCGCGCGGCCCACCGCCTCCAGCAGGATGAAGGTGAGCTTGCCGCGCTTGACCTTCTTGTCCTGTGCCATCAACGCCATCAGCGCGTCGGCATCGGCAAGCCCTTCCTGCGCAAAGCCGGCGATGTCCTGCAGGCGCGTCGGCAGGCCGGCCTCGATGAGGTGACGCTCGACACGTGCGGCATCGGCCGCGCCGATCATGCCGAGCTTCGCGGAGAACTGCGCCGCCAGCGTCATGCCGATGGCGACGCCCTCGCCGTGGAACAGGCGGTCGGAGAAGCCGGTCGCAGCTTCCAGCGCGTGACCGAAGGTGTGACCGAGGTTGAGCAGCGCGCGTTCGCCGGTTTCGCGCTCGTCGCGTGAGACGATTGCGGCCTTGGCGCGGCAGGAGGTCGCGATCGCATGTTCGCGGGCCGAGCCTCCCCTAGAGATGTCGGCATGGTTCTTCTCCAGCCAGGAGAAGAAGGCTTCGTCGCCCAGCACGCCGTATTTGGCGACCTCGGCATAGCCGGCCCGGAACTGACGCGGCGACAGCGTGTCCAGCACGGCGGTGTCGGCGATGACGAGCACCGGCTGGTGGAAGGCCCCAAGCAAGTTCTTGCCCTGCGGCGAATTGATGCCGGTCTTGCCGCCGACGGATGAATCGACCTGAGCGAGAAGCGAGGTCGGCACCTGCACGAAATCGACGCCGCGGCGCAGGATGGCCGCGGCAAAGCCGGCGAGATCGCCGACCACGCCGCCGCCGAGCGCGATGACGAGATCGTTGCGCTCGATTTTTGCGGCGATCAGGGCCTCGCTGACCTTTTCGAGGCCGGCATAGGTTTTCGAGATCTCGCCTTCCTCGACCACGATGCGCGAGGTCGGAATGCCGGCGGCCGCAAGCGATGCTTCGGTCGGCTCGAGCCAGTGTTTTGCCACGGTGCGATCGGTCACGATCGCCGTGCGCACGCCGGGACGCAGCGCGGCGATGCGCTCGCCGAGCGAGGCCAGCTCGCCGCGGCCGATGACGATGTCATAGGCGCGATTCTCCAGCGCGACGCCGACGTTGATGGGATCGGAATGCTTCAGCGGCGCAGTCATCTTAACGCACTCGCAACGTCTTGAGGTGGTGGGGCGGACTGCTCGCCGCAGAGATGAGCACGCAACGTCTCGATGCACTCCTCGACGATTTTGTCGTGGGGCACGTCGCGCGAGGCGATCGTGAGGTCGGCTTTGCCATAGACCGGCTCACGCTCGGTGAGCAGGCGCGTCACCGTCCCTTCCGGATCGGCAGTCTGGAGCAGCGGACGGTCGGCACGGCGGCGGACGCGGCGCATGATGACGTCGTGGTCCGCCCTGAGCCAGATCGAGACCGCCTTGGCGGCGATGCGGGACCGCGTCTCCTCGCGCATATAGGCGCCGCCGCCGGTTGCCAGCACCACGGGTCCATCGTCGAGCAGCCGCGCGATCACCCGTGTCTCGCCCTCGCGGAAATGCGCTTCGCCATAACGCTCGAAAATTTCCGGTATGGTCATGCCGGCCGCCGCCTCGATCTCCGTGTCGGCGTCGACGAAGGGCAGCTTGAGCCGGGCCGCGAGCCGCCGGCCGATGGTGGATTTGCCCACCCCCATCATGCCGACGAGCACGATCGAGCGCGCGCCGAGCGCCGACAGGATGTCGGCCTCGGGCGAAGCAGGAAGCGGCAACGCGGCGTCGGACATCGTCTCGCTCGACTGGATCTCGCTCGAACTGCCGCCAGATGCGGCATGCTTTGGCCACCTATACGACCCCATGGGGGCCCTCGCCAGAGGACTCTTGCCACGAAACGGCGAACATGTTGGATGATTTCATTGGTTAATTTGGCTGCCGAGCCCCTACCCGAGACTCCCGAACGATGCCGAGCCTGTTCCGCTTCCTGACGGTCGTTGCTGTGATCGCCGGCATCGTCTATGGCGTGGTCTTCGCGCTGGCGAACTTCGTCAATCCGAAGCCGCGGGAAATGACGGTGACGATCCCGCCGGACAAATTTCTCAAGAAATAGAAGCTAGCCTCCAGGGCATGCGCAACCCGCCCTCAGACGCCAAGCTCATCGGCCTGTTCCTCGACATGCTCGCAGCGGAACAGGGCGCCGGCCCCAACACGCTCGACGCGTACCGCCGCGACCTCACCGATTTCTCCGAATTTCTGGGCCGGGTCGGCCATACCTTCGTGGATGCCGAGACCCAGACGCTGCGCGACTATCTCGCCGATCTCGACACCCGCGGTTTCAAGTCCACCAGCGTCGCACGCCGGCTATCGGCGATGCGGCACCTCTACCGTTTCCTGCTGAACGAGCGCATCCGCGGTGACGACCCCGCGGCGATCCTGTCAGGCCCGAAGCGCGGCCGCGGCCTGCCAAAAGTGCTGTCGATCGCCGACGTCGACCGCATGCTCCGCCGCGCCAAGGAATTGAGCGAGGCGGAAGATGCCTCGCCCTCCAAGCGGCTGCGGGCGCTGCGGCTCTACTGCCTGCTCGAGGTGCTCTACGCCACGGGCCTGCGCGTCTCCGAGCTGGTGGCACTGCCGCGCTCGGCGGCCAAGCGCGACGCCCGCATGATCGTGGTGCGCGGCAAGGGCAACAAGGAACGGCTGGTGCCGCTCAACGACGCCTCGCGGCAGGCGATGGCGGATTATCTCGCCGCGACGGAAGCAGCAAAGGCCGACAGGAAGAACAGCGTGGCCGCCTCGAAATGGCTGTTCCCCTCGTTCGGCGAGAGCGGACATCTGACGCGACAGCATTTTGCCCGCGACTTGAAGGAGCTCGCGGTCGCCTCCGGCCTGCAGGCCCGGCTGGTCTCCCCGCACGTGCTGCGCCATGCCTTTGCCAGCCATTTGCTGCACAACGGCGCGGACCTGCGCATCGTGCAGACCCTGCTCGGCCACACCGACATCTCGACGACCCAGATCTATACCCATGTGGTCGAGGAGCGACTCAAGAGCCTGGTGCGCGACCTGCACCCGCTGGCGGAGAAGTAAGGATAAGTGAGAGGTCTTCGTGCCCCGGACGCAGCGCAGCACGTCAGTGATGCGCTGCTGAGCCGGGGCCCAGGCCGCGCTGGGTCCCGGCTCTGCGCAGCAGCGCTATAAAAGCGCTGCAGCGCGTCCGGGACACGAGAGCCCAGCCAGAACGACGAGGAAACCGCCTTGACTTCGGCCAGATCTCCGCAGAAAGAGCCGGGGCCCAACGGCTGATTTGGCCGACTGCATCAGCGCACAAGCCAAACCATTGAAGACGCTACACTTCTTTCCGTCATCCCAACCTCGCTTCGCTTCTCGAGCCCCGTCCCCTTATATTGAGTTGATGCAAGACCAGATGCGCAGCTATCTCGACTTCGAAAAGCCCGTCGCCGAGCTCGACTCCAAGGTCGACGAATTGCGCGCGCTCGCCGCCACCGGCACCGATATCAGCGACGAGGTCGGACGGATCGAGGACAAGGCGGCGCAGGCGCTGGCCGACCTCTATGCGAACCTGACGCCGTGGCAGAAGACGCTTGTCGCGCGGCATCCGCAGCGGCCGCATTTCAACGACTTCATCAAGGGCCTGATCACCGAGTTCACCCCGCTCGCCGGCGATCGCAAGTTCGGCGAGGACGAGGCGCTGGTCGCCGGCTTCGGCCGCTTCCGCGGCGAGCCGATCTGCGTGATGGGCCAGGAAAAGGGCGATTCCACCGAGAGCCGCATCCGGCACAATTTCGGCATGGCGCGCCCCGAAGGCTATCGCAAATGCGTGCGGCTGATGGAGATGGCCGAGCGCTTCGGCCTGCCGGTGCTATCGCTGGCCGATTCCGCCGGCGCCTATCCCGGCATCGGCGCCGAGGAGCGGGGACAAGCCGAGGCGATCGCGCGCTCGACCGATGCGTGCCTGGCGCTGACCGTGCCGAACGTCGCGATCGTCACCGGCGAGGGCATGTCGGGCGGCGCCATCGCCATCACCACCGCCAACAAGGTCTTGATGCTGGAGCACGCGATCTACAGCGTGATCTCGCCGGAGGCGGCGTCCTCCATTCTCTGGCGCGACGGCACCAAGGCGCAGGAAGCCGCCAACAACATGAAGATCACCGCCCAGGACATGCTCCGCTTTGGCGTGATCGACGCCATCCTGAAGGAGCCGGTCGGCGGCGCCCACCGCGACCCCGCCGCCATGATCGCCACCACGGGCGAGGCCATCGCCAAGGCCTTCGATGAGCTCCGGAACTTTGATGGGGATGCCATCCGCAAGCAGCGGCGGCAGAAATTCCTCGATATCGGCCGGAAACTGGGCTAATTCGCCTCGATTCCAGTCTCGTAGGGTGGGCAAAGCGAAGCGTGCCCACCATTTTACGCCTCGCAACGGACAGATCGTGGGCACGGCGCTTCGCGCCTTTGCCCACCCTACGAGACCTTTCGCAGTCCCCGGTAACCCAGCGTTAACCCTTTTTTTGCCCAAATCGGCGATCTGAGTCCTGCTGGGCCAAAAGCCCAAGTTCCGTCCCAAGTCGCGTCCATTTAGTCTCTGTTGACCATGCCACTGGGCCAACGCCCTCGTGATCCCCGCTCGGGTTGCGACCACATGACCCAGAGGTTAGAATTTTAATCAATGGCTTCAGGGCATAAGCGCTGGAGCGGGGTCTGACCGGGCCCGTCTCGGCGGGTCGGTTTTCCGGTCGGATTGCGCTTCGGGAGAATTGGGGTTCGCGCTTCAATGCCCGGCACGGTGTGGGGTCCATCTTGATTTCTCGTTCGCTTGCTCGCGCGCTCTTGGCTTCGGTTGCGCTGATGACGGCCGGCGTTCTGCTGTCCGGCTGCGACACCGATCAGGTCTCGCTCGCAACCAATGCCAAGGCCAATCAGCCCGTGCCGCCGAAGCTGATCGCCGCGATGGCCGAGAAGAACATGGACCTGCAATCGCCGATCCTGGTCCGCCTGTTCAAGCAGGAGGCGGAGCTCGAGGTCTGGAAGCAGACCCGCAACGGCCAGTTCGCGCTGCTCAAGACCTATCCGATCTGCCGCTGGTCGGGCGATCTCGGCCCCAAGGTGCGCGAGGGCGACCGTCAAGCGCCGGAAGGATTCTACTCGATCAACCCGGGCCAGATGAATCCGCAATCGGCCTATTACCTCTCGTTCAACACCGGCTATCCGAACGCGTTCGACAAGGCGCTGGGCCGCACCGGCTCGCAGCTGATGGTGCACGGCGACTGCTCTTCGCGCGGCTGCTACGCGATGACGGATGAGCAGATCGCGGAGATCTATTCGCTGGGGCGCGAATCCTTCTTCGGCGGCCAGAAGGCGTTCCAGCTGCAGGCCTATCCGTTCAAGATGACGCCGGTGAACATGGCCAAGCACCGGAACAATCCGAACATGGCGTTCTGGAAGATGATCAAGGAAGGCTATGATCATTTCGAGGTGACGCGGCAGGAGCCGAAGGTCGATTTCTGCGAGAAGAAGTACGTCTTCGACGCGGCGAAACCGGCCGATGCCAAGCGCGATCCGGTGTTCGACGCTTCCGCAAAATGCCCGGCCTATGTGATCCCCGAGGACGTCGCCAGCGCCGTGCGCGAGAAGCAGGCCAAGGACGAAGCCGAATACGCAAAGCTCGTCGCCAAGGGCACGCCGGTGGCGCGGATGAACACCGGCATCGATGGCGGCATGAACAAGATCTTCGCCGCCAAGATTCCGGAAGGCTCGACCGGCCTGTCCGAGGGCGCCGAAGGCACCACGCTGCAGATGCTCGCCATGGCGAAGGCGCCCGGCACCATCCCCGGCCACGTCAATCCGCCCAAGCCGAACCTCGACGCCGTCGCGTCCGCGCCCGCACCGAAGGAAGAGCCTGTCGTCGCCGTCAGCACGCCCGCGACCGGCACCCGCGTCGCCGCGGCCCAACCTGCCGAAAAGTCCGGCGGCTTCTTCTCCAATCTCGGCCGCAAGATGGGGCTCGGCACCACCGATACCACCGCGACCACCACGCCGACGCCGCAAGCCACCGCGTCCGTGGCCCCGGCCGCCCAGACCTCCACGACGCCGGCCACGGCCGCCTCGAGACTCAAGGCCGCCGTAACTCGCTTCGTGCCGGGGCAGGACAAGTCCAAGGATTCAGTAAAGGACGCGGCGAAGGACACGCCGAAGCCGGCCGTTGCGGCGGCCAAGCCTGTCGAGCCGCCGAAGCCCGACACCCGCCTCGCCGCGACACGCCCGGCGCTGAAGCCGTCGGTCTCGGACGGCGCGGGTGACAATGCCCCGATGATGGCCGGCGCCGCGCCGGTGGTGCAGTCGAACTCGTTCGACAGCCGGTTCTCTGCGGTGAAGTAAAGCACGCTACTTCGGACAAACAAAATTTCGCTTTACCCGAACCCCCGAAACACCCTATCCTCCCGCCCATCTCATCCCTCCGGAAGGGGCGGGTCGCGATCGTCACGGTTCGTGGGGTGGGTTGCGGTGGACGCGGGCGGCGTTGGCGCCAGATGCGGTCGCAGGGCGGGTAGTCCCCGTGAGCGATCAGCGGGCGTGGTACGACGGCGCTGCCGTGCCCTTGCGAGGCCGAAAGGCGAAGCAGGGCCAGCGTACGGCAAAATCGTGTGGTCCTGGCGCCCGCAGGCTGGCGTCAAGTCTCCGCGGTGGTGTGGGTGCCCGACCGGGTTGCCCACATCAGCGATCTGGCGAGGCGACGGGGGCAAAAGTGCAACGCTCCCCGGGGAGAGCGCGACATAAGCCGTCAAACCACTGCGCAGGGAAGGCCGGTTATCGGGCTGCACCTGTGTCTCCCCTGTGAGCATCTACTCTACGCATCATGCACAGGGGCTCGTGGGTGCCAGCCGGTACCCGGCCTTCCCTGCGCCCTTCCGACTCGAAGGGCGTCAGAAGCGAAGCAAAACCCGGGCGCGGAAGCGCTGCGGGATCGCGATGTCACGTTCGGCTGTTTGACAATTGAATCGGGGATTCGACGCCGCCACCAGCTCCGCTGTCATTCCCCGCGAAAGCGGGGAATCCAGTATTCCAGAGGCCGTCGTTATCGATCGAGAGGCCGCGGCGTACTGGATGCCCCGCTTTCGCGGAGCATGACAGGCGAGGTCGATGTGAGAGCGCTTCACGCGCCTCCCTACGGCGCCAGATAGCGCATCAGCTCCGGATTGCCCCTCACCTCCCCCGCCTCGCCCTGCAGCGCGACGCGGCCGCGGTCGAGCACATAGGCGTAGTCGGCGACGCGCAAAGCGAGATCGAGGTGCTGCTCGACGATGATGACGGCGATGGTCTTGGCGAGCTCGATCAGGCGCTCGGTGATCTCCTCGATGACGCCGATCCAGACGCCTTCGGTGGGCTCGTCCAGCAGCAGCAGCTTGGGATCGCCCAGCATGGCGCGCCCGATCGCGAGCATCTTGCGCTCGCCGCCGGAGAGCGTGCCGGCGGGCTGGTCGAGGCGCTGGCCGAGCTTCGGGAAGATGGCCAGCACGCGGTCGATTGCCGATGCGTCCTTGCTCGCGAGCGAGCCGACCGCGAGATTGTCGCGCACCGACAGGCGCGCGAACACCGAATGCTCCTGCGGCACATAGCCGATGCCGGCGCGGACGCGCTCCTGGGTGGCGCGGCGACTGATGTCGCGGCCATCGAATGCGACCTCGCCCTTCCATGCCGGCAGCTCGCCGACGATGGTCTTCATCAGCGTGGTCTTGCCGGCGCCGTTGCGTCCGAGCACGGCAACGCCGCCGCGCCAGGGGATGCCGAGGCTGACGTCGAACAGGACCTGACTGCGGCCATAGCCGGCGTCGAGATGCTTGATGTCCAAAAATTCAGGCACGGCGCAGATAGATCTCCTGGACGGATGTGTTGGCCTGGATCTCGGACACCGAGCCTGTTGCCAGCACCTTGCCCTGGTCGAGCACGGTGAGGCGGTCGCAGATGTCGCGGATGAAATCGAGGTCGTGCTCGACGATGACGAGCGAGCAATGCTTTTTGATCGGTTGCAGCAATTCTCCGGTGACGCGACGCTCCTCCAGGCTCATGCCGCCGGTGGGCTCGTCGAGCAGCAGCAGCTTCGGCTTGCCGGCGAGCGCCATCGCGATCTCCAGCCATTGCTGCTGACCGTGCGACAGCGCGGCGGCCGCATCGAAGGCGCGGTCGGCGAGACGGAACTGCCTGAGCATGGTCATGACCTGATCGTGCAACGCGCCGCGTGTGCGCGAGAACACGAGGTCGAACAGCGAGCACTGCGCCTGCAGCGCGAGCAGGATGTTGTCGTAGAGCGTCAACGACGGCAGCACGGATGTGATCTGGAATTTCAGGCTCATGCCGGCGCGGGCGCGCTCGGTCGGCGTGAACGCGGTGATATCGGTGTTGACGAAGCTCACCTTGCCTTGCGTCGGCACCTCGGCGCCGGCGATGCACTTCATCAATGTGCTCTTGCCCGAGCCGTTCGGGCCGATCAGGCCGTGGAACTCGTTCTCGCCGACGCTGAGGGCTGCGCCGTCGAGCGCGGTGAGCTTGCCGAAGACCTTCTTGATGCCGGCGGCTTCAAGGAGCATTGTGCTTCTCCTTGATCCGGGAGCCGAAGCTGCCGACCCGTTCGCGCTCGCCAAGGACAAAACTGATCAGGCCGAGCGGCCGGAACAGGATCACGAGCAGGAGCAGCAAGCCGAGGATGATCGGCCAGATGTCGCGGTAATTGTCCGAGAGCCAGAAGCTGACGCCCTCGACGATCACGGTGCCGATGACGGCGCCGATCAGCGTGCCGGAGCCGCCGAACAGGACGTAGAGCACGACCTGGGTCGAAACCACGACGCCGACCATGTTGGGCCAGACGAAACCTTCGTGGAAGGCATAGAGGCTGCCGGCGAGACCGGCGACGGCCCCGCCGATGGTGAAGATGATCGCTTTCAGGTGCTGCGCCTTGTAGCCGAAGAAGGCGATGCGCTGCTCGTTTTCGCGGAGCCCCGCGAGCGCCAGACCGAACTGCGAGCGCACCAGGAAGCGGCAGAGCAGATAGACGACGACGAGGATGCCGAGCACGAGATAATAGAAGGCCGGTCCTTCCGTGAAGTCGTAAGACCCAAGCGACATCGGCGCGATCGAGGGGATGCCGTTCTGGCCGCCGAGATAATACCAGCCGCGCGCCAGACGATCGGCGGCGTAGGAGCCGGTCAGCGTGCCCAGCGAGACGAAGATCACGCTGGAGGGGTGCCGTCCCAGCAGCAGGAAGCCGCCGAGCAGCAGCGCGAAGGTCAGGCCGATCAGCGTGCCCGCCGGCAGCACCAGGAAGATGTTGGTGATGCCGAGGTCGCGCGCGAGCAGGGCGACGCCGTAGCCGGCCGAGCCGAAGAACAGGGCCTGGCCGAAGCTCATGATGCCGGCATAGCCCCAGACCAGGTCGAACGACAGCGCGAACAGCGCGAGGATGACCACGCGCGTCGCGAATACCGTGAGATAGTCCTGCAGCACCAGGGGCGCGAACAGCGCCGCGACGAGCACAAGGCCCTCGACGATGGGCAGGATTTTTCGTCCTGCCGCGACGCGGTCATTGGCCTGTTCCGCCGCTGCGCCTTCAGCCATCGCACCATCCGCTTCGTCGTCCGCGTCGGCGACGATGGCCTCTCTTACCACACTCATCGGCTTCAGCATTCCGAGTTAAACATCGTGAGAGTCAGCCACGTTAATGACGGCGGGTTTACCTCTCCCCAGCGGGGAGAGGTCGGATTGCGCAGCAATCCGGGTGAGGGGCCGCGGCAGCCAGTGAGACCAGATCCCCTCACCCGGATCGCATCTTGCGATGCGATCCGACCTCTCCCTCCGGGAGAGGTGAAGATTCAGCATTCCTTGGGATCGACGAGACCGTTGCTGCGCCCGACGATCTCGTAATTGCCGCTCTTGGCGACCGCGGTGTACATCTTCATCTTGCAGTGCCGCTTGCCCGGCACCATTTCGGCGGGTCCGCCGGGACCTTCGGCGATCTTGGCATGGTCGAGCGCGGCGGCCACGGACTCGCGGTCGATCTTGCCGGCTTCCTTGACGGCGGCTTCCCACAGCTTGAGGCCGCGATAGGTGCCGGTGGCGGCACTGCCAGCGGCGAACAGGAAGTTGCCCGGGAAGTCCTTCTCATAGGCCGCCTGGATCTTGGCGTCGAACGGGTTCTCCTTGGTCAGCACCTTGAAATAATCGAGGCAGCTGGCGAGGCCCTCGATTTCGGCAGCCTGGTTGATGTTGAGCGTGTTCTCGTCATAGTAGACGCAGGCGAGACGTCCGCCGTTCTTGAGGAAGCCGGCTTCATAGAGCTGCTTGAAGAACGGGCCGACGCCGGGCGGGATGACGGTGTTGAAGACGACGTCGACCTTGTTGGAGATGATGCGGTTGACGGTCGCGGAGAAGTCGACCTGGTCGAGCGGGTAATATTCCTCGAACACGACCTCACCGCCGCTCGCCTCGATCACCTTGCGGGCGTAGACATTGAGGGTATGCGGCCAGACGTAGTTGGCGCTCGGCAGCGCGAACTTCTTGCCGCCGTTCTTGATCAGCCAGGGGATGAACTCGTCGCATTGCTGCGCCGGCGTCGGGCCGGTGCAGAACAGGTAGGGCGTGCACTCCTTGCCCTCGTAGAGCTGCGGATAGATGTAGAGCGTCTTGCCGCGCGCCACGATCGGGTCCTTGATCGCGTTGCGCATCGACGAGGTGATGCCGCCCAGTACCATGTCGACCTTGTCGCGCTGGATCAGCTTGCGGACGTTGCCGACGGCGACGGATTCGTTGGACGCGGTGTCCTCGATGTAGAGCTCGAGCGGGCGGCCGAGCAGGCCGCCGGCTCCGTTGATCTCCTTGATCACCATTTTCGCGACGTTGGCATCGGCATTGCCGGCATAGGCAATGGGTCCGGTGAGGTCGGTGGCGATGCCGACCTTGATCGGCGCCTCCGCCGCATTGGCCCAGGGCGCCGGGATCACCCAGCTGCCGACGCCGGTTGCGACCGCGCCCGATGCAAAGGCGAAATTGGAGAGAAAGCGGCGGCGCGAAAGCTGCGTACGATCGAACATGACTAAACCCCTTTTCCAGCGATGAGACCTTGCGGACGGAATTTGATGAAGACGATGGCAAGGACGAAGACGAGCACGTCGGCGACGACGGGCGCCATCACCCAGGGCAGCGCCGCGCTCAGCGTGCCGATGACGCCGGCGCCCGCGACCGGGCCGATGAAGGAGCCGACGCCGCCGACCATGACCGCGACAAAGCCCTGGATCAGGAAGCGCAGGCCGAGATCGGCAAACAGGCTGAACACCGGCACGATCAGCGCACCGGCCAGGCCGGCGAGCGCTGCTCCGAAGGCAAAGGTGGCGCCGTAGATCAGCGGCGTTGAAATGCCCGACGCGCGCGCCAGCGACGGGTTCTCCAGCGTCGCCCGCACGCGCAGGCCGAAGCTGGTGCGCGACAGCAGCAGATAGCAGAGGCCCATCACCAGCAGCGTGATGACGATGATGGTGAAGCGCCAGGCCGAGATGTGCATGGCGCCGACGTCGATCGAGCCGCCGATCGGCTCCGGCACGGTGAGATAGAAGCCGCCGATCAGCCCGCGAACGATCTCGCGGATGATCAGGCCGAGCGCATAGGTGCCGAGCATGGCAACGATCGGTGCGGCGTAGAATCGCCGGATGATCAGCGCTTCCAGCACGAAGCCGAGAGCGCCGACCACGAAGGGCGCTGCCACCATGCCCGCCCAGATCGGCAGGCCCTTGGCATAAGCGAGATAGGTGATGTACGCCCCGAGCAGGACGAACTCGCCCTGCGCGAAGTTGAAGATGCCCATCATGCTGGCGATGATCCCGAGCCCCAGCACGATCAGGACGATGATCGCACCGAAGCTCAGGATTTCGAACGCTGCGACGAACGCGTTAGCCATGTGGTGGTGTTCCGTTCGTCTGGACTAGTCCCTCGTTCACATCTTCTTCCAGTCGTCGATCTGCTCGAAGGCATGGGCGGCGCGGTAGATGGTGGATTCCTCGAACATGCGGCCGACCAGCATCAGGCCGACCGGCAGGCCGTCGACCATGCCGCAGGGCAGCGACATCGCGGGATGATGGGTGATGTCGAACGGCGCGGTGTTCGAGATCATCTCGAGCGCACGAGCGACGTAGTCCTCGCGGCTGGCATTGGGCTCCGGCAGCTTGGTCGCCTTCATCGGCGTGGTCGGTAGCAAGAGCAGATCGTAATCCGCAAAGGCCTTGTCGTAGGCCGCCGTCAGCCGGCGCGAGATGTTGAGCGCCTTGCCGTAGAAGCGTGGACCGAAATTGTTGTTGATGTAGGTGCCGAGCATCATGAACAGTTTCGTGGTCTCGGACAGCGAGTCGGCCTGCCGGCGCCAGCCGCGATGGAAATCCATCAGCGAGGTCGAATAGAGATCGCCGCGGCTGAGGCCATAGCCATCGCCGAACATCATGGTCTGGGTCAGGCCTTCGGTGCCGATCGGAGTCCAGATCGCTCCGCCCATGAGGTGCATCGGAATCGAGACGGTCTCGACAGTGGCGCCCAGATCCTTGAAGCGCTTTGCGGCCTCGCGCACGCTTTCGTTCACCGCAGACTCGGCGGTCGGCTGCTCGAAACCCTCCTTGAGGATGCCGATCTTCATGCCCTTGACGCCCTGGCCGAGCGCCTTGGTGTATTCCTCGACCTTCGGGGCCTTGATCCTGGGATCGTAGCCGTCATCGCCGGCGAGCACCTCGAGCAGCAGCGCATTGTCGGCGACCGTCGCCGTCATCGGCCCGGTATGATCGACATAGATCTCGATCGGCATGATCCCGGTATAGGGGACGAGGCCCCAGGTCGGCTTCATGCCGTAGATGCCGCAGAACGAGGACGGCATGCGGATCGAGCCGCCCTGATCGCCGCCGATCGCCATGTCGACCTCGCCGAGCGCGACCACGACGCCCGATCCCGACGACGAGCCGCCGGCCGAGTAGCCCATCTTGTGCGGATTATGCACCGGCCCGTAGGAGCCGGTGTGGCTGCCGCCGGACAGGCAGAAATGCTCGCAATGCACCTTACCCTTGATCTCGGCGCCGGCATCCAGCATGCGCGTGACGATGGTGGCGTCGAAATCGGGCACATAGCCTTCCAGCGTCGACGAGCCGTTGGTCATGGGCACGCCGGCCAGCATGATGTTGTCCTTCAGTGCAACGGTCTTGCCCTTGAGCTTGCCGCTGGCGGCGCCCTTCACGGTCGACTTGCGATACCAGGCATTGCGCGGGTTCTCTTCGGCCGAGGGCCGATAGCCCGGCGTGCGCGGATATTTCACCTCGGGCAATTCGTCCGGCATCGCGGCAACGAGATTGTAGGCTTCGATCGAGCCCTGCATGAGACCGCGGAACGAGGCGACGTCATCATCGGTGAGCGAAAGGCCGCACTGCTCGGCGACACTGCGAAGTTGGGCTGGCGTGGGAAGGGCAACTGTCACGGCGCTCTCCTTGAAGGCTTCTTGATCCCTGGCACTGATGGAAGCCTCTCGCCCGCGCCTTGGGGGTGCGGGTCAACCGGCTTCACGTGGTTACTAGAGACGGAAATATTTTCCTTTTCAAGTATTATTTCGCGAAAGCGCTGCGGCCTATCGGCAGCCGTCGCTCAGAGCGTCTTGATGATCTTGAAGTCGAGACCGTCGGCTTCAGCGAGGTACATCGGCATCTCGGCGCGTCCGTCGCGAAGCGTTACGGGACCGCGACCCGCCGAGTAGACGGTGTTCCGCGCGGCCTTCAGCAGCGGACGAAAGGCCAATGATCCGGCGCGGTTGGCGACGGATTCCAGGAAGCGCAGCCCCTCATAGTTCGACTGACCGACGGAGCCGACCGGCGGCGCGTTGGCACCGAACATGGAATAATAGGCACCGAGGAACTCGTCATTGGCGCGCGAGACCAGGCCGTTGAAATAGCCGGAGGCGCAGAACAGATTCTCGGTGTTGTCGGCACCGATGCCGAGCAGCACGGTCTCGTCCATCGCACCTGCAAGCCGCAGCGTCGAGGTGGCAAGGCCCGCTTCGGCGAAGGCGCGGTTGAAGGTGATGCTGTCGGTGCCGATCAGCGAGATCAGCACCACATCCGGCTTGGCGGCACGGATCCGCGCCAGATGCGGCTCGTGATTGTCCTCGCCTACGGGTACGAACTCCTCGCCGACGACCTGGCCGCCCGCCTCCTTGATGTAGCGCTTGACCGCGCGATGCGATTGCCAGGGCCAGACGTAGTCGCTGCCGATCAGGTACCAGCGTGCCGCCTTCTTGACGTCCGCGAGCCAATGGATCGCCGGCCGGCTCTGCCAGCGCGGCGTCTCACCGATCGCCATGACGCCCGGCGTGCGCTCGCCGCCTTCATAGACGGGCGTGTAGATGTAGGGGATGCGGTTGCCGGTGACCTTGCGCAGTGCGACGCGGACCGCGCTGATATGCGAGCCCATGATGAGGTCGACCTCGTCGAGTGCAATCGCCTGCTCGGCACGGCGCACCACCTCCTCGATCGGTCCGCCGGAATCGTAGATCGACAGTTCGAGCTCGCGGCCGAGAATGCCGCCGCGCTTGTTGATCTCGGCAACCGCGAGCATCGCGCTGTTGGTTGAGGTCGGGCCCCAGATTCCGGGCGAGCCGGTGAAGGTGAGGAAATTGCCGATGCGCAGCTTGCTGCGCGCGCCGCGCCGCCTCATGAAATGCGCATCGACCGGAGACAGGTCGAAATCCGCCGCCGATGACGACAAATTCCTGAACAGCAAGGACGGCGGCAACGCCGGACCGCCGTGAGCCGGGAAGTTTACCGTCGCGTGCACGCCAACTCCTGTCTGAGACCAGACTTGAAAGCACATTGAGCAGGCGGCCGCGGCTTCCGCCCTTTTGTTGGGCAATGATCCTATTTTGAAAATATTGAATATTCAAGAATTGAAGTGCATATAGATGCAGCATTGTTTGCAAGACATTCACTCATTTGGGTCAAGACGAAGTCTTAGCCGTGGCAAAACCGTCGAAAGAAAACTCCCCGATCACCGAACATCTCGCCTACCTGCTCGCGCAAGCCAACCGGGAGATCAACCGGCAGCTCGAATTGCGGTTGAGCAAGGAAGGCGTGCCGGTCGAGCAGTGGCGCATCCTGAAAGTGCTGTCGGATGGCGAGGGCCATTCGATGGGCGAGCTTGCGGACGCCGTGCTGCTCAACCATCCGACGCTGACCAAGATGATCGACCGCATGGTCTCCGACACGCTGGTCTATCGCGTGCAGGACCCGAACGACCGCCGCAAGGTGCTGATGTTCATCTCCGACCGCGGCAAGGTGCTGTGCAAGAAGCTCAACTCGCTCGCGGTCGACCAGGAGGAGCACATCCTGGAGAGCTACGGCGACAAATCGACGAGCGAATTGAAGCGGCTGCTGGAGAGCTTGATCGATAGCTCGAATTGAGCGCGAGCTACACCCTCAACTGTCATCGCCCGCGGAGGCGGGCGATCCAGTATTCCAGAGACGATTGTGATTGAGCCGAAAGGCTGGGGCGTACTTGATGCCCCGCCTTCGCGGGGCATGACAGCATCACCTAATCACTACGCATACCGCCCGTGGCAGTGCTTGTACTTCTTGCCGGAACCGCACGGGCAGTCCTCGTTGCGGCCGACCTTGCCCCAGCTCGTCGGGTTCTTCGGATCGCGCAGCGCAGCGTCGGTAGCCTGGGTGCCGAGGGTGACGCTGGCGAGGGCCATCTCGTCTTCGCCGGTGTTCGGATCGAACTTGTGCGCCTCCATCGGCGGCAGCACCGGGGCTTCCTGCTCCGGCGGGACGATCTCGACACGCATCAGCTGCGCCGTGACCGCCTCGCGCAAATGAGCGCTCATCTCCTGGAAGAGATTGAAGGCTTCGGTCTTGTACTCCTGCAAGGGATCGCGCTGGCCGTAACCGCGCAGGCCGATGACCTGGCGCAGATGGTCGAGCATGATCAGGTGCTCGCGCCAGAGATGGTCGAGCGTCTGCAAGAGGATGGTCTTCTCGACGTAACGCATCACGTCGGGACCCCATTGCGCGACCTTCGCCGCCATGTGCTCGTCGGCCTTGGTCTCGATGCGGTTGAGCAGCTCCTCGTCGGCGATGCCCTCTTCCTTGGCCCATTCGTCGACCGGCAGGTCGAGATCGAGCACGCGCTTCAATTCGTCCTTCAGACCCGCGACGTCCCACTGCTCGGCATAGGCATGCTCGGGGACGTGCTTGGCGACGAGGTCGTCGATGAAGGCGTGGCGCATGTCGGCGACCGTCTCGGCGACGCTCTCGTCCTTCATCAGCTCGACGCGCTGATCGAAGATCACCTTGCGCTGGTCGTTCTGGACGTTGTCGAACTTGAGGAGGTTCTTGCGGATGTCGAAGTTGCGCGCCTCGACCTTCTGCTGCGCCTTCTCCAGCGCCTTGTTGATCCAGGGATGGATGATGGCCTCGCCCTCTTGCAGGCCGAGACGCTGCAGCATGCTGTCGAGGCGATCCGAGCCGAAGATGCGCATCAGATCGTCTTCCAGCGACAGGAAGAACTTCGAGCGGCCGGGGTCGCCCTGACGGCCGGAACGGCCGCGCAGCTGGTTGTCGATGCGGCGGGATTCGTGGCGCTCGGAGCCGATGATATAGAGGCCGCCGGGCTTCTTCACGGTCTTGGCGGGCTTGCTTCCCTTGGCCGGCTCGACCTCGACGGTCTCCTCGGCCTTCAGCACGATGTCGCGGAAATGCTCGATGTCGGCCTTGATCTGCTCGATCTTCTTGGCCTTCTCGGCTTCGTCGGTGAAGCCGGCCGTTTCCTGCTGGATGCGCATCTCGAGGGAGCCGCCGAGCTTGATGTCGGTGCCGCGGCCGGCCATGTTGGTGGCGATCGTGATCGCGCCGGGCACGCCGGCCTCTGCGACGATATAGGCTTCCTGCTCGTGGAAGCGCGCGTTCAGCACCGCGAACAGCTTGGCCGGCTTGCCGGCGCGGGCGGCGGCATAGAGCTTGTCGAGCGCGCCCTCCTTGCCGAAATCGATCTGCTTATAGCCGTTCTTCTTGAGGAAATCGGCCAGCACTTCCGACTTCTCGATCGAGGCGGTACCGACCAGCACCGGCTGCAGCCGCGCATTGGCCCGCTCGATCTCGGCGAGGATGGCCTGATATTTTTCCTTATGGGTGCGATAGACCTCGTCGTCCTCGTCGAGGCGCGCGATCGACAGATTGGTCGGGATCTCCACGACCTCGAGCTTATAGATGTCGAACAATTCATCCGCTTCGGTCGCGGCGGTGCCGGTCATGCCCGCCAGCTTCTCGTACATGCGGAAGTAGTTCTGGAAGGTGATCGAGGCCAGCGTCTGGTTCTCGGGCTGGACCTGGACGTGCTCCTTGGCTTCCAGCGCCTGATGCAGGCCTTCCGAATAGCGGCGGCCCGGCATCATGCGGCCGGTGAATTCGTCGATGATGACGACCTCGTTGTCGCGGACGATGTAGTCCTTGTCGCGCGTGAACAGCGTGTGGGCGCGCAGGGCCTGGTTGATGTGGTGCACGACGGAGACGTTCTCGACGTCGTAGAGCGATTCGCCCTTGAGCTGGCCGGCATCGCGCAGCAGCGTCTCGATCTTCTCCATGCCGCCTTCGGTCAGCGTCACCGTGCGCTGCTTCTCGTCGACCTCGTAGTCGGTCTTGTCGAGCTTGGGCAGGAAGCCGTCGATGGTGTTGTAGAAGTCGGAGCGATCGTCGAGCGGACCGGAGATGATCAGCGGCGTGCGCGCTTCGTCGATCAGGATGGAGTCGACTTCGTCGACGATGGCGAAGAAGTGCGGCCGCTGGACCATGTCCTCGAGCCGGTACTTCATGTTGTCGCGGAGATAGTCGAAGCCGTATTCGTTGTTGGTGCCGTAGGTGATGTCGCAGGCATAGGCCGCCTTGCGCTCGGCATCGTCGAGGCCGTGCACGATGACGCCGGTGGTCATGCCGAGAAAGCTGTAGATCTGACCCATCCAGCCGGAGTCGCGGCGGGCGAGGTAGTCGTTGACGGTGACGACGTGGACGCCCTTGCCGGCGAGCGCGTTCAGATACACCGCAAGCGTTGCGACCAGCGTCTTGCCTTCGCCGGTCTTCATCTCGGCGATGTCGCCCTCGTGCAGCACCATGCCGCCGATCAGCTGGACGTCGAAATGGCGCTGGCCGAGCGTGCGCTTGGCGGCCTCGCGCACGGTGGCGAAGGCGGGGACCAGCAAGTCGTCGAGCGTCTTGCCGTTCGCGAGCTGCTGCTTGAATTCCGCGGTGCGGGCCTTGAGCGCCTCGTCGGAAAGCTTGGCGAGCTCAGGCTCCAGCGCGTTGATCGCG
Organism: Bradyrhizobium sp. WBAH42; assembly: GCF_024585265.1. Lineage (NCBI taxonomy): Bacteria > Pseudomonadati > Pseudomonadota > Alphaproteobacteria > Hyphomicrobiales > Nitrobacteraceae > Bradyrhizobium > Bradyrhizobium sp. WBAH42. The sequence continues at coordinate 482,796 of NZ_CP036533.1, forward strand.
TTGACGCGGGACTGATATCCCTTCACCCGCCGGTCGTTGGCGGAGCCGAAAAACTTGCGGGCGAGCGCGCCGATCATGCCTAGTTCCTGTGTTCGCGATTTAACCGCGTTGGGCCCAAGAAGTTGTTCCCCGCCTGCCTATCAACTCACCGTGACGCTTCGCGGCGTCAGAGCCCGGACTGCGGGGTCATCCGCCATATGGGTGGGAGTTGGGCAAGTCTGGGTTCAACGGCCAAAAACGCAGCAAAATAAACGCCATCGCCATGGTCGCGACCGGGCAGAGATATGGCCCGGTCAGGGCCTTGTCAACGGCGGGCGCATTGCGGCTAATTCATCATTTTGACAGACTTTTCGCGTTGCCAAGCCCCCCTGATTGGGCGAGTGTCCGCCCCGCTCGAGCAGCCCCCTGCTTCAACATAAGGATTTTCCATGACCGCCTCGTTCCCGGTAATCACCGGCCAGCGCTTCCGCAACGCGTCCGCCCTGGCTGGCAGCCTCGCCCTGGCGCTGTCCCTGGCGTTTGCGGGCCCGCTCCGGGCCGCCGATGATCCGGTGCTGGCGAAGGTCAACGGCGCGGAAATCAAGAAGAGCGACGTCACCATGGCCGAGGAGGAGCTCGGGCCGAGCCTCGCCCAGATGGACCCGGCGACCAAGGATGAGAACGTCCTCTCGTTCCTGATCGACATGAAGATCGTCAGCAAGGCTGCCGAAGACAAGAAAATCGCCGACAGCGAGGAGTTCAAGAAGCGGCTCGCCTTCGCCCGCAACCGGCTTCTGATGGACAGCCTGCTCGCCAACGAGGGCAAGGCCGCCACCACGCCGGACGCCATGAAGAAGGTCTATGAGGAGGCTTCCAAGCAGATCACCGGCGAGCAGGAGGTGCGCGCCCGCCACATCCTGGTCGAGACCGAGGACGAGGCCAAGGCGGTGAAGGCCGAGCTCGAGAAGGGCGCCGATTTCGCCGAGCTCGCCAAGAAGAAGTCCAAGGATCCGGGCTCCGCCGACGGCGGCGACCTCGGCTTCTTCACCAAGGAGCAGATGGTGCCGGAATTCTCGGCCGTGGCCTTCTCGCTGGAACCCGGCAAGATCTCCGACCCCGTGAAGTCGCAGTTCGGCTGGCACATCATCAAGGTCGAGGAAAAGCGCAGCCGCAAGGCGCCCGATTTCGAGCAGGTCAAGGCCCAGATCGAGCAGTACGTGACCCGCAAGGCCCAGGCCGAGTATGTCGCCAAGCTGCGCACCGAAGCCAAGGTCGAACGGCTGGACCAGCCGGCGGCGGATGCCTCCAAGGACGCCAAGCCGTCAGACAGCAAGATGGCGCCGCCGGCGAAGAAGTAAGAATTCGCTGTCACTTCGCGGACGCCAAGAGTATCTAACGTCGCAATGGCCGGGGCTCCCCCGGCCATCTGCATGTCCAGACCCTACCAAGGCGCCCGCGATGTCCTCCTCCGTCTCTCCCCTCGCCCCCAAAACCGTCCCTGATATGCCCGTGATCGCGGGCGTCCGTCTTGCGACGGCCGAAGCCGGCATCCGCTACAAGAACCGCACCGACGTGCTGCTGGCGGTGATGGACAAGGGCACTGCGGTCGCCGGCGTCTTCACCAAGTCGAAGTGCCCCTCGGCCCCGGTGGAATGGTGCCGCGCCAAGCTGAAGGGCGGCAAGGCGCGCGCGCTCGTCGTCAATTCCGGCAATGCCAACGCCTTCACCGGCAAGACCGGCCGCGCCTCGACCGCGCTGACCGCGAAGATCGCGGCGAAGGCGGTCGGCTGCAGCGAGAGCGAGATCTTCCTGGCCTCGACCGGGGTGATCGGCGAGCCGCTGGACGCCACCAAGTTCGACGGCGTGCTCGGCCGTCTCGCCGAAACCGCCGAGCCCGGCGATTATCTCGCCGCGGCCAGGGCGATCATGACCACCGACACCTTCCCGAAGGTCGCGACCGCGACCGTCAAGCTCGGCAAGGCCAAGGTCACCATCAACGGCATGGCCAAGGGCGCCGGCATGATCGCACCCGACATGGCGACGATGCTGTCCTTCATCTTCACCGACGCGCCGATCGCGCCCGCCGCACTGCAGGCCCTGCTCAAGGCCGGCGTCGAGGACACGTTCAATGCGGTGACGATCGACGGCGACACCTCGACCTCCGACACGCTGCTGGCGTTTGCGACCGGCGCTGCCGCCGCGCATGGCGCACCGAAGATCAGCCGCGCCAGCGATCCGCGCCTGAAGACCTTCGTCAAGGCCTTCAACCAGGTGCTCGCCAATCTCGCCGAGCAGGTCGCCCGCGACGGCGAAGGCGCGCGCAAGCTGGTCAAGATCACCGTCGAGGGCGCCAAGACCAAGGTCTCCGCCCGCAAGATCGCGATGTCGATCGCCAACTCGCCGCTGGTGAAGACCGCGATCGCCGGCGAGGACGCCAATTGGGGCCGCGTGGTGATGGCCGTGGGCAAGGCCGGAGAACCCGCCGATCGCGACAAGCTCTCGATCTCCTTCAACGGCATCCGCGTCGCCAAGAGCGGCGCGCGCGATCCGTCCTATGACGAGGCCCAGGTGTCGGAAGCGATGAAGGCGCCGGAGATCGCGATTCTGGTCTCGCTCGGCCTCGGCAAGGGCCGCGACCGCGTCATGACCTGCGATCTCACCAAGGAATATGTGGCGATCAACGGGGATTACAGGTCGTAGGGCCTCACGGTGTCATTCCGGGGCTCGCGAAGCGAGAACCCGGAATGCGTCCAAGCAATCACCCCGAGATCCTTGCGTCGGCAACCGCCTTCTTGAACAGCGCGTTCATGGCGTCCGAGATGCCCTGCGTCGGGCTGACCTCAAAATACAGGCCCGGCGAAGCGCAGCTCTCCATGTTCTGTGCGATCTGGCTGTTCGGCGACGGGCCATAGGGGCCGGCATTGAACGGGTCGATCCATTTCATGTACCAGGAGTTGGTCGGCAGCGCGAGATAGGTCGTGTACAACACAGCGATCTTGATGCCGCGATCCTTCATCGTCTTGCAAAGCGCAGGGTTGAGCGGTGACTGGCAGCGCGTGCTGCCCGAGAGCGGTTTCAGGCACCCGGTGTTACTCTCGTCGGCGACGCCATCAGACACGAAGAACAGGTATTTGAGCGGACTGGACGAGGTGCCGCTTCCGGGGGAGCTGATCTGGCCGTTGATCGCAGGAAAGACCGCGGTGAATGGGGTATCCTGATCGTTATTCTCGTTCTGGCCGTTCACCGACATCAAGTCGATGTTGCCGGCCGCCGTTTTGGCGCTGGAGAGAGAGGACGACAACGAATACAGACTGCGCAGACCGAGCGAGCTTGCAGAGCCGCCGAAATCATAGATCGCCATTCTGAACTGGTTTGAATAGGTCTGAGTGGCGTTTGCCGTATCCATCAAGGACTGCGTGGCGCTCCGAAGTACGTCGATCCGGGTGGTCACGCCAAGCTTCTTGGCTAGGTCGTAATAATTGTTCTTGTCGTTGAGGTCGTGGCAGGCGAAAGCGCACTTATCGGACGTGTTGTTGACCATCTTCTGCACGTCGCTCGGCGTCGCGCCGACACCCATCGACGGAGAATTGTCCAGCAGCAGATAGAAATCGATATAGAGCGGCATGCTGGCCGTCGCCTTCGACGTGCCACTCAAGGTCATCGCGGACTTGCCGATCACGCCGAGAAACATGGTGTTCATAGTTGCGGTGAACGAAACCGTCGCAGTGACGGTCGAGCCGGACTTGACCACGGTCGGCGTGAGGCCCGTCAGCGTGTAGCCGGTCAGATTGGCGCGATTGGCATCGAAGATGTTCTGGGCGTCCGTAACGCCGACCGAAATGGAGCCGTCCGCAGTCATGTTGCCGGCGGCCTTGAAGCCGGGCGAGGCCTTGGCGATCGAGCCGACACTGGCCGCATCGGCGGCAGCCTGAAGCTTGGACCGGGTCAGCGTCGCGCGCGAATAATCGATGGCGCAGCCGATCGCACTGATCACGGGAACGCAGGCGAGAGCGAAAATCACCGCGATATTGCCGCGCCGGTCGTGGACGAACCGGCGGAAGAGAACGGAAAGCGCAGTGCGCATGGGTCGGACCTGGTGTGGTTTAAGCGTTCCCACACTAGGAACCGTGGATTAAATATGACTTATGGAGACCTTCGAAACATGGACCGCAACGAGGTTAACAAACCGTTGCGGACGATCATCAGCGAGCGACGACCACGCATGGCCGATCTCAAACTGACACTGGTGGTGGCCTGCGCGCTCGTCGACGCCGACAAACGCGTCCTGATCGCGCAGCGCCCCGAAGGCAAGGCGCTGGCGGGCCTTTGGGAATTCCCCGGCGGCAAGTGCGAACCGGGCGAGCGGCCGGAGCAGAGCCTGATCCGCGAGCTGCATGAGGAGCTCGGCATCGAAGTCGCCGAGCCGTGCCTCGCGCCGTTGACCTTCGCCAGCTACGCTTATGAGACCTTCCATCTCCTGATGCCGCTCTACATCTGCCGGCGTTGGGAGGGAATGGTCACCGCACGCGAAGGCCAGAACCTTGCCTGGGTCCGCGCCAACAAGCTGCGCGACTACCCGATGCCGCCGGCGGATATTCCGCTGATCCCGCATCTGATCGATTTGCTGATGTGATTGCACTGTACCCCGGACGCAGCGCGAAGCGCTGCAGAGCCGGGGGCCCCAGGCCGCAGACCGGGTCCTGGCTCTGCGCAGCAGCGTTAGAACGCTGCAGCGCGTCCGGGACATACATCACTCCTTCCCGGCCTTCTTCACCGCCTCCGCCAGGCTCGCTTTCGCCGACCCCGGCTTGAGCGGCTGTTGCTGGCTCGCATGCGGCGCCCAGCCAGAGAGCCAGATGATGTCGAACGTCGCGCGGATGCGGCCGTCGGCATCGGCAAAGCGCTCGGTGTAAATCTCGGCCATCCGCAGCAGCGTCGCGCGCCTGCTAGGTGTGCGGCGCCGCTCGATCAGCACATTGGCCGCGCCCATGCGGCGGAGATCCTGCATCAAGGCGAACGCATTGCCATAGCGCACCACGACACGATCGACGTCAGTCACCGGCAAGGCAAAGCCCGCGCGCTGCAGCAGCGCGCCGATATCGCGGAGGTCCGCAAACGGTGCGACACGCGGCGACACGCCGCCCTCGCATTCGGCTTCCGCCGCCGCAAAGGCCTGCCGCAGCTCGGTGAGGCTGTCGCCGCCGATCATCGCGGCAAGCAGCAGGCCGTCCGGCTTCAGCGCCCGCCGGATCTGCGCCAGCACGCCCGGCAGGTCGTTGACGAATTGCAGCGCCAGCGCCGAGACGAGGAGGTCCAGGCTTTCCGGCGCGAAGGGAAGCTTCTCCGCGCCGGCCGCGTCGAGCGCGATGTGCTCGATGGAAGGAAGCCGCGTGCGCAACGCCACCAGGCCCGCGCCGGGCGTCCAGAGGTCGGCGGGAGCGTGAAACTCCCGCATCACCGCCGCCAACCGGTCTGACATGTCCTCGGCAACGCGATCGAGCAGGAAGCTCACGAGACCCTGCGCCTGCGCACGCCGCTGCCGCGCGTGCAGCAAGGCGCGATCGAACAAAGCAGGCGGGGTTTGAGGGGGTTGGGCCATGCCGCTGGTTACGCCGATCTCCACGGTTCTGGCAATCCGCTGCGTACAACGCTAGCCTCCCCACATGGAAGCTAACACCGTCCCTTCCCGTTCCATCGTCGCACCGCTTCGAGCCGCGTGGACGGCCGGCCGCCACGTGCTGGCGCGGGCGGCGCGGCTGGCGCTCGACATCGCGCTGCCAACACAGTGCGTATCCTGCCACGAGCCGGTCGAGGGCGAAGGCGTTTGCGCTTCGTGCTGGGCGCGGCTGTCGTTCATCGAACGGCCCTATTGCCCGCGGCTCGGCATCCCCTTCGTCTATGACCCCGGCCCCGACATGCTGTCGATGGAGGCGATCGCGAGCCCGCCGGCCTACCAGCGGGCGCGCGCGGCGGTGCGCTATGACGACGTCGCGCGCTCGCTTGTCCATGCGCTGAAATACCAGGACCGCACCGATCTGGCGCCTGCCATGGGCCGCTGGATGGCGCGCGCGGGCCGCGAGTTGCTGACCGGCGCCGACATGCTGGTGCCCGTGCCCCTGCATTGGCGGCGGGCCTGGCGGCGCCGCTACAATCAGTCCGGAGCCCTCGCCCGTGTGATCGAGCGGCAGAGCGGGGTCAAGGTAGCAGGCGACGTGCTGCGGCGGGTGCGTGTCACCGAGCAGCAGATCGGCCTGTCGCGGGCCCAGCGCGCCACCAATGTGCAGGGCGCATTCCAGGTATCTCCCGACCGGCAGGCCGAGGTCCAGGGCCGCCGCGTTGTCCTGATCGACGATGTCCTGACGTCAGGGGCGACGCTCGATGCCTGCGCGCGAGCCCTGCTCCGCGCCAAGGCGGCCCAGGTCGACGTGCTGGTCTTTGCCCGGGTTGTCGAGAGCGGCCCCCGTCCCATATAATTCAACGAATTCATGACATGAGAGCGCCAGACGAAATGACTGCTGCTGTCGAGATCTACACCCGGCCGGGCTGCGGCTATTGTTCCGCCGCCAAGTCGCTGCTGACCCGCAAGAAGGCGACCTTCACCGAATTCGACGTCGCCAAGAACCCGTCCTGGCGCCAGGAAATGTACGGCCGCGCCGGCCAAGGTTCGACATTCCCGCAGATCTGGATCGGCGGCACCCATGTCGGCGGCTGCGACGACCTCTATGCGCTCGATCGCGAAGGCAAGCTCGATGGCATGCTCGAAAGCGTGAAGGCTACGTCATGAGCGAGAACCGCACGTTCACGGCCGCCATGGTGCAGATGCGCACCGGCCTGATGCCCGGGCCGAGCCTCGAACAGGCCACGAAGCTGATCCGGCAGGCTGCGGCCAATGGCGCCGATTACGTGCAGACGCCCGAAGTCAGCAACATGATGCAGCTGAACCGCAAGGCGCTGTTCGAGCATCTCCAGAGCGAAGAGGACGACACCTCGCTAAGGGCCTACCGGGCGCTCGCGGCGGAGCTGAAAATTCACCTCCATGTCGGCTCGCTGGCGCTGCGCTTTTCGCCGGAGAAGGCGGTCAACCGCTCCTTCCTGATCGGGCCCGAGGGCAACGTGCTCGCGAGCTACGACAAGATCCACATGTTCGACATCGAGCTGCCGGACGGCGAGAGCTATCGCGAATCCGCCAATTACCAGCCGGGCGAGACCGCGGTGATCTCAGATCTGCCCTGGGGCCGCGTCGGCTTGACGATCTGCTACGACGTGCGCTTCCCTGCGCTGTACCGCGCGCTGGCCGAAAGCGGCGCCTATTTCATCACCGTGCCGTCGGCCTTCACCCGCAAGACCGGGGAAGCGCATTGGCACGTGCTGCTGCGTGCCCGCGCGATCGAGACCGGCTGCTTCATCTTTGCCGCGGCGCAGGCAGGCCTGCACGAGAACAAGCGCGAGACCTATGGCCACTCCCTGATCATCGACCCCTGGGGCGAGATCCTCGCCGAGGGCGACGTCGAGCCGGGCATCATCATGGCCAAGATCGACCCGGCCAAGGTCGAGACCGCGCGCCGGGCGATTCCCTCGCTCCAGCACGGCCGCCGCTTCGGCGTCTCCGATCCCAAGGCGGGGCCGGACCATTTGCACCTCGTGCGGGGATCGGCATGATCCGCTACGCGCTACGCTGCGACCGCGACCATGACTTCGAGAGCTGGTTCCAGAGCTCGTCGGCCTATGATTCGCAGGTGAGGCGGAAGCTCGTGACCTGCCCGATCTGCGGCTCAGCCAAGGTCGGCAAGGCCATCATGGCGCCGCGCATCGTCAGCAAGAAGGGGCGCGGGCGCGCCACGCCGCCGCCGGAGCCCGTGGCTGCGACCACGCCAGAGGCTGCGCCGTCAGGGCCGACCTCGTTGCTGATGGCGCAGGAGCGCGAGCTGCGCGCCAAGCTCAAGGAGCTGCGCGATCACATCGTCAAGAACGCCGACAATGTCGGCGAGCGTTTTGCGAACGAAGCCCGGGCCATGCATTACGGCGACAAGGAGCACCGCCCGATCTACGGCGAGGCATCGCCCGAAGAAGCGAAGTCGCTGATCGAGGAAGGCATCGAGGTGTCGCCGCTGCCGACCCTGCCGGAAGACCGGAATTAGGCCCCCACCAGCACCGCCACGCCGATCACGATCAGCGCGATGCCAAGAATCTCGCGCCGCGCGATCGGCTGCTTGAACGAGTAGTAGGCGACGGCTTGCGCGAACAGCACCTCGACCAAAGCGAGTGTGCGGACATTGGCGGCCGCCGTCAGCGCGAATGCCAGGAACCAGAATTGCGAGGCGAGGGCACCCGTGAAGCCCGCGAGCATCGACGGCTTCCACAGGCCGAGGATCGCCTGCAGCACTTTTGGAGCGCGCCAGAGCAGATAGATCGTCAGCACCAGCGTCTGCACGAACAGGCCGAGCACCAGCGTGATCGACGCCGCGGTCACGAAGGAGACATCCGGCACATTGATGATGGCGCCGCGAAAGCCGACTGCGGAGAGCGCGAAGGCCGCCGCGGCAACGAGGCCGGTGATGGTCGGCTTCAGCTCGGCAAAGCTCTTCTCGCCGCCGGGGCGGAGCGCGGTGATGACGACGCCGATGGTGGCGATCACGATCGCCAGCACCTTCAGCCAGGTCAGGTGGTCGCCGAGGAAGACGAAGCCGAAGATCGCGGTCTGGATCGCCTCGGTCTTCAGGTAGGCCGTCGTCACGACGAAGGAGCGGTCGTTCATCGCGAGCAGCATCAGGCCGGTGGCGACGATCTGGCTGAGCGCGCCCAATAGCAGCCACGGCCAGAACACGGTCGGCGGCGCGCTCAGATGATCGCCAGTCGCGAGCAGCACCAACCCCAAGAACAGCAGCGAGAACGGAAAGCCGAACAGGAAGCGGATATTGGTCGCGCCCCAGGTCCCCAGCGGCTTGGTCAACGACCGCTGCATCGCATTGCGCGCGACCTGCCCGAGCGCGGCAATGATGGTGAAGGGAATCCAGAGGCTGGCGATGGTGAACATGGGATGGCGGGCGCGAGGAAGAGACAGTCAACCTGCCGCTTGCGCTCAAGCAGGTCAATCACGCCCACGTCATAGGAGCGATGCTCGCGCCGACCGATAGCCTCACACCATCGCTTCAGCGACCACCATGTAGTTCACGTCCATGTCGGACGACAGAGACCATTTGTCGGCGAAGGGCGAGTAGACGACGCCGGTCTGCTCGGTGATGACGAGGCGGTTGTCGAGCAGGTATTTCGTCAGTTCGTCCGGCGTGACGAACTTGTTCCACTCATGCGTGCCACGCGGCAGCCAGCGCAGCACGTATTCGGCGCCGACGATGGCGAGCGCAAAACTCTTCCAGTTGCGGTTCAGCGTCGAGACCACCATCAGGCCGTTCGGCTTCAGCATCGCGGCGCAACGCTTCAGGAAGACGCCGACGTCGGTGACGTGCTCGACCACTTCCATCGCCAGCACGATGTCGAAGCGCTCGCGCGGGTCGATCTCCTCAACCGTGGTGCAGCGATAGTCGATCGCCAGATGGCTCTTGTCGGCATGCAGCTTCGCCGCCGCGATGTTGCTCGCGGAGGGATCGATGCCGATGACCTGCGCTCCGAGGCGCGACAGCGGCTCGCAGAGCAGGCCGGCGCCGCAGCCGATGTCGAGCACGCGCAGGCCGGCCAGGCAGTTCAGGCTTCGTACATTACGCTCGAACTTGCGGCAGGCGGCGTCGCGGATATAGCCGAGCCGCAGCGGGTTGATCCGGTGCAGCGGCGCCATCTTGCCCTTCGGGTCCCACCACTCCGCCGAGAGCTTTGAGAATTTCGCGATCTCGGTGGCGTCGACGGTCGAGCCCGGCTGGGTGGAGAGGGAAGTATTTTGCTGCATGCTCATGGTTGGGCGCGGTCCTACCGCGTGGTGATCGAACTACGGAAAGCGAGCGGCGAGGCGATGGTCTTGATCGTCTCGATCCCCTCGCCGACGCCGCGAATCGTCACGTCGCCGTAGTTGAGAATACGTCCAAGAATGGTCTGGTCGACGTCGACGCTCTCGACCTTGTCCAGCGCCATCTCGAAGGTTCGGCGCTTGATGAAGCCGGTCTTGTGCACGACCCTGAGATTGGTGACGTCGGTCTCGGTGGTGAAGCGATGGAACCAGCCCTTCACGGTCCAATACAGGCCCGCCAGCGCCGCGAGAGCTGCGGCTGCGAGGCAAAGCAGAACGAGCCAGTCGACGGTCGCCTGTCGCGACAGGATGAGCAGGGCCAGCGCCGCGATCCAGGCCACGATGGCCGGAACGTAGAAGATCCAGTGCGCATTGGTCGAATACAGCACCCGCTCGCCGGGCTGCAGGATCTCGTCGATGTAACGCGCCATGATCTCGGTTAACCCACTACCCCGCCCCGGCCCCCCCGGCCCCGTCGCTCTGTATACGCGCGGTCGGTGTCCGCGAGGCACCCGTCCAGTGCGGGCCACCATACTGATCCTTATGAAGGAATGCACGCGTCGTCATGAGCCGCCTCGTGATGAAATTCGGCGGCACGTCCGTCGCCAACATCGAACGTATCCGCAACGTCGCACGCCATGTGAAGCGTGAGGTCGATGCCGGCCACGAAGTGGCCGTGGTCGTCTCGGCGATGGCCGGCAAGACCAACGAGCTGGTCGCCTGGTGCACCGAGGCCTCACCGATGCACGACGCGCGCGAATATGACGCCGTGGTCGCCTCGGGCGAACAGGTGACGTCCGGTCTTCTTGCCATCGTGCTCCAGGGCATGGGCATCCAGGCCCGCTCCTGGCAGGGTTGGCAGATCCCGATCAAGACCAGCGACGCCCATGCCTCGGCCCGGATCGAGGACATCGACGGCGGCGAGATCATCAAGCGCTTCAGGGAGCGCAAGGAGGTTGCGGTCATCGCCGGCTTCCAGGGCATCAACCCCGAGACGGGTCGCATCACCACGCTCGGCCGCGGCGGCTCCGACACCTCGGCCGTGGCGATTGCCGCTGCCGTCAAGGCCGACCGCTGCGACATCTACACCGACGTCGACGGCGTCTACACCACCGACCCGCGAATCGTGTCGAAGGCCAAGAGGCTCGACAAGATCGCGTTCGAGGACATGCTGGAACTGGCCTCGCAGGGCGCCAAAGTGCTCCAGGTCCGCTCGGTGGAACTCGGCATGGTCCACAACATGCCGATCTTCGTCCGCTCGAGCTTCGACAAGCCCGAGGATATCGACCCGCATGCCAACCAGCCGCCCGGCACCCTGATCTGCGGCGAGGAGGAGATCATGGAAAACCACGTCGTCACCGGCATCGCCTTCTCCAAGGACGAGGCTCAGATCTCGGTGCGCCAGATCGAGGATAAGCCCGGCGTTGCGGCCTCGATTTTCGGCCCGCTGGCCGATGCCAACATCAACGTCGACATGATCGTGCAGAATGTTTCCGAGGACGGCAAAACCACCGACCTCACCTTCACCGTGCCGGCCGCGGACTTCACCCGTGCCAAGGACACGATTACCGCCGCCAAGGCCAAGATCGGCTATGCGCGGCTCGATACCGCCACCGACGTCGCCAAGATCTCGGTAATCGGCAGCGGCATGCGCAGCCATGCCGGCGTCGCCGCCCAGGCGTTCTCGGCTCTCGCCCGACGGAACATCAACATCCGGGCCATTACAACCTCCGAGATCAAATTCTCGGTTTTGATCGATACCGCCTATACCGAGCTTGCGGTGCGCACCCTGCACACGCTCTACGGCCTCGACCAAGCCTGAAGCGCGACCCTCGTCGCGCTTCAGATTGCCGTTTGAGCATGGTCTTTCCGGAAAACCGCTTCGCACTTTTCCGGACCAAGCTTAGGCTAATTTTCTCTTAGCGGTCGCAGCAAACGCGAAGGTATACACACCTTCGCGTTTGGCAGGCGTTTTGCTTGGCAAAACAAGCCTCAATTCGCTATACGGCGGACAGGGTGGGCTGCCGCAGACTGTGTCCCAGTTCAGGCGGCGCTGATTCGGTACAAGCGCTAAATTTCCCGTGGATTTTGGGCTTGTGCCTGCGCCGGACAAACAATTTGATTGTTTTTCTGGAATTTTGGTCCAGCCGCCGGCCGATACCGCCGGGCCCGGCAGACGGAGGAGATTGACGGTTCATGCGGAGCGCGTCGGGAGGTCCCCGCGTCTTGTTGAGACGGCTCCGCGAGACCATGGCGGAGCAGGTCTCGGCCCAGGAGCGGCTGGACAAGATCGTGGTGCTGATCGCCGCCAACATGGTGGCCGAAGTGTGCTCGGTCTACGTGCTGCGAATCGACAACACGCTCGAGCTCTACGCCACCGAAGGTCTGAACCGCGAGGCGGTGCACCACACCGTGCTCAGCGCCCATGAGGGCCTGGTCGGCCTCGTCGCCAGCGAGGCGACGCCGCTCAATCTGAGCGATGCGCAGAGCCACCCGGCCTTCTCGTTCCGCCCCGAGACCGGTGAAGAAATCTATCACTCCTTCCTCGGCGTGCCGATCCTGCGCGCCGGTAACACGCTCGGCGTGCTGGTGGTGCAGAACCGCGCCAAGCGCAATTACGTCGAGGAGGAGCTCGAGGCGCTCCAAACCACCGCGATGGTGCTGGCCGAGCTGATCGCCTCGGGCGAATTGTCCGCGCTGGCCCAGCCGGGCCAGGAACCGGCGGCGCGCCATTCGGCGCAGAAAGTCGGCGCCATCCTGTCGGAGGGCATTGCGCTCGGCCATGTCGTGCTGCACGAGCCGCGCGTCGTCATCAAGGACTACATCGCCGAGGACCTGCCGAAGGAAATCAAGCGGCTCGATACCGCGCTCGCCAAGCTGCGTGCCGATCTCGACCGCATGCTGGAGCGCGGCGACGTCGCCGAAGGCGGCGAGCATCGCGAGGTGCTGGAAGCCTACCGCATGTTCGCCAACGACCAGGGCTGGTCGCACAAGCTGCACGAGGCGGTCGCGACCGGCCTGACCGCGGAAGCGGCGGTCGAGCGCGTGCAGTCCGACACCCGCGCGCGCATGCTGCGCTCGACCGACCCCTATTTGCGCGACCGCCTGCACGATCTGGAAGACCTGGGCTACCGCCTGATGCGGCAGCTGGTCGGCCAGGATCACGCACCCTCGCGCGAACAATTGCCCGACAACGCCATCGTCATCGCCCGCGCGATGGGTCCGGCGGCGCTGCTGGACTACGACCGCAAGCGCCTGCGCGGCATCGTGCTGGAGGAAGGCACCGCCAATTCGCACGTTTCGATCGTGGCGCGGGCGCTGGGCATCCCTGCGGTCGGCGAGGTGCCGAACGCGCCCGGCATCGCCGATCCCGGCGATGCCATCATCGTCGACGGCACGTCCGGCTCGATCTATGTGCGCCCGTCGCAGGAGATCGAAGCCGCCTTCGCCGAGCGCGTGCGCTTCCGCGCCCGCCGCCAGGCACAGTATCTGGCGCTGCGCGACCGGCCCTGCGTCACCCGGGACGGCCAGAAGGTCGAGCTGATGATCAACGCAGGTCTTGCCATCGACCTGCCGCATATCGAGGACACCGGGAGCGCCGGCATCGGCCTGTTCCGCACCGAGCTGCAATTCATGGTGGGCCAGAGCCTGCCGCGCACCAGCGACCAGCTCGCGCTCTATCGCACCGTGCTGGATGCCGCCGGACCTAAGCCCGTCACCTTCCGCACGCTCGATATCGGCGGCGACAAGGCGCTGCCCTATATGGAAGCGGTGATCGAGGAAAATCCCGCGCTCGGCTGGCGCGCGATCCGGCTTGGGCTCGATCGTCCCGGCCTGTTGCGCGGCCAGATCCGCGCGCTGCTGCGGGCCGGCGGCGGCCGCGCGCTGCGCATCATGTTCCCGATGATCTCGGAGGTCGCCGAATTCGACTCGGCCAAGGCGCTGGTCGAGCGCGAGCTGACATATCTGCGCCAGCACGGCCACACGCTGCCTGAGCGAATCGACATCGGCACCATGGTCGAGGTGCCCGCGCTGCTCTACCAGCTCGACGAACTCCTGAAGAAAGTCGACTTCATCTCGGTCGGCTCCAACGACCTGTTCCAGTTCCTGTTCGCGGTCGACCGCGGCAATGCCAAGGTGTCCGAGCGCTTCGACACCATGTCGGCGCCGATCCTGCGAGCGCTGCGCGACATCGCACGCCAGGCCCACGCTGCGCAGAAATCGCTCTCGCTCTGCGGCGAGATGGCCTCGAAGCCGATCGGCGCGCTGGCGCTCATTGCGCTGGGCTACCGCTCGCTCTCGCTCTCGGCCACCGCACTCGGCCCGGTCAAGGCGATGGTGCTCGACCTCGACGCCAAGAAGGCCGAAGCGATGCTGGGCCCTCTGCTGGATGCACCCGCGGGCAGCGTCTCGATCCGGCAGAAGCTGACGGAATTTGCCGAGGCCGAGGGCCTTGCGTTGTAGCGGGCCGATCGCCCGCTTTCCCGCCGCCCTCGCCCCCTTCCGCCCTTTGAGACTGAACCGATGTCGTCACTTCCCGAAGCCAAACTGGACGTCCTGCTCGCGCATCACGCCTCGCTCGAGGCCGAATCGCTCGGGCAGCTCGCCTCCGAGCGCTACGTGCAGATCACGCGCGAGCTCGCCGAGCTCACGCCGCTGATCGAGGCGGTGAAGGCCTATCGCTCCGCCGTCAAGGAGCTCGCCGACACCGAGGCGCTGATCGCCGATCCCGCCACCGATGCCGAGATGCGGAGCATGGCCGAAGCCGAACGCGACGAGCTCGCGCCGAAAATCGAGGAACTGGTCCAGAAGATCCGCGTCGCGCTCCTGCCCAAGGACGCCATGGACGATCGCAACGTCATGCTGGAAATCCGCGCCGGCACCGGCGGCGACGAGGCCTCGCTGTTCGCCGGCGACCTGTTCCGGATGTACGAGCGCTTCGCCAGCTTGCAGGGCTGGAAGGTCGAGGTGATCTCCGCCAGCGAAGGCACGGTCGGCGGCTACAAGGAAATCATCGCCGAGATCCAGGGCCGCGGCGCATTCTCGAAGCTGAAATTCGAATCCGGCGTGCACCGCGTGCAGCGCGTCCCCGACACCGAGACACAGGGACGCATCCACACCTCGGCGGCAACGGTCGCCGTGCTGCCCGAGGTCGAGGACGTCGACGTCGACATCAAGAACGACGACCTGCGCATCGAGACCATGCGCGCAGGGGGCGCTGGTGGCCAGCACGTCAACAAGACCGAATCGGCGATCCGCATCACCCACATCCCGACCGGCATCGTGGTGATGATGCAGGACAGCCGTTCGCAGCACAAGAACCGCGCCTCCGCCATGAACATCCTCCGCTCGCGCATCTATGACGCCGAGCGGCAACGCGTCGAGGCGGCGCGCTCGGCCGAGCGCAAGGAGAAGGTCGGCTCCGGCGATCGCTCCGAGCGCATCCGCACCTACAATTTTCCGCAAGGGCGCGTCACCGATCATCGCATCAACCTCACGCTCTACAAGCTGCCCCAGGTGATCGCGGGTGAAGCGCTCGGCGAATTGATCGACGCACTGACGACGGAGCACCAGGCCGCACAGCTCGCTGCGCAAGGCGCGGCGGCCTGAGGCGTGAGCAACCTCTTCACCGGGCAATCCATCGAGAGCGCGCGGCGCGCGCTGGCTGCGCAACTGAGATCGGCAGGGCTCGACGAAGCCGAGTTCGACGCACGCATCCTGATCAGTGCGGCACTCGGCCTCGACCTCACCGGCCTGATTGCGCAGGCGGCCCGTCCCCTCACCGCGGCCGAAGCATCGCGGCTCGCGCAACATACGCAGCGCCGCATCGCCGGCGAGCCGGTGGCGCGCATTCTCGGGACGCGCGAATTCTGGGGCCTGCCGTTCCGCCTGTCGGAGGCGACCCTGGTGCCGCGCCCCGATACCGAGACCGTGGTCGAGCTTGCGCTCGAAATTCTTCGCGAACGACAGGCCTCTCACCCGCCGCGTATCGCCGACGTCGGCACCGGCTCCGGCGCGATCCTGCTCGCGCTGCTGCACGAAATTCCGGATGCGTTCGGCGTCGGTACCGACCTCAGCCAGAACGCGCTCATAACCGCCAGGGACAATGCCGCCGCGCTCGGCCTCGCCGGCCGTGCCGGCTTCGTCGCCTGCTCCTACGCCACCGCGCTCCGTGGCCCGTTCGACCTCATCGTCTCGAACCCGCCCTATATTCCCTCGGCTGAAATTCCGAAATTGAGCGTCGAGGTGCGCGAGCACGACCCGCATTTGGCGCTCGACGGCGGCAACGACGGATATGATGCCTACCGCACCCTGATCCCGCAGGCGAGCGAGCGCCTCGCCCCCGGCGGCGCCCTGGTCGTCGAGGCCGGACAGGGTCAGGCCCAAAATATTGAAACCTTGATGAGGGCCGCCGCGTTGTCATTGGACAGGCCACCCAAGGCAGACCTGGCGGGCATTCCGCGGGCCGTATCGGCCCGAAAAATGCCCCCATAAAAGCCGGATTGGCCCGCAAAAAGCTCTTGGAATATCCCGTGGGAACGACTACGTTCCGGTCAACACATCGGTGTCGGCCCCGTAGACCTACGGGTGAAAGCCGGGCTCTCGGGCGAGAGCTTTACTGATTTACAGGTTCCAAGCCGCAGGTCCTGTTGAGCGCGATTGGCCAGTGAGCCGCGCTGCTCTCCGACCGCAACGTGAACGAAAGCCTGATATTGCGCCTGAAGACTAACGCAAGAAAGCTGGGCTTGTTTCGGCAGGCGAAATGAATGGGTTCGCTGGCGATGAATGCTGGCGGGTGGGGAACGCGTCTTTGTTGAACGCGACGGTCGACGAACATCGGCAGGGTTGGATCCGCTGGCGTGCGGTGCGCGCGAGTCGTGTGAACCGCTGTCACCAGGTCACTCCTAGCAATCAGTAATGCGTGCAACCTTTAGGGCTGGAATTAAAGGCAGGACATGAGAAACGGTCAAAACAAGCAGCGGATGCGCAACCGCAACAACAATAACAACAACAACCGGCGCGGCCAGAACCCGATGACCCGGGTCTACGAGTCCAATGGACCCGACATCAAGATTCGCGGAACCGCTTCGCACATCGCCGAAAAGTATCTCCAGCTTGCGCGTGACGCGCGCTCCTCCGGCGATCCCGTTGCAGCCGAGAACTACTACCAGCACGCCGAGCATTATTTCCGCCTGATCGCGGCGGCCCAGGAGCAGTTCCGTCAGAACCAGCAGCCGCGCGGCGATGAGCCCGTCGCCAGCAGCGAGGACGGCGACGACGACGGCGAGAATTTCTCGGCCTTCGGCCAGGAGCCCGGCTTCGTCCCGCAGCCTCAGCAGCAGCCGTTCATGCGCGACCGCGACGGCCAGCGCGATCATCACCAGCGTGATCACCAGCCGCGCGACAATCAGCCCTATCAGCGTGACAACCAGCAGCCGCGCGAGCACCGCGAACGCGATCACCGTTCGCAGCCGCAATATCAGCCGCAGCCGCAACCCGCCAACCAGCCGCAGCCCGTCATCGCCGATGCCGGCGGCGTCGACCGTCTGCCCTCCTTCATCACCGGCGCGCAGCCGCAGGTGAACGGCGGTCAGGGCGGCTTCGAGGGCGGCGGTGGCGGCGAGCGCTATCCGCGCCGGCGGCGCCGGCCGCATGGCCCGCGCCCGGAGCGTGAGGCCGCTCCAGTCGCTTCCAGCGACGAAGTCGCCTCGGGCGAGTAAGCTTTTCTGACTTTCCGACTTGAATCGTCCCGGCCTCGCCGGGACGATTTGTTTTTGAGGATGTCGGTCCGCTGAATCGGCCAGAGCCGCGAGGCTGCTAGAGCATGATCCGGAAAAGTGTGCAGCGGTTTTCCGAAAAGATCATGCTCAAACAATAACCTAAAGCGCGATGACGATTCACCCTAATCGCATCGCGCTTTAGCCGCGCGTCACCGTCGTCGAGGACGGCACCAGCACGGGCTTGGCGAGCGAGGGAATCAGCCGCGCCCGCTCGCGCTTGGCGGGGATCGCGCGGTAGACCTGCTTGGTCGCCTCCACGATGTGGACGCCGGCAAAGGGCAGCGACAGCGCGGCGCCGGCGCGCTCCCACATCTGGGCCGATTTCAGCACCCAGCCGCCGGCGTAGGGCGGCATGAACAGCGCCTCGCCCCAGGCGGTCGGCGTGAACCAGGTCTGGCGGAACAGCTCGGTGATCTGCGAGCGCGAATAGGGCCGGCCGTGACCGAACGGCGTGCTGTCGGTTCGGGTCCACACCCCGCGCCGGTTCGGAATCACCGCGATGACGCGTCCGGACGGCGACAGCACGCGCCACACCTCGCGCAGCAGCGCGGCCGGATCGTCCGACATCTCCACCGCGTGCACCAGGAGAATGCGGTCGACCGCCGCCTCGGGGAGCGGCAGTGAGAATTCGTCCACCAGCGAGGCCAGCGCCGGCCGTCCCGTCGGCCATTTCAGGACACCCTGGGCCGCCGGCATGAAGGCCAGGCAGCGCTCGGCGTCCTCGCGGAACAACCCCAGATAGGGTGTGGGATAGCCGATGCCGAGCACCCGCTGGCCCTCGGCGTTGGGCCAGCGCTGCCTGATGCCGCGATTGATCATTTGCCGCGCCACGATGCCGAGGCGGCGGGAATAGAACTCGCGGAGGTCGACGACGTCGATGGTCATGACAGCAATGTAACATGCGCGAGGGCGCCGCTGCGCGCGGAATATTGCATTGCCTGCGCAACGTTAACGCCATATTTGTCGGACGGGGCTGAGCGCGATGGAGATGACATGGCCGCCGAAATTCGTACTTTCACCTGTTTAAATGACAATTTCGGTTATCTGATCCACGATGTGGAAACCAAAGCGACGGCCTCGATCGACGCGCCGGAGGCCGGCCCGATCCTCAAGGCCCTGGAGCGCGAGGGCTGGCAGCTCACCGACATCCTGATCACCCATCATCATGGCGATCATGTCGGCGGGGTCGCCGAGCTCAAGCAGAAATACAATTGCCGCGTCGTCGCGCCGCACGACAAGACCACGAAGATCGCAAATGTCGACTTGCGCGTCGCCAATGCCGACGTGGTCAAGATCGGCAATCTGCTGGCGCGTGTCGTCGAGACGCCCGGCCATACGCTCGACCACATCTCCTACGTGTTCGACAACGAGAAGACGGTGTTCGCCGCCGACACGCTGTTCTCGATCGGCTGCGGACGCGTGTTCGAGGGCACCTATCCGATGATGTGGGATTCGCTGCTGAAGCTGCGCGCCCTGCCCGACGACTTCAAGCTCTATTGCGGCCACGAATACACGGCCTCCAACGTCAAGTTCGCGCTCACCATCGAGCCCGACAACGCGGCACTGCAGGCGCGCGCTGCGGAGGTGACGAAGCTCCGCGCCGAGAACCAGCCGACCATTCCTTCCCTGCTCGGTGAGGAGAAGCGCGCCAACGTCTTCCTGCGCGCCGACGAACCGGCGGTCGCGGCCAAGCTGCACATGAAGGGCGCGGATCCCGCTGCGGTGTTCGGCGAGCTGCGCGAGCGCAAGAACAAGTCCTGAAGCACACATCCCGACGAGGATCGATGCCGACCGCAGCCGAGATCATCGCACGCCTCGAGCTCCGCCCGCATCCCGAAGGCGGACATTATCGCGAGACGTTTCGCGACCAGAGCACGGACGCCAACGGGCGTTCGCGCTCGACTCTGATCTACTTCCTGCTCGCGCGCGGCGAGCGTTCGCATTGGCATCGCGTCGATGCAGTGGAGACGTGGCACTATTACGCCGGCAGCCCCTTGACGCTGCGCATTGCCCATGACGGCTGCTCGCAGCACGAGGTGCGGCTCGGCACCGACCTGATCGGCGGTGAGCGGCCGCAGGCGATCGTGCCTGCGCTGGCCTGGCAGATGGCGGAAACCACAGGCGAGTGGACGCTGGTCGGCTGCACCGTGGCGCCCGCTTTCGAGTTCGCGGGCTTCGAGCTCGCGCCGCCCAGCTGGGAGCCGTAGCTTCCAATCAGCGCTTCCGCAGCACCATGTCCTTGGCCGCGATCAGGCCGCCCCCGGCAATGAGGATCGCAGCAAGGGCGATGTTGGCGCTGGCCTTGGCGAAGCCGGCAGCGATGAGGAATCCTGTCGAGAGCAGCGGCGTCGCATAGGAGGCCGCGCCGAGCACGCGGATGTCGCCGCGCTTCATGCCGATGTCCCAGGCGTAGAAGGCGGCACCGACCGGGCCGATGCCGAGCGCGATGACCGAGAGCCATTGCAAGCCCGTCTCCGGCCAGACCGTAGTTTCAAGCAGGCCGTGCATCAGCGCGGCCAATATGGCCGTGGCAAGACAGAAGCCCGCGACCGCATCGGTCGGCACTGCTTTCAACCGGCGCGACAGCACCGAATAGGTCGCCCAGACGAACGCCGCGATGAAGGCTGCGATCAATCCCGGCACAGTTCCCGGGGCAAAGCCGGAGGTGTTGCCGGCGAACAGCAGCACGGTGCCGACGAGGCCGAGCACGGCGCCGATGATGTGGTGCGCCGCCAGCCGCTCGCCCGGCAGGAACGACGAGAACAGCACGATCAACAGCGGCCACAGGTAATTCAAGAGGCCCGCTTCCGCCGGAGGGGCGAAGCGCAGCGCGAGGAAATACAACGCGTGATAGCCGAACAGGCCGCCGACGCCGACGACCCAGACGACGAGCGGCTGCTTAAGGCTTTTCGCCGCCTCGCTCCGCCCGATCCAGGTCAGCAGACCGACGAGACCCCCGATCGCAAACGTCATCGCAGCGAGCTGAAACGCCGGGATCTTTCCGGTCGCCACCGTCATCACTGACAGCAGCGACCACATCAGGATCGCGGTCAAGCCGATCAGCGTGGCAGTGCGGGGAGTCATCGGCCCAATGTTTCCGTCATGGCCGGGCTTGTCCCTGCCATCCACGTTCTTCCGTGGCGACGGCTGTTGTAAGGCCGTGGATGCCCGGGACAAGCCCGGGCATGACGGTGTGGACAATATCAGCCGGCGTGATGCGATCGCATCACACCATGTACTGGCCGCCGTTGACTGACAGCGTCGAGCCGGTGATGGCACCGGCTTCATCCGCGGCGAGGAACACGACGGCGCGCGCGATCTCTTCGGGCTCACCGAGACGGCCGATCGGAATCAGCGGCAGGATCGCCTTCTCCAGCACGTCCTTCGGCACCGCCTGCACCATCTCGGTGTTGATGTAACCGGGGCAGATCGCGTTCACGGTCACGCCGCCCTTGGCGTTCTCCAGCGCCAGGGCCTTGGTGAACCCGATCTCGCCGGCTTTCGCCGCGGAATAATTGACCTGACCGAACTGCCCCTTCTGCCCGTTGATCGAGGAAATGTTGATGATGCGGCCGAACTTGCGCCCGCGCATGCCTTCGATCACCTGACGCGACATGTTGAACAGCGAGCCGAGATTGGTGCCGATCACGGCGTTCCATTGCTCGAGGCTCATCTTGTGGAAGGCGCCGTCCTTGGTGATGCCGGCATTGTTGACGAGCACGTCGACCGGGCCGACCTCGGCCTCGACCTTCTTCACGCCTTCGGCGCAGGCGTCGAAACTGCTGACGTCCCATTTGTAGACGGCAATGCCAGTCTCGGCCTTGAATTTCTCCGCCGCCGCATCGTTGCCGGCATAGCTTGCCGCGACCTTGTAGCCGGCCGCCTTCAGCGCCTTGCTGATCGCAGCTCCGATGCCCCGCGTACCACCCGTCACCAGTGCAACACGTGCCATGTCGTATTCCTTCCCTCTTCCTTGGACTCTTCGGACTTTTCTGACGTGATCGTTTTTAGCTAGGGATTATGCGGTTGGTTTGACGGACATCAAGAACAAAACGCCCGGCATCGAGCCGGGCGTTTCTCTTTAGTCGAGGCTTATCGGGTTGCGAAGAATATTTGATTTGCAACCGCTGCCTTTTTAGTCGCGTGCAACGCACGCGCTGACGTGTGCGGCGCACGCGTCAGCTGCGTGTAAGATCAGTCGCGCGCCACACACATGGCGATACCCATGCCGCCGCCGATGCACAGCGTGGCGAGGCCCTTCTTCGAATCGCGCTTCTGCATTTCGTGCAGCAGCGTCACCAGCACGCGTGCGCCGGATGCGCCGACCGGATGACCGATCGCGATCGCACCTCCGTTGACGTTGACCTTGGAAGTGTCCCAGCCGAGGTCCTTGTTGACGGCGCAGGCCTGTGCCGCGAAGGCTTCATTGGCCTCGATCAGATCGAGATCGCCGACGCTCCAGCCGGCCTTCTTCAGCGCGGCGCGCGAGGCCGGGATCGGGCCCGAGCCCATGATCTTCGGATCGACGCCGGCCTGCGCCCAGGACACGATCCGCGCGAGCGGCTTCTTGCCTTCCTTGGCGGCCTGCTTGGCGGTCATCAGCACCACGGCGGCGGCGCCGTCGTTGATGCCCGAGGCCGAGCCCGCGGTCACCGTGCCGTCCTTCTCGAAGGCGGGCTTGAGCTTGGCCATCGCGTCGATCGTTGCGCCATGGCGCGGATATTCGTCGGCGCTGACGACGACGTCACCCTTGCGGGTCTTGATGGTGACGGGAACGATTTCGTCGTTGAACTTGCCGGCCTTCTGCGCGGCCTCGGCCTTCTGCTGCGAGGCGACCGCGAACTCATCCTGCTGGGCGCGGGTGATCTGCCATTGCCGCGCGACGTTCTCGGCGGTGTTGCCCATGTGGTAGCCGTTGAATGCATCCCACAGGCCGTCCTTGATCATGGTGTCGACCAGCTCGAGGCCGCCCATCTTGACGCCGCCGCGCAGATGCTGGGCGTGCGGGGCCATGCTCATGGATTCCTGTCCGCCGGCGACCACGATCTCGGAATCGCCGTTGAGCAGCGCCTGATAGCCGAGCGCAACCGTGCGCAGGCCCGAGCCGCAAAGCTGGTTGACGCCCCAGGCCGGACTCTCCACCGGAATGCCGGCGGCGATCGACGCCTGGCGGGCCGGGTTCTGGCCCTGGGCGGCGGTCAGGATCTGGCCCATGATGACTTCGGAGACCCGGCCGGGCTCGATGCCGGCGCGCTCCAGCGCGGCCTTGATGGCAATGGCGCCGAGGTCATGGGCGGGAAGGGTCGCGAACGCTCCGTTGAAGCTTCCGACCGGGGTGCGGGCGGCGCTGACGATGACGACATCGTCTGACATGGGCATCTCCTGGGGCTTGAGGTTCTTGTGATGGGGGCAGGCGGGGCTGGAAAGCGATCGCCAGTCTCGTCAGCCATCCTGTTAACGTCGTTGAGGCATGTCAATCGGCTGGGCACCGAATTCATACCGCAGCGCATTCAAAATAGCGTTCTTGGCGTTTTCGCAAGCACGATCTTGCTCTGCAATTAACCGTGCCGCACAAAACGGTAGCGTGAGCCCTTTGAAAATGCTTATTTTGTTGCGTTGCGTACTCTTCCCGCCCTGCGGCATTGCCCGACAGGTTCCCGTTCTCCGCGTTTGCAAGTGAGAGCCCATGGCGAAATCAGACCAACCCACCACCATCAAGAAATACGCGAACCGCCGGCTCTATAACACCGGAACGAGCACCTATGTGACGCTGGAAGACCTCGCCGCCATGGTCAAGGACGGCGAAGATTTCCTGGTCTATGACGCCAAGACCGGCGACGACATCACCCGCTCCGTGCTCGCCCAGATCATCTTCGAGCAGGAGAACAAAGCCGGCCAGAACCTCTTGCCGACCACTTTCCTCCGCCAGCTGATCCGCTTCTATGGCGACAGCATGCAGATGGTGGTGCCGAAATATCTGGAGCAGTCGATCGCGACCCTGACCCAGGAGCAGGAGAAGTTCCGCAAGCAGATCGCCAATACGCTGTCCGGCACTCCTTTTGCTCCGTTGGAGGAGCAAGTCCGCCGCAACATGGAGCTGTTCCAGCAGACCTTCTCGATGTTCAAGCCGTTCGCTGCGCCCCGCCCGGCGACCACTCCCGAGCCGGAGCCCGATGCGAATGCCGAGGCGCCGAAGGACAGCAACATCGACGAGCTGCGCCAGCAGATGAAGGAAATGCAGGAGCGCCTCGAGCGGATGTCGAAGAAGGACGAATAGTCTTTCATTCACGCCGGCCCCCTGTATGCGGGAGGGCGAGCCATGTCTGACCGAAGCACCCATTGGGACCATGTCTACGCCACCAAGGGCGAGGCCGAGGTCAGCTGGTATCAGGATAGCCCCGCGATCTCGCTCGCGATGATTCGCGCAGCCGGCTCAGATCGTGACACGGCCATCATCGACATCGGCGGCGGCGCATCGCGGCTGGTCGATGCGCTGTTGCAGGACGGATATCGCGACGTCGCCGTCCTGGATCTTTCTGCCAATGCGCTCGAGGCGGCGAAGAAGCGCATCGGTCAGGCCGCTTCGACGGTCGACTGGATCGTTGCCGATGCCACGACATGGCATCCCGCCAGGACCTACGATGTCTGGCACGATCGCGCAGCGTTTCACTTCCTGACTGATCCGCGCGACAGGGCGGCTTACGTGGAGCGCCTGCGGTCGACGGTCAAGCCTGGCGGCCACGTCATCATTGCGACGTTTGCACCCGACGGCCCCGAGAAATGCAGCGGCTTGCCGGTGCAGCGCCATGACAGCGCGAGCCTTGCGGCGGAGCTCGGGCCGGACTTCGAGCTGGTCGAGACGCGAAGCGAGACGCATCACACGCCGTGGGGTTCGAGCCAGGCGTTTCAGTTCAGCCGGTTTCGGCGGCGCGGCTCGTGAGCGGCCACCAATTCGTCATTGCGAGCGCAGCGAAGCAATCCAGACTGCCGCCACGGAAGGACCCTCGATTGCTTCGCTGCGCTCGCAGCGACGGAGGGACTGGCTCCTATGCCGCCATCTTCACCGCATGCGCAAAGTCCCAGTAGAGCTTGCGCGCCTTGGTGTAGAACGGGCCCGGCTTCAGCTCGCGCTCGTCGATGCGGATCACGGGCGCGACCTTGGCGAAATTGCCGGTGGAGAAGATCTCGTCGGCGGCCAGAAAGTCGGCGTAGCGCAGCGTCTTCTCGACCACGGTGACGCCGTCGGCACGAAGCAGGCTGATGACGCGCTGGCGCGTGATGCCGTTGAGGAAGGTGCCGTTCGGCACCGGCGTGAACACCACGCCGTCCTTGGCCATGAACACGTTGGAATTGCCGAACTCGGCGACGTTGCCGAGCATGTCGAGCATCAGCGCGTTCTGGAAGCCGCGCGAAGCAGCTTCGGCGAGCGCGCGCGAATTGTTCGGGTAGAGGCAGGCGGCCTTGGCTTCGACCGGCGCGCATTCGGCCGTCGGCCTGCGGAACGGCGATAAGGTGATGGCGTTGCCGACGGGTTTTGGCATCGGCGCTTCATAGATGCACAGGCACCAATTGGTGGCCTCGGGGTCGAACAGCACGCCGCCGCCGCTTCCGTTCTGCGCCCAGTACATCGGACGGATATAGAGCTCGGCATTTGCGGCAAAGCGCGCGATGCCTTCGTTCGCGAGCGTCAGCCAGGCGTCGGTATCGACCACCGGCTTCAGGCCGAAATTGATCGCAGATCGATTGGCGCGGGCGACGTGACGGTCGAGATCGGGCGCAACACCCTCGAATGCGCGCGCGCCGTCGAACACAACGGACCCGAGCCAGGCCGCATGCGTGCGCGGGCCCATGATCGGAACATTGCCGTCGTGCCATTTGCCCTCGAAGAAGGTCCAGCTCGGCGAGTAGTCGATGGGCTTCTTGATCTCGGCCATGACCGGCCTCCCCTTGCAAAGATGCGGGCACTATTGTCCCAATTTCTAAACGATTTGCTGCGGGGCTAGCCACCCCTCTCTGGAGGAAAGGGTAAGACAGAGCAAACCTGCTATAATGCTGACCACGATATGGAGTGCCCCCATGCCGCTCGATCCGCTCGCAAAGCGTCTGTTGACCATGATGGCCGTGGCTGCGCCGCAGGCGCGGAGCCGGCCGAGCGTGGAGGAGCGGCGGCAATCGCTGACCAAGCTGATGCAGTTCGCCCGCGCCGAGGCGCCGGATGTGACGACCTCCGACGGCATGCTGCCAGGCCCCGGCGGCGAGTTGCCCTATCGCCTCTACACGCCGGCAGGCACTGAAGCGCCCGCACCGGGCTTCGTGTTCTTTCATGGCGGCGGGCTCGTCGCCGGCAGCATTGCCACGCATGAGCGCATCGCGGCGGCGTTGGCGCATGCCACCGGCTGCCGCCTCGTGTCGGTCGACTATCGGCTCGCGCCGGAGCACAGGTTCCCCGCAGCCGTCGAGGACGCGATCGCCGCCGCCGAATGGGTGGCGCGCGAGGCGGCATCGCTCGGCATCGACGCTGACCGCCTTGTCATCGGCGGCGATTCCGCCGGCGCCACACTCGCGGCGATCGTCTGCCAGAATGCGGCGCAGACCGCCGGCCTCTCCATCGCCGCCCAGTGCCTGATCTGTCCGGTGCTGGATTTCGAGGAGACCTCGCCTTCGCGCGAGGCCTTTGCCGAGGGCCATCTGATCGATCGCGTCACGATCGAAGCCGATCTTTCCGATTATCTGCCTGACGGCAGGGATACTGCCGATCCCCGCGTCTCTCCGTTGCGCGCGACACGCCTCACGGGCCTGCCGACCGCGATCATCCACACCGCCGAGTACGACCCGATGCGCGATGAGGGCAATGCCTATGCGCGCAAGCTGCTCGCCGCGGGGGTGGCGGTCGAGCATGTCTGCCACGAGGGGATGGTCCACAATTTCCACGCCATGGGCGCAATCCTGCCGCAGTCACAACTCGTGCTGTCGCAAATCGGCGAACAGGTGCGGCGGGCGGTGAAAAGGTGAGAGCGCTTTGATCACGCGCGCGCGCCGATCACCGCGCGCGCTGCCCCGACATATTCCGGCCAGTGCGTGTCCGCGTAACGCTCCGCCTGCCATGCGCAGGTGAGGTCGGGCGCATGCGCCGCCGCAATCGTGCGCGCGAAGCGCTCCTCCGCAACCGTCACTTCGCCGGGCTCGGCCGTGGGTACAGCCGCCGCAGCAGTCGGAGCAACGGCGAGCCCCGCCAGACCGGTGAGCAGGATGCGGCGTGACGTGTTCATGGCTGTCTCCTCCATTGTTCGGCCAGCACAGTGGCGGGCGAGTGTGTCAGTGCGATCACGGCAGGGTAACCGCACATATCCACGCCGTCCATCGCCTGCGGATAGCGCTTGACCAAGCGAGCGATCACGTTCCATCTAACAACGGTCTTGCCCCCAAATCGCCACGCGTCGGACCGTCACGTGCCTCTTCGCAGCCAACCCCGTTGTCCGGCATTGCGCGCTGCCGCGGCGGGATTGCTGTGTCTGGCGATCCCGGCTGGCGGCGCCTTCGCCGCCGACGATGAGGAGGACGAGCCCGCAAAGCCGACCGGCCCGAACATCTATCTCGACCTCCGCACCATCTCTGCGACGATCCCCGCAGGCACGCTCGCGCTCGGCTTCGGCAATACCTCGCTGTCGGCCGCATTCCAAGCCCTGGCGGCGCAACGAGGCACGACGCTGCCGAACGGACTGCCGGCCGCGAAATCGATTGCGATCGACCTGCCGCTGACCGTCGACGTCAGCGACCGCGTTTCGCTCTACGGCGGCGTATCCGGTACGACGACGGATATCGGCGGCGGCTGGTCGTCCTTCGACATCACGAGCTGGAACGTCGGCGTGCAGGCCGATCTCTACCAGCAGAATGGCGGCAAGATCCCGACCATCACGCTGCAATCGACGCTGACGCAGTCGGTGCCGAACGAGCAGGGCATGACGAATTCCTTCAATAACATCCTGGAATTCGACTACGCGCTCGACGAGGACGAGACGCGGGGCTGGCTGGCCGGCGTGCAATATACCTACACCACCGTTGCCAGCCCGTTCGCCAGTATCCGGCCGAACACGATCCTCTATGCAGGCGGCTATTACCAATGGCCGAGCAACTGGAAGTTCACCGGGCGCCTCGGCATCCAGTCGTTCGCCGGTGCCCAGCTCGCGGGCCGGACGCTCGCGGAATCCTTCACCCAGCCGGTCCTGCGGCTCGACCTCGATCGCATGGACGACAACGACAACCGCCTGTTCGGCATCACCGCGCAGATCGCCTGGATGCCGAAGCCGTCGTACCAGCTGACGTTGCGAACGCCGCTCTATGCGGTGCGCAACTGACTGCATTCGCAAGTAATTTTCGCTCAGGCGCGGCGGCAGCGCTTGACCGGCCGGACAGCATTCCGCATCGCCGTCAACCGATCATTAATCCTCATTTCGGAACATCGATTGCGTTACATCGCCGCAAAGAAGCTTGCGCGAAACTACCCCGGCTCTTCGGTCGTGTTCGCTTTGGAGGCCGCGAATGTCCCGCTTGGTTTCGGAACGGACGTTCCTTGCTGGGAAGATCTTTTTCAATTTCGGCCAGTCGTCGATCGATTGCGTGGTACGCCGTCTGACCGAGGAGGCCGCGACGCTCGAGATGGAGAGTGGCCTGGGCGTACCCGAGCGCTTCCAGCTCCGGCTCGCGGGGCGCGAGATCCTGACCTGCCGCGTGATCTGGCGATCGGACCGTCAGGCCGGCGTCGCCTTCGAGCAGCCGAACGCCGTCGAGCACCCGGCCGGCGACGGGCAGGGACGATCGCCCGATGCGCTGATGCGCGGCCAGATGCTCGCGCTTCGTGCGGCCCTCGATCACGTGCCAACCGGCATCGTGCTGCTCGATGCCAACCTCAGGGCGCGCCTGATCAACCGGTCGTTCCGCCAGATGTGGCACCTGCCCGACGAGGTTGCCGACAGCAATCCATCCATTCTCACCCTGCTGCATCACGGGCGCGATACCGGCGCCTATGAGGTGCCGGACCCGGACCTCGATGCACTGATAGCGGAGCGCGTGCGTGTGATCGAGTCGGGCGATCCAACCCCAATCGACGTGCGCCGAACCAATGGCGATGTCGTACGCGTTCAGGTCACGCCGCTGCCCGACGGTGGGCGCATGCTGACCTATACGCCCGTCACCGATATCGTGCGCACCTCCGACGAGTTGAAGCTGCTGCGGGATGCGCTGGAGAATGTCCAGGACGGCGTTTTGCTGCTCGATGCCGACCTGCACGCCACCTTCATGAACCGGCGGATGCGGCGGTTCTGGGAGGTCGGCGAAGACGAGGCGGCGAGCCGCCCGGCCTATTCCTCGCTGGTCCGACGTCTGCATCGCGCCAGCGCGCCCAATCTTCCGAACAGCGAGCTCGCGAAGTTTCCGGCGCGGCGTGTCGAGGAGGTCAAGGCCGGCGATCACGTACGCGACCTGCAGACGCCGGACGGACGCCGCATCCGGGCCCATTGCACCACGATGGCGAATGGCGGGCGCATGCTGACCTATGTCGACATCACCGATCTGACGCAAAAGGCCGCAATGCTGGAGACGCTCGCCACCACCGATCCGCTCACCGGCCTCCACAATCGCCGCCACTTCCTCGACAACCTCGAAGCGGAATGGAGTCGCTTTCAACGCTATTATCGCTCTGTCTCCGTGTTGATGCTCGACATCGATCACTTCAAGTCGGTCAACGATCGTCACGGTCATGCCGTGGGCGATGCCGCGATCAAGGCGGTTGCGGCCGCCTGCCTTGACGGCAAGCGGAAATCGGACATCGTCGGCCGTCTCGGCGGCGAGGAATTTGCCGTGCTGCTGCCCGAAACCAGCCTGTCCAGGGCGAGAACGGTAGCCGAGCGCATCCGCAAGCGCGTGATGAGCACGCAGGTCTTTGCCGACAAGGTGCAGTTCGGTGTCACCGTTAGCATCGGCATTGCCGAGGCCACCGTCAGCATGTCCGGCATCGATGCGCTGATGGTCGCGGCCGATCATGCCCTCTACCAGGCCAAGGCCGAGGGCCGCAACCGCTGCATAGCCTGGATGCCCCCGCCCCCTGCAAACAAGGCGGCGGAGTGACGGCAGCAGTTGCCGTCTACTCGGGCACCGGCACGTCGAACGTGTTGAGCGTGACCGAGACCATGCAGTAGACGCCGACGAGATAGGACAGTTCGGCCGCACCGTGCTCGCCGAATTCCTTCACGGCCGCACGATAAGTCAGCTCGGGCAGCACGCCGCCGCTTACCAGGGCCGAGGCCATGTCGTAGGCGACTGCCTCCTGCTTGGTGAGATCGACCGGCCGCTGGCCGGCGACGATGGTCGCGAGCTTCTCGTCGGAGAGGCCACGCTGCTCGGCCACCAGCACATGGGCATAGAGCTCGTAACCGGAGCGGAAATGCGAGCCGGTGACGAGGATCGCGACCTCGCGCACCGGCGCGGGCAGCAGCGGGTTCGACGCAATCGCCTTGACCAGCTCCCACACCGGCTTGCCGAAGCGCGGCTCGCGGATCCAGGGATTCCAGGGCCCGAGCAGCGCGCCGTCCTCGCGCATGTTCACAAAGCCCTTGAAGTGGTCCTTGATGCCGGCCTGCATGTCGTCATAGAGCGGCTTCTGCTCAGCACTCAGGTCTTTCGGATCGAGAATGGGAAGGCGCACGGCGGGATCTCCTCATTGAGAAGAGGCAACCGTCACCCGCAGGAGATCGCAAGGCAAGTGAAGTTGCCGTGACGACCTTGCCCTTTCGCAAATCCCAGGGAGATCTCGGCTATCACGCCGTGGGGCCTGGCACGCTTTGCGGATTGACGACATCGTCGACGTCCAGCGCCAGTGGCTCACCTGTGGTGAGGAACGACGACAGCGCCGCTTCGAACGGCGCCGGATCGAGACCGCGTGCGGCGAGCCAAGCGGGCTCGTAATAGGTCTGACGATAGCGCTCGCCGGAATCGCAGATCAGCGTCACCAGCGATCCCGTGACGTTGGCCTGGCGCATCTCCGAGGCGAGCCGGCACAACGCCAGGAAGTTGGTGCCGGTGGAGCCGCCGACCGGGCGGCGCAGCCGGCGCGACAGCACGTTCATCGCCGCGATCGTCGCCGCATCCGGGATCTTCATCATGCGGTCGACCACGCCGGGCACGAAGGACGGCTCGCAGCGGGGACGACCGACGCCTTCGATCAGCGACGGGCGGTCGCAGACACGCGAGCGGTCCTGCGTGCGGAAGCAGTCGAAGAAGGCGGAATGCTCGACATCGGCGACGCACAGCCGCGTCGGATATTGCCGATAGCGTAGATAACGTCCGATGGTGGCCGAGGTGCCGCCGGTGCCGGCGCCCATCACGATCCAGTCCGGCAGCGGGCGCGGCTCGCCCTGCAACTGCGTGAAGATCGATTCGGCGATGTTGTTGTTGCCGCGCCAGTCGGTGGCGCGCTCGGCGAAGGTGAACTGGTCCATGTAATGGCCGTCGAGCCGGGCGGCGAGCGCGGCGGCTTCCGCATAGAGCGCGCGGCCATCGTCGATCAAATGGCAATTGCCGCCATAATGCTCGATCGCGGCGATCTTCTCCGCCGACGTCGTGCGCGGCATCACGGCATAGAAGGGCACGCCGATCATTTCTGCGAAATAGGCCTCCGACACCGCCGTCGATCCCGACGAGGCCTCGACCACGGGCGTGCCTTCGCGGATGTGGCCGTTGCAGAGCGCGTACAGAAACAGCGAGCGCGCGAGGCGATGCTTCAGGCTGCCGGTCGGATGCGTGGACTCATCCTTCAGATAGATGTCGATGCCCGATAGCGCCGGCACGATCAGCCGGATCAGATGCGTGTCGGCGGTGCGGCACTGGTCGGCCTCGATCGCGGCCACGGCCTCGTCGACCCAGCCGCGCCGATAGGCCGGCCCGGCCGGATTGTGCTGGCGGAAGGGGAATGTCTGCATCGCATGAATCTCTCATGACACGGATCGCGCATCAAGTGCGCTGAATAACGCTCCTGCTCGAAACTCCAGCGGCGAGGCTCGCGTGTGGTGCGCTAGGCAAGTGAAGCTTCCGGGACGGCCGAGGTGGCTTGGCAGAACGACTGCGATATGCTGACATTGCCGTGATGCTGGGGGGCTCACGGAATGAAATTTGAAGCCTGGATCGCGACGCTGGGCCTACTCTGCGCAACAGTCGGACCAGCATGTGCGATGCAGTTCGATCGAACGGTCCCCTCCGGAGCGATGGTCAGAATGCATCACTACCGCTCGTGGGGACCGAACTGCGAGGGCAATGGCGGCGTGGTGAGGCTGCTGACCAAGCCGCAGCACGGCAAGCTGACGACGCGCACCGTGGACTCGCGCATCGAGATTAACCGCTTCGCCCGCGGCGGCGGCACGCCGTGCACCGGACGGCCGATCAAGGCCTTTGAGGTCAATTACCGATCGAATCCGGGCTACCACGGCCCGGATAGTTTCACCATCGAGATGATCACCGGCAGGGGCAGCCGCGACGTCGATACCTATTCGATCACCGTCCAATAGCGGCACGCCAGCTCAAAATTCCAGCGGCGCATTGTCGACGACTTCCTTCATCACGAAGAAGGTGCGGGTCTGGCGCACGCCGGGGAGCGCAATCAGCTGCTCGCCGTGGATGCGGTTGAAATCCTCCATGTCGCCGACGCGGATCTTGAGGAAGTAGTCGAAGTCGCCGGCGACGAGGTGGCAGTCGAGCACGAATTTCAGTTTTGCGACGGCCTGCTCGAAGGTGGCAAAGCTCTCCGGCGTGGAGCGGTCGAGCACGACGCCAACCATCACCAGCGTGCCCTTGGCCACTTTCTTCGGCGCGACCATGGCGCGGACAGTGGCGATGAAGCCGTCCTCGAACAGGCGCTGGGTGCGGCGATGGCACGTGGCGGGGCTGATCGCGACCGTTTCGGCCAGCTCGGCATTGCTGAGCCGGCCGTTATTCTGCAGCAATCTCAAGATCTTAAGGTCGGTGCGGTCGAGCCGGGCAGCCATGAAAGGAACTTCCACAAATGTGAACTAATCTGGAAGGAATATTAGCTACCAGCGCCATTTCGCAAGAAGCTGCGCATTATTGGCGCAATATTCGAGAGCACATTTTCCCGACATGATGCTAGGGAGCCGCCAACACCAACGCCACTCGGGATGACCCATGAAGCTGGACAAATTTCCGCGCTATCCGTTGACCTTCGGCCCGACGCCCATCGAGAAGCTGGAGCGGCTGTCAAAACATCTCGGCGGCAATGTCGAGATCTATGCCAAGCGCGAGGACTGCAATTCCGGTCTCGCCTATGGCGGCAACAAGCTGCGCAAGCTCGAATACATCATTCCCGATGCGATCGCCTCCAATGCCGATACGCTGGTCTCGATCGGCGGCGTGCAATCCAACCACACCCGCATGATCGCGGCCGTCGCGGCCAAGCTCGGCATGAAGTGCCGCCTGGTGCAGGAAGCCTGGGTGCCGCACGAGGACGCCGTCTATGACCGCGTCGGCAACATCATGCTCTCGCGCATCATGGGCGCCGACGTGCGCCTGGTCGACGACGGCTTCGACATCGGCATCCGCAAGAGCTGGGAGCAGGCGATCGAGGAAGTAAAGGCCGCAGGCGGCAAGCCCTACGCCATTCCCGCCGGCGCCTCCGTGCACAAATATGGCGGCCTCGGCTATGTCGGCTTCGCCGAGGAGGTGCGCAAGCAGGAAGCCGAACTCGGCTTCAAGTTCGACTACATCATCGTCTGCACCGTCACCGGCTC
Source organism: Bradyrhizobium sp. WBAH42 (assembly GCF_024585265.1). NCBI lineage: Bacteria > Pseudomonadati > Pseudomonadota > Alphaproteobacteria > Hyphomicrobiales > Nitrobacteraceae > Bradyrhizobium > Bradyrhizobium sp. WBAH42. The sequence continues at coordinate 516,302 of NZ_CP036533.1, forward strand.
CACCCACGCCGGCATGCTGGTCGGGTTTGCGGCGGACGGCCGTGCGCGAAAGGTGATCGGCATCGACGGCTCGTTCACGCCGGCGCAGACGAAAGCACAGGTGCTCTCGATCGCGCAGAACACGGCCAAGCTGGTCGAGCTCGGCAAGGAGATCGTCGCGGACGACGTCGTGCTGATCGAGGATTACGCCTATCCCGCCTATGGCGTGCCGTCGGAAGAGACCAAGGAGGCCATCCGCCTCACCGCGCGCCTCGAAGCCATGATCACCGACCCCGTCTACGAGGGCAAGTCGATGCAGGGCCTGATCGATCTCACGAAGAAGGGCTATTTCGAGAAGGGCGCGAAGATCCTCTACGCCCATCTCGGCGGCGCGCCGGCGCTAAACGGCTACGGCTACGCGTTCCGGAACGGCTAGCTCCTCTGTCGTCCCGGGGCGCGACGAAGTCGCGAGCCCCGGGACCCATAGCCCCAGGAAGATGTTTGGCGAAGACTCGTGGTGACTAGCTTGCCGTAGCCACATCCGCTTGTGGTTATGGATTCCGGGCTCGCCACTTCGTCGCGCCCCGGGATGACGGCGGAGTTTTCGTGGCGCGCCCTACCTCGTCCTCACGATCTGCAGCAGCTCGTCGCCGTAATGCTCGAGCTTCTTGTCGCCGATCCCCGGCACGTTGCGAAGCTCGTCCAGCGTCGTCGGCCAGGCCCGGACGATGCCGTCGATCGTTGCATCGTGCAGCACCACATAGGCCGGCACGCCGCGTTCGCGCGCGACCTCTGAGCGCCAGGCGCGCAGGCGCGCGCGCAATTCAGGGTCGACGTCGCCTTGCGGCGCGCTGGCCGCGGGCGCGAGGTCGCCGCGTCGCGACTTCGTGCGGCTGGCACGAACACGCGTGCCGGGCGCCTCCTCGCGCAGCCAGACCTCGGTCTCGCCGCGCAGCACCCCGCGCGAGGACTCCGTCAGCTTCAGCGCGCCGTAGGCTTCGCTGTCGCTCTGCAAATGGCCCATTGCCACCAATTGCCGCAGCACCGTGCGCCACTGCTTCTCGTTGAGCTCGCGGCCAACGCCGAACACCGACAGCTTGTCGTGACCGAACTGCGTGACCTTCTCGGTCAGGCGTCCGATCAGCACGTCGATCAAATGCATGGCGCCAAAGCGTTGCCCGGTGCGATAGACGCAGGACAACAGCTTCTGCGCCAGCACCTTGCCGTCGCGCATCTTCGGCGGCGTCAGGCAATTGTCGCAATTGCCGCAGCTCTCGCCCATCACGATCTCGCCGAAATAAGCGAGCAGGCGCCGGCGCCGGCAATGCGGCGTCTCGGCGAGGCCGACCAGCGCGTCGAGCTTGCCGATCGAGACCCGCTTGAAATCCTCCGATCCCGCTGACTCGTCGATCATGCGGCGCTGCTGCACGATGTCGGAGAGGCCATAGGCCATCCATGCCGCCGACGGCTTGCCGTCACGGCCGGCGCGCCCGGTCTCCTGGTAATAGGCCTCGATGCTCTTGGGCAGGTCGAGATGGGCCACGAAGCGCACGTCGGGTTTGTCGATGCCCATGCCGAAGGCGATGGTCGCGACGATGACGATGCCGTCCTCGTTGAGGAAGCGGTCCTGGTTGCGCGAGCGAACGCTGCCGTCGAGCCCGGCGTGGTAGGGCAGCGCTGCAATGCCGGCCTCGGCAAGCGCAGCGGCGACCTCCTCGACACGGTTGCGCGACAGGCAATAGACCACGCCCGCATCGCCCATGTGGCGCTCGCGGATGAATTCCTTCAGCTGCGACACCGCATTGCGCTTGTCGACGATCTCGTAGCGGATGTTGGGCCGGTCGAAGCTGGAGACGAACTGCGGCGCGCCCGTCAGCTGAAGCCGGTCGACGATCTCTTTGCGCGTCAGCTCATCGGCGGTCGCGGTCAGCGCGATCCGCGGCACGTCGGGAAAGCGCTCAGCGATGACGGAAAGGCCGACATATTCAGGCCGGAAGTCGTGGCCCCATTGCGAGACGCAATGCGCCTCGTCGATCGCAAACAACGCCACCTTCGCCTGCGCCAGCAGCGACAGGCAGCGCGGCGTGACCAGCCGTTCCGGTGCGACATAGAGCAGGTCGAGATCGCCGGCGAGCAGGCGGCGTTCGATGTCGGACGCCTCCTGCGGCGTCAGCGACGAGTTCAGCGCGGCGGCATTGACGCCGGCCTCGATCAGGCCTGCGACCTGGTCGCGCATTAAGGCGATCAACGGCGAGACCACGATGCCGCAGCCTTCGCGCAGCAGGGATGGCAGCTGATAGCACAGCGATTTGCCGCCGCCGGTCGGCATCAACACCAGGCAATTGCCGCCGTCGGTGACGTGGCGGATGATCTCGCCCTGCGCGCCGCGAAATCCCGGCAGGCCGAACACCGAATGCAGCACCGACAGCGCGTCGCGGCCGTTGGTCGGCGCAGGCAGCGGGGCGTGGGACGGAGCAGACATGGGCGGAGCAGATCAGGCCGTGAGATTCGTCACAAGGCCAGTCGCATGCTGGCGTCGGCGTGGCAAGACTGTTTGCGGGGCAACGCTGCTTGTTCTCCCTCTCCCCGTTCTTACGGGGTGAGGGGCCTCTCTCCGCGCATGAGAATGCCGATGGGCCTGTACCCCCTCACCCGGATCGCAAGAGCGATCCGACCTCTCCCCGCAAGCGGGGAGAGGTGAAAAAGCTACGCCCCGATCCGCCGCAGCGCTTCTGCGACGGTCACGATCGGCATGTTGCGCTTGGCGGCGGCTTCGAGCGCGTGACGCATCAGATGCGGCGTGCAGCCATAGGGGCTCGGCCTGTCGGTGACGTCGTGGCCGTAGAAGATCAGCCAGCCGCCGCTCGCGACCGCCTCGTCGAAATAGCGATCGACCCCCGCCTTGTCGATCTCGCAATCGACCAAAGGCGAGGCGCGCAGAAATTGGAGGTCGATGATGCCGCTATTGACGCCGGGAAGAATGCCGCGCGCGGAACGGAAGGCTTTTGCCAGCTGCGGCTTGCGCCACACCGAGGCGATGCCATAGGGATAGGCGAAATTCTGCAGCGTGATCGAGGCATCGATGCCGTGGAGATGGCTGCGGTTTCGTTCGATCTCGCGCGCCATCGCGGCCTCGTCGAGCGTGGCCGAGCTCTGATGCGAGAAGGTGTGGCAGGCGATCTCGTGCCCGGCGCGGTGGAGCCGGACGATGGCGTCATCCGACAGGCCATGCCAATGCTCCGACGGCTGACCGATCAGGCTGCCGGCGAGGTAATAAGTGCCGCGGCCGCCATGTTGCTCCAGAAGCTCGGCGCCCTCGCCTGCGGCGCTATCGGGGGCGTCGTCGAACGTGAAGCTCACCATCGGCGCATGCGCAGGCAGCCGGTGCGGCGCGGCGCGGAAATGCCGGGCCAGCCGATTGATCACGCGTCCCTGGAGTGCCGACCACACGACTGCGTTTCCCGTGATGCCCTCTTGCTCTACTGAAACATTCGCGCGCAGGTCGAAACAAGCCTAACGCCCGGGTAATCCTAACGCCGAACCAAGACCGCTTCGGCTAGCGCACCGACATCGGCGCGTCGGCGTCCGCGCCGAGATAGCGCAACCAATTGCGGAAGAGCACCGCCGCCGCCTCGCCAGCGCCGATATCGCCGCGCAGGTTCAGCGCGGGCAGCTCGTTGCTGAGCGCCGGATGGCGCTGGTGTGCCGCCTTCCTCTCGAAGCGAGCCAGCTTCTCTTCCGTTGCTGCGTCAAAATAACTCACCGGCAGGTGCGGATAGTTCTCCCGCTCGCGCGCGAGATAGCGACCGATGTCACGCAGATATTCGCGCTGAAGCGATAGCGCGTCATATTCCGGGTGGCCCTGGAAGAACACGAAGCGGCTGGCATATTGGCGAACGAAGACGTCGACGCCGGCCTCCTCCGAGCGGGTCAGCACCTGATAACCGGCCTGCACAAGGTCGCTCTCGGCGATCTCGTTCAGACGTGAATGCGAGACCTTGAGCGGCGCAGGCGCAAACCGCGTCAGTGAATCGTCCGCCACGACGTCGCAATCGAAAATGCCGTGACATTTGGCCGGCAGCCGCTGCCGTTCAATGCCGTCGAGGTGCAGCACCGCGGCATGGGCGGCAAGGCAGGACCAGATCGTCGAACGCGTGTTGACCTTGGCCCAGTCGATCAGGTTGGTGAGGTCGCGCCAGTACGGCTCCCGGTCGAGCTCGGGCGCGATCGGCTCTGTGCCTGTTACGATCAGCCCGTCGAATTTGCCGCGCTCGAGATCGGAAAGGTTGGAATACTCGCTTTCGACATGCCACTTCGCTTCCGGCGACCGCTTCACGCTGGGAAGCGAGAAGCAGTGGAAACGGATACGGCGCGAGCCTGCTGCGGCCTGAAGCAGCTTCATGAACTGCCGCTCGGTCGCCTTCAACGCGGCATCCGGCATGTTGTTGACGAGGCCGATGGTGAGCTCGGGGCCGGCATCGCGCGCGAGCTCGTGCGCGGCCGGCACCAGCGTCGGGCCCGCGATGACCTGATCCTTGTCGATCAAGATCGTCATGGACGGCGCCGCCTACTCCGCAGCCTCGCGGCGCGACGACGGGCAGGCCTTTTCCAGCGCCTGGTCGATATCCGCGATGATGTCGGAGACATGCTCGATGCCGATCGACAGACGGATGGTCTCCGGCAGCACGCCGGCGGCGCGCTGCTGCTCCGCCGACATCTGCCGATGGGTGGTCGACGCCGGGTGGCAGGCGAGCGATTTGGCGTCGCCGATATTGACGAGGCGCGTGATCAGCTTCAGCGCGTCGTAAAACGTCTTGCCGGCCTCCATGCCGCCCTCGATGCCGAAGGTGAACAGCGAGGAGGCGTTGCCATTCAGGTATTTCTGCACCAGGGGATAATAGGGGCTGTCCGGAAAACCGGTGTAGTTGACCCAGGCCACGCGCGGATCGACGCGGAGGAATTCGGCGACCCTGCGGGCGTTCTCGACATGGCGCTCCATGCGCAGCGCCACGGTCTCGATGCCCTGGAGCAGCAGGAAGGCGTTGAACGGCGACAGCACCGAGCCCATGGTGCGCTGATAGACGCTGCGCGCGCGCTCGATATAGGCGGTCTTGCCGAAGCGCTCGGCATAGACCAGGCCGTGATAGGAGGCGTCGGGCTTGTTGTAGGCCGGGAAGCGGTTGGCGTGCTTGGCCCAGGGGAAGTTTCCGGAATCGACGATGGCGCCGCCGAGCGTAGTGCCGTGACCGCCCAAGAACTTGGTCAGGGAATGCACGGCGATGTCGGCGCCGTAGTCGAACGGCTTGAAGAGGATCGGGGTTGCGACGGTGTTGTCGACGATCAGCGGCACACCATGGGCATGGGCGATTCTCGCCAGCGCCTCGATGTCGCAGACATTGCCGGCGGGATTACCGATGGTCTCGGCGAACACGGCGCGGGTGTTCTCGTCGATCAGCTTCTCGACCGCCTCTGGCTTGTCGCTCTCGGCGAAACGGCCGGTGATGCCCTGGCGCGGCAGGATGTGGGAGAGCAGCGTGTGCGTGGTGCCGTAGAGCTGCGGCACCGAGACAATGTTGCCGCCGTGATCGGCGACGTTGACGAAGGCGAAATGCAGCGCCGCCTGCCCGGTCGCGACCGCGAGCGCGCCGACGCCGCCTTCGAGCTGCGCGATGCGCTTCTCGAGAACCGCGCTGGTCGGATTGGCGATGCGGCTGTAGCGAAAGCCCTCGGCTTCGAGATTGAACAGGGCTGCGCCATGATCGGCGCTGTCGAAGGCGTAGGCCGCGGTCTGGTAGATCGGAACGGCCACGGCGTGCGTGGTGGCTTCAGGCTCGTAGCCGGCGTGAATAGCGATCGTCTCGTTGCGCATCGTGCCACCTCCGCGTGGGGCGGGCCGCACTTATTGGCCTAGAATGAGGCATGTGCGTTGTCCGCCGTCCTTCTGTTAGAGGCGGGTGGTAAAGCGGACAATAATTCGCCTAGAGATCGAGGAAGTAACCCTAATGCTTGCTCGCGAAATGGCTGGAAACCGGGTTAAAGCCGATTAACGAACGCACGGCGCCACCCTCGCCCACGAGGACGAGGGGCCGCCGTCAGCGCTGCGATAGCTCGCAGCGTCAGCCCATCTGCTCCCACAGCCGATGGGTGAGCGCGCCGACGCGCTTCTCGATCGCAGCTGCGGCGTCGAGGGCGAGATCCTCGCGATAGCGTCCGGCAATCAGCTGCACGCCGATCGGCTTGCCGTCATGCAGCGCCACCGGCACCACCGCGCCGGGCAGGCCCAGCACGTTGATGGCGGAGATGAAGCGGATCTCGCCCCAGAATATCTCGCGCACGCGCTCTGCGCTGACGGTGTCCTCGCGCGGGCCCGGCGTCGGCTTCACCGTGGTCGGCGCCAGCACGATCGGATAGTCCTCGAAGAACAATTGCCAGGCGCGGATGTGACCGTTGCGCGCGGCGGTGGCCTGCATCCAGGCCTTGAGATCGAGCACGTTGGCCTTGGCCTTCATGCCGCCCCAGGACTTGTGAAAATCCTCGGACGTGACCTTCAGCATGGCGGCCTCCTGCATCATCACGGTCTCGTTGGTGATGATGTCGCACCAGGTCTGCCAGACCCCGTTGATGTCGGGCACCTCGACCTCGCTGACGCGATAGCCGGACCGCTCGAGATGATCGGCAGCCTGGCGCAGCGCCGCGGCGACAGACGGATCGACGTCCATGTCCTCGGGGATTTTTGCCAGCGCGACCTTGATCGGCCCCTTCGGCCGCTCGCCGACCAGCGGCGCCGGCACCCACCAGGGATCGCGCGGATCGCGCCGGCTCATGACCTCCAGCGCGAGGCGGACGTCGGCGACATGGCGTGCGAGCGGCCCCTGCGCCGACATCAGATGCGCCAGCATCGGCCGCTCCGACGTCGCGCTTCCGTTGAAGGCGGGGATGCGGCCCTGCGTCGGCTTGATGGTGGCAACGCCGTTGCAATGCGCCGGCCAGCGCAGCGAGCCGCCGATGTCGTTGCCATGGGCGATGGTGCCGATGCCCGCGGCGACCGCCGAGCCCGCGCCGCCCGAGGAGCCGCCGCAGGTGATATCGGGATCCCAGGGGTTGAGCGTCAGCCCGTGCAGGGGATTGTCGGTGAAGCCGCGGAAGGAGAATTCGGGCGTGTTGGTGAGACCGATGACGATCGCGCCTGATTTCTTCAGGTTGCGCACCACGGGCGCATCCGATGGCGCGATGAGGTCCTTGTTGGCGGGCACGCCGTTGAAATTCGGCCGGCCCTGGTAGTCGACATTTTCCTTGATGGTGATGGGTACGCCGTGCAGGAGACCGAGATCGCCGCCCTTGGCGCGCTGCTTGTCCGCCGCGTGCGCCGCCTTCAGCGCCTCCTCGCCGAGATCGACGACGACCGCATTCAGCCTGGGATTGACGGCGCGCATCCGGTCCAGATGGGCCTCGACGGTCTCCACGGCGGAGATCGCGCCGGCGCGGACCGCGGCCGCGGTCTCGACCGCGGACCATTGCCAGATCGGCCCCTTGGGCCGGCGGACCGCGGCTGGCTTGCGCGGTGCCGCCTTCTTGACTGTCGTCTTCGCGGTTTTCGCAATGGCGCCCTTTCGGGCGGTGCTCGTCTTGCTCGAGGCCCTGCTTACCTGCCTTGAAGCACTTTTCTTCTTGGTCGCCGTCTTCTTCGCCACGTCGCATCTCCAAAAAATTGCGCGGCGGAGGTTATGGAGGTCACGCAACCATGTACAGGCGCGTTTCTGCATGGCGCATTGTCGCGACGCTCTGTCGCAATTCGCAGCGTTCTGAGAGAGCTCCTACACCAACGGTGGATTGAGCCGCGCGAAACCCTCCTGGACGCGATAGGGATAGTACGGATAAGGCGGCATCACGAAGCTGACCTCATCGAGCCGCTTGATCTGGTCCGCGCTCAGCGACCAGCCAACGGCGCCGAGATTGTCGCGCAGCTGCGCTTCGTCGCGTGCCCCGATGATCACGGAGGAGACCGTGGGACGCGACAGCAGCCAGGCAATCGCGACCTGCGGCACGGTACGACCGGCCTCAGCGGCAATCGCATCCAGCACGTCAACGACGGCATGGAGGCGCGCATCGTCCACGGACGGACCGAACTGTGCGGTGGCATGCAGGCGGCTTCCTTGCGGAAGCGGCCGGCCGCGCCGGATCTTTCCGGTGAGCCGGCCCCAGCCCAGCGGGCTCCAGATCAGAGCGCCGACGCCCTGATCGCGCGCGAGCGGCATCAGCTCCCATTCATAGTCGCGCCCGAGCAGCGAGTAATAGACCTGGTGCGCGACATAGCGCGGCCAGCCATGCCGGTCCGCGGTGGCGAGCGACTTCATCAGCTGCCAGCCGGCGAAATTCGAGACGCCGACATAGCGCAGCTTGCCGGCGCGCACGAGCGTATCGAGCGTGGACAGCACCTCCTCGATCGGCGTGAACGCGTCGAAGGCGTGGAGCTGAAGCAGGTCGACGTGGTCGGTGCCGAGCCGTCGTAGCGCCGCATCGACCGAGGCCAGCAGTCGCTGCCGCGACGAGCCGGCATCGAGCGGACCGTCGCCAATCGGCAGGCTCATCTTGGTCGAGATCAGCACCTTGTCGCGGCGCCCCTTGATCGCAGCACCGAGGATCTCCTCCGAGGCGCCGTTCGAATAGACATCGGCGCTGTCGAACAGATTGACGCCGGCATCGAGGCAGATGTCGACCAGCCTGCGCGCCTCCTCGATGCCGCTGCGGCCCCAAGCGGAAAACAACGGACCCTGGCCGCCGAACGTGCCGGTGCCGAAGCTGAGGACGGCCACTTTGAGCCCGGAAGCGCCGAGGTTGCGGTATTCCATGATCGCTCTCCTATTCCGCCGGGCACGCCGCGACTGCGGTCGCCGTGCGATCAAGCTGGAGGCTCCACAGCGCCAGAACGAGGCCGATGGCGGTGACGCCGGCTGCGACCAGCGGCAGCGCCGAGAGGCCGAGGCCGCGGTCGATGGTGACGCCGCCGGCCCAGGCGCCGAGCGCGTTGCCGAGATTGAACGCGGCGATGTTGAGGCTGGAGGCGAGCGTCCGGCCGCTGGGACCGGCAGCCTCCAATACGCGGAGCTGAAGCGGGGCGACGGTTGCGAAGGCGGCGACGCCGAGCAGCAGGATCAGCACGACGCTGATGATCTTGACCGACAGCAGCGCCGCAAGGCCAAGCAGCACGATGGCAAGCGCGGCCAGTGTGCCGATCAGGGCGCGCGCAAGGCCGCGATCGGCGAGCTTGCCGCCGGCGACATTGCCGATCGCAAGCCCAACGCCGAACACCAGCAGGATCGGCGACACGGCGGTCTCCGAAAAACCGGTGAAGCGCGTCAGGATCGGCTGGATATAGGTGAAGACGACGAACAGTCCGGCGAAGCCGAACACGGTCATGGCAAGACCGAGCAGCACCTGCGGACGGCCGAGCACGGCCACTTCCTCGGCAAGCGAGATCGGCTTGTCGTCGTTGCCGACATGGCCCGGCACGAGCGCAGCGACGACCGCGAATGCGATCAGGCCGATGACAGTCACCGCCCAGAACGCTGCGCGCCAGCCGAGCATCAGGCCGAACCAGGCGCCGAAGGGCACGCCCAGCAGCGTCGCGACCGTCAGGCCGATGAACATGGTGGCGATCGCAGACGCACGCTTGTCCTCAGCGACGAGGCTGGTGGCCACCACCGAGCCCACGCCGAAGAACGTGCCGTGCGCGAGCGAGGTCAGCACGCGCGCGGCCATCAGCAATTCGTAAGTGGGCGCGAGCGCGCAAGCCGCATTGCCAAGCGTGAAGATGGCCATCAGCGCCAGCAGCACGGTTTTCCGCGGCATCCGCCGCGTCGCCAGCGTCAGCACCGGCGCGCCGACGAACACGCCGAGCGCATAGCCTGATATCAGCAGACCCGCGACCGGCACCGAGACGTGCACGTCGGCGGCGACCTGCAGCAGCAGGCCCATGATGATGAATTCGGTGGTGCCGATGCCGAAGGCACCGGCGGTGAGCGCGAGGACGGCGGGAGGCATGCGTTGCTCCAAGGGATGAGACGAGCCACGCAGATAGCGGCGCTGCCGCCAAACCATTAGAATGTCCGCAATCCAATCATTTGTGACATGAATTCAACATGGCCCGTTTCGACACCAACCGCTCGGCCGAGATGGAGGTCTTCGTCCGCGTCGTGGACCTCGGCGGCTTCACCCAGGCCGCGCGAAAGCTGCGCCTGACGCCATCGGGCGTCAGCAAGCTGATCTCGCGTCTGGAGGCGCGCCTCGGCGCACGGCTCGTCAACCGCACGACGCGCAAGCTGACGCTGACGGCGGAAGGCCAGGCCTTCTACGAGCGCTCGTTGCGCATTCTCGCCGAGATGGAGGAGGCCGAACGCGAGGCGGCCTCAGGCGCGGCACCGCGCGGCCGCCTCACGGTCAATTGCAACATTCCCTTCGGCATGCTGCATGTGATGCCGTTGATCCCGCGCTTTCTGAAGCAGCATCCCGACGTCACGCTCGATCTCGTGCTGACCGATACGGTGATCGACCTGATGCAGGAGCGCGCCGATGTCGCCATCCGCGTCGGTCCGCTGCGCGCCTCGCGTCTGGTCGCGCGAAAGCTCGGCACCAGCCGCATGGTGGTGGTCGGCGCGCCGGATTATCTCGCCCGTTGCGGCACGCCGAAGATTCCAGCCGATCTCGCCGACCACCGCGGCATCGGCTGGACCTTTCCGCGCAGCATCCGCGGCTGGCCGTTCAGGCGTGGCGACCACGCCGAGGAGGCCCTGCCCCCGCCCGTCGCACGCGCCAGCGACGGCGAAGCCGCCCGCCGCCTCTGCCTCGGCGGCGCCGGTCTCGCGCGCCTCGCGCTCTTCCACATCGGCCCCGATATCGAATCCGGCCGCCTCGTCCCGGTGCTGCAAAGCTACAATCCCGGCGACCGCGAAGACATCCACGCCGTCTATGTTGGCCACACCGCGCCACTCCCGGCACGCGTGCGCGCGTTCATCGATTTCCTCGCCGAGCACGTGCGCGTGAGCGACCCCGCATTGAAGCGGGCCGCGGATGGGAAGTGGAAGCTGGTGGGGTGAGGCGCGATGGCGGAGCGAGCGTCAGCCAATCCAGATTGGCGATCATGTTCCGTGTGGCTGGACCGTTGAGGACACGCCGCCGGAGCTTGCGCGAGGGCGCAGAAATCGCGAAAATCCCGGCTGTTTCAGAACTCGCCAGGGGAATTCCACACACATGCAGTTCGATGACGTCATCCTCGGTCGCCGGAGCATCCGCGGCTACAAGCCGGATCCGGTGCCCAAGGAACTGATTGCGGAAATCATTGGATTGGCGATGCGCGCTCCGTCGTCGATGAACACCCAGCCCTGGAATTTCTATGTCATCACCGGCGAACCACTTGATCGGATCCGCGCCGGCAATACCGAACGGATGCTGGCGGGCATCCCGCAGTCGCGCGAGTTCCGCACGGGCCAGGCCTTTGCAGGCAAGCACCGCGACAGGCAGGTCGGCGTCGCCAAGCAATTATTCTCCGCAATGGGAATCGAGCGCGACAACATGGAGAAGCGCCAGGACTGGGTCCTGCGCGGCTTCCGTCAGTTCGACGCGCCCGTCTGCGTGATCATCACCTATGACCGCGTGCTCGACGGTAGCGACGATACGCCCTTCGACTGCGGCGCCGTGGCGACCGCCCTGGTCAATGCCGCGTGGTCCCGCGGGCTCGGCGCCGTGATCAACAGCCAGGGCATCATGCAATCCCCCGTGGTGCGCGAGCACGCAGGGATCGCCGACGATCAGGTCATCATGAAAAGCATCGCGCTGGGCTGGCCGGATGAAACTTTTCCGGCGAATGCCGTGGTGTCGGAGCGGAAGTCCGTCGAGGAAGCGACGGTGTTCGTCGGGTTCGAGACTTAGCGGCGCGGGCCGGAAGGGCTGGAGGCACAGCAGTGATCCGCGCCATGATCCGACGTGTCCTTGTGCTGGCGGCGGCTTTTGCCGCCGCCTTGACGCCGGTCATGTGTCTTGGCGAAAGCAGCAAGCCGTTGCCGGCGAAGGCGACGAGGGAACTACCTGATGAGCTGCTCTCGCTGCTCGAGCAGAAAAGGATGCCGAAGTATTCACCTATCCTCGTGCGTCTCTTCAAGGAGGAGGCCGAGCTCGAGGTCTGGAAACAGGACACCACCGGCCGTTTCCAGATCCTCAAGACCTATCCGATCTGCCGGCGGTCGGGCGATCTCGGGCCGAAATTGCACGAGGGCGACCGACAAGCTCCGGAAGGGTTCTATACGATTACACCTGAGTTGATGAACCCCAACTCCAACTTCTATCTTTCGATCAACCTCGGCTTCCCCAACACGTTCGACAAGGCGCACAAGCGCAATGGCAGCTTCCTCATGATCCACGGCGACTGCTGGTCGAGCGGTTGCTATGCCATGACCGACGAACAGATCGGCGAAATCTATGCGCTGGCGCGCGACACATTCCTCGGCGGCCGCCCGTCGTTCCAGGTCCAGGCCTATCCGTTCCGCCTGACACCGGCAAATCTGGCGCGGCATCGAAACAGTCCCAACCTCGCGTTCTGGAAAATGCTCAAGGTCGGCAACGATCATTTCGAGACGACGCGAATCGAACCGAAGGTGGATGTGTGCGACCGCCGTTACGTCTTCGATGCGCAAGGTCCACCGAATTCGCCGTCGCCTCCAGTGTTCAACCCTACCGAAAAATGTCCCCCCTTCGCCGTCAATCCGGACATCGCGCGGCGGGCCCTGGAGAAGAGGCGCGCCGACGAGCTCGAATACGCGCGATTGCTTGAAGATGATTTGCCGGCCGCCCCGATATATAGCGGACTGGACGGGGGAATGAACAAGGTGTTCCTCACACGGTTTCCGGGCAGAGTGACGCTCGCGAAAGTCATGCCGTATGCATCCTACCTGCCGCAATTGCCACCGATTCCCTGGATCGACAGGGATGGCTCGTTGACGAGCAGATGGTTTGGCAGCTTGTTGGACCAGCCGCCGGAATGTAATCCAACGCGTATCGGCTTCCCGTCAGGTCGGTGCTGAACACTCGTGCGGCGTCCGCGATGGATCTTGGTTGTGTGCAAACAGATGGCCGGCACGCGGCCGTGGTCGCCAATCACCGCAGGCGGCTGATGTTCTCGCGTCAGATCGCCCAATGACGGCCAAAGTGGGTATCGGGACGCGGTATTGCGCTGTTGGACGTACTTTCCGGCCTTCAGACGGCGCGGATGGCTGCAATCAGGCGCGGTTTGCCGACGATGTTCATCACCCGCGTGAGGTTATAAGCGAGAACATGCAGCGCCATCTCAGCGGCAACATTCCGTAGGCGCTTCATCAGGAAATGGGTCGCACCCATACGGGCTTTGATCGTGCCGAAGGGATGCTCGACCGTCTCGCGCCGCGTCCGCATGGCGTCGGGATTGGAATCGAGCCGTCTCTGGACCTCCTCGACCACATGCTCATGCTCCCAACGGGTGATGCGGCGCTCCTTGGACGGCGTACATTGGCTCTTGATTGCGCAGCCTTGGCACGCTGCTGTCGACCAGTAACGGCGCAGCGTCATTCCATGCTCGATGTTGGTATAACGATAGGGCAGCAGCTGGCCGGACGGGCAGCGGTAGACGTCCTCATCAGGCAGGTAGGCGAAGTCCTGTTTGCCGAACCGACCCTCCGCCTTGGCGTTCGACGTCATCGGCTTGGGCAGCGTGACTGCAACGCCAGCCTCTTCGCAGGCCAATATCTCCTCTCCGTCGAAGTAGCCACGGTCGGCGACCGCCTCGAGTTTGTCCACTTCGAGCACTTCTTTGGCCTGCTTCGACATCCGAGCAAGCTGCCCACGGTCGTTGCCGACGTTTATGACCTCATGCGTAACAATCAGATGGTGTTCGGTGTCCACCGCGACCTGGACATTGTAGCCGACGACACCCGATCCGCGTCCGCTGGTGGCCATCGAACGAGCATCCGGATCGGTCAGCGATATCTGTTGATCCGGCGTGTTGCGCATCTGCGCATCAAGCACTTCCAGGCGGCTCATCTCCTGCTTCAGCCGAGCAACCTTTTCCTTGATCCTCGTCGTCTTGATGCTGATCGCTTCCGATGGCTCCTGCCGATCGGCGCTATCCAGTTGACGCAGATATCGACCGACGCTTTCCTCGATCTGCGCCATCCGCCTCGCCATCTTGGCATGCGTGAAGTTACGATCGCGATTGTTCACTGCCTTGAACTTGCTGCCGTCGATTGCGACGCTTGGGGTCTGCAACAGGCCCATTTGCCGGCATAGCGCAACGAACTTCGCACAAACCCTCCGAAGCGCCGCACCATTGTCCCTCCGGAAATCGGCGATCGTCTTATGATCGGGAGCCAGGCGGCCGATCAGCCACATCACCTCGATATTGCGGCACGCCTCACGTTCCAGGCGGCGACTGGATTGCACCCGATTGAGATAACCGTAGATGTAAAGCTTCAGAAGGACTGCTGGATGATAGGAAGGCCGGCCCGTCTCCTTGGCGATCACACCCTCAAATCCCATTCCATGCAGGTCGAGCGCCTCGACAAACACATCGATCACATGGACCGGGTTGTCGTCGTCTACCCAATCCTCCAGACATTCCGGCAAGAGCGTCAGCTGGGATCTGTCCGCGCCTTCAACGAAGCGTCCCATCCGTATCTCCCATCAGGAAACGGAGGAATCCTAGCTGACTCGTGCCTTTTCACACAGCCAGGATCATCAGCAGACGATGGCTGGCATCGACGTTCCGTCCCAGCGAATGCGGTGGCGTCGGAGCCGAGGTCTGTCGAGAAAGCTACGGTGTTCGTCGGATCTGGGTTGGATGGGTCTGCCGTAATATGATGGGGTAACGCGGATGACGTCGAAAAGGCCCTTTGACGGCTTCGACTTCGAAGGCTTCTGGGACGACTGTCCGTATTCCCTGGAGAACTATGTCGAGCCTCCGCCAAGCGACGAGCTGATCGCCTCCATTGAAGAGGAGATGGGCGGGTATCGGCTGCCGGCCGCCTATGTCGATCTCGCACGGCGCCACAATGGCGGAATGGTCAAGCGCAACTGCCACCCAATGAAGGAGCGTACAGGCTGGGCGGAGGACCACGTGGCAATCGAGGGCCTCTGCGCCATCGGCCGCACGTCCAAATATTCACTCGGCGGTGAACTCGGCGCCAAGTTCATGATCGAGGAATGGGGCTACCCGCCGATTGGCATCGGCATCGCCGATACGCCGGCCGGAGGCCACGAGCTGATTATGCTGGACTACCGGACCTGCGGAAAGCGCGGCGAGCCGCAAGTCGTGTACGTCGACCAAGAGGCTGACTACAGCATCGCCGTCATCGCGCCGGACTTCGAGACCTTCATTCGAGGCTTGGTCGAGGAGTCCGAGTACGACACCGCTGATGAGGATCGGGCTGCTGCGATCGCAACCGTCGAGCAGGGAACGTTATCGCCGATCGTGGTGCGAGCTTTGGCCGCCGTCGGCGACCGTCTGCCGCACGGCGAGCGAATGTTGCGCACCTTGGCCCGGCAGATCGTGGACGAGAAAGGCTTCTTTGCCCTGCACGACGACGAGCGCTCGCATCTGATGTATGGGCTGATGTTCTGGCTCTATTCGAGCCTTTGTACCGCCAAGTCCTTCGAGGCTTTCGTGGGCCGTCCCGAGACCGGCACCTCCTACGACTCGCCCTGTTACGAGCTGATGATTGCGTTCGACCTCGTCGCCGAACCTTACGGCTTCAACACGCGCGGGTACGCCGAGGGCTTTGTGAGGGACTGGTGGGACGCGTGCGTTGCCCGCGGCGACATCGTCAAGATGGCGGAAGGCTACCGTCTGGCCCCCGAGGCCGAGGCGGCCCTGCTCGGCCGCTTGGCGACGTTTGCTGGCGCGCAAGGCAAATAAGCCGGCGCGATTGATTCGAGCCGATGGCGGAGGGAGAGAAACCGAGTTCGAACATTCTCCAATCGACTAAACGGCGCTCGGATCAGAAACTTATTAAATTTCAACAGCTTAGTTTTGGCATCGAAGGGCGCTTACCGCTTAGCTGCTTAGGCCGAGCGAACGGGCCGCCGGCGCGAATTCCGGACATCGCCCAGTTCTGTCGTGGACACGTACCCTTCTAGGGCGGGCAGACAAGATCGGGCTGCTCGCCGACGGCGGCTTTTGAGCCGAAGCGGACAACCGTCTTCGGCTCCGATGTGCTAGTAGATTGAAAAACCCGGTCAAAGGCTCCCTGGGTCCCATGAAACGGCGCGAGTTCATCACGCTGATTGCCGGCGCAGTGGCATCGCCGCTCAGGGCCCACGCGCAGCAGCGGGCTGGCCGGCGTCACCGCGTTGCGCAACTGGGACCTATACCACCCAGCTTCTTCGATGAGCTGGACAGAGTCGGCTTTGTCAAAGGCAGCAACCTCGAGATCGACAGTCGTGGCGAAAGCGCGGCCGCAGTATCTTATGTCAGTATGGCCGTTGAACTGGCCAAGACCAGTCCAGATGTCTTGGTTGTGGTCGGGGCCGAAGCAGGGCGTGCAGCACAGAAAGCCACGCAGCGCATACCAATCGTGGTGATCGCGGACGACTTGGTTGGCAGCCAGCTTGTCGCCTCGATGCCGCGTCCCGAAGGTAACACTACTGGTGTCGCCATCTTTGCATTCCAGCTCGACGCCAAGCGCTTGGAGTTGCTACATGAAGCACTGCCGGGTACCCGGCGAATAGCTGCTCTCGCCGACCGCGTGCCGATACCAAACATGGATGCTCTCAAAAGCGCGGCCAAGAGGCTCGGCGTCGAGATCGTTCCGTATGCCGCACGATCAGAGGAAGATCTCATCCGGATAATCGACGCCATGAAGGTCGAAGAGGTCGAGGCCGTTAACCTGCTGGCCTCGCCGATCCTGGCATCGAAATTCCAGTACCTGATCCGCGATCGGCTAGCCCTCCGTCGTCTGCCCGCCATTCTGCAATGGCCCGAACAGGCGGAAGAAGGCGGACTGATGGCATACGGTCCTCGCCTCAGCGCGGTCTTCGAGCAATGCGCGCGCCAGGTCGCAAGACTATTGCGAGGCGCACATATTGCCGACATACCTGTTGAGCAGCCGACAAAGTTCGAACTGGTCATCAATCTCAAGACAGCTAAAATGCTAGGTGTCGAAATTCCGCCGATACTACTCTCTCGTGCCGACAGCGCGATCGATTGAGTGTAGAATTCTGCTTCTGGGCCCATCTGCGAAGTTGCGCCTCCGCGGTCGGAAGTCCGCTCGTTGCGCCAGAGCGGACCAGATTTGCTCAACCTGAGTTCTTCGCGTTTTGACCCGGGGCGGTCGTGGCGGAGTCTCGTATTCACGAGGGACATCCGCCATTCCCGCGCCCTCCTCTTGTGCGAAAGTCAGTCTTCGCGACTGGCCAGCCTGCGGTAAACCGCGAGATCGTCAAAGGTGGGTGCTTCGCCGCGCCGGACCTTGGAATCGATGTCGGGTCCGAGGACGAGCGACGTGCCGAGCCCGGCATAGAAGTATCGCGTGCCGAACGCCTTCTTCAGCGCTGCAAACGTCGGTTCGCCCGTGCAGTGTCCGGGGGCAATGTTCTCGACCTTGAACTTGTCCTTGAGGGCCGTCACGATCTTCTCAATGGCCTCATCCGCGGCAACAACAAGGTGGAACCCCCCGGCAATAAGATGGATTCTGGGGTTGATCGCCGTTGCGGCCTCTACAATGCGTTCGATTCCCGGATGCGAACAGCCGACGACAAGAACAAGGCCATCCGGCGTATTCACTGCGAGGGAGAGTTCTTTGAGTTCCTTGGTGCCGGGAAGATCGGAAACCAGAGCGATCAAGGTGATGCCCGGTGCGATCTCCGTTGTCTGATCGATCAGTTCGAACTTGGCATTCGGCCATGCGGCGCCGAACTCCATGATTTTCGGCGGATTGCCGCCAAAATATCGCATCTCGTGAGGCAGGGAATCGTCCTTGCGATAGAAGGTAGATGGAAGCGACGAACCGTAGATCCCGAATCCTTCTTTGGGCGCGTATATCTTGACGTTCGGATTCACACTCAGCACATAACTCAGTCCGGCCATGTGATCGGAATGCCGATGGGAGAGAACCACAAAGTCAAGCGTGGTAAGGTTGACTCCTTTTGCCCTGATATTCTTCGCAAAGATTTCCGCATTATCTCCGGTATCAAACAGAATGCGCTTTCCTGCGACCTCCACCAGCGCGGAGAAACCCCAGTCCTTTGTCATTTCGGGATCGGTGCCAAACGCGTCATAAAGGATCGTAATCTTGCCGTTCGGCTCGGCCGCTATGGTCGCGCAAGAACTCGCTGCTATGGCGCAGGTGACGGCGGCGGCGATGAAGCTCCATTTTCCGAATGTCATGGATGTGTCTCCTTTTCGGTTGGACTTCCGCTGAAGACTGAGTGGCGCAGTCCGAATCGACTGGCGGTGCTGCGGTAGTGGGCGCCCCGTGACGGTCGCGGACTATCGCTTATGCTCGGACCCTTTCGTTCAGTCGGCAAGGGGCACTTTTGCGCTCGGAGCTTGAGCCTTTCGCGGCCTCGATAGGCGTTCGCCGAATTCTTACCCGAAATCGAGCTTCGGAGCACGCCAACTTGATCCGCTTGTGGCCCATCAGCGAAGTTGCGGCATAAGGCGTTAAGGTCCGCTTAGTCAGGCGGAGCGGACTGGATTTGCCAGTCCGAGGTCTTCGCATTTTGACCCTAAGCGGCCTATCTTTAACACTGCATCAAGTCATGCTGCCAGGCATAAAGCACCGGACGCGTGGATGGCCGTCGATGTAGTGCCTCCAGACCATTGTACGGCCGAAACGGTTTGGTTGCTTTACAACGGCGCCGTCAGGCACGTCGACCCATTCGTTGTCGATGCGGACGCGGTAACGTCCCTTATTGGACTCCCAATCCGTATCAGAAACGATGTACCCGTCAAAATCGGTGCAGCACTTTCCAAATTCGCTCTGCAAGCTTTCAAACCATGGCTTCAGCGGAGAGTTGTAGTATCGGTCATCATCGTGTGCGAGTGCTGGCGTCACTAGCACCGTGAAGCCAAGCGAAAGTGCCGCAGGTTTTGCTTGAAACATCTCTTTGCCTCCGCGATCTTCGCCGGCCGATCCGCGGGCTTGAATCGGACAAGGCTGGCAACCCGGAAAACAAAATGGCGCCTACAGCTGCGTCTCGATGATGAGTGCAACAGCCACACTCGTTCGTGGCTTCGTCTGGGGAGACCTTCGTCCCCGGCGCTTATGGACGTGAGTCCTTCAATTCGGGCAAAGGTTCAACAACGACAGCTTAACTAAAGGTCAGCGTAGCTGCATGTTTGGTCCAAGCGGTCACGCGAGTCCGCTGGTGGCCCGATGGCGAAGTTCGATTTGGCTCAGATATGGTCTGCTGATCGGGGCAGACCGGAAGTGACACGGCGCCCTTCAAACCGGCGCTTTTGACCCGAAGCCGACATGTGACATGCGCCTAAATTCCGAAGCGGCCGAGCTGCCCTCAATGTGCAGCTAGCTTTCTGTATGCCGCGATGGCGCGCTTGAGATCGTCATATTCCTGGCAAGGAGGAAGGAGGCAGAGATTTTCCAGTGCAGCCAGATGTTCCTCAGCTTTGGTGGGCTCGCCGAGCGCCAGATAAGCCTCGCCAAGATGCTCGTGCGCGCTGCGGTGACGCGGGTTTAGCATTAGCGCCTCCTGATAGCGTCCAATAGCCGGCCCGAATTGGCGCAAGCGTCGATAGGAATAACCAAGGTAGTTCTGGATGTCGGCATTGAGCGGGTCACGCAGGGCGGCGCGCATGAACGATACAATGGCCCCATTCCAATCAGCAGCGGCAAGCGCCCTCTTGCCCACCTTGAAATCGGGATCGAGCTCCGCCCACTCAGCATCCGCCGCCACCGCTCCCATGGTGGTGCAGATCGGCCAGGCTTCGGGTGTGACTGCGGTCGTCCCTTTGCCGGTGGATGCGCTGGGCAGCTGTATAATCCCCCATTCCGTCCGATCATTCCCGTAAAGGGCGAAATGAGCGACGAGCCCACCGAGCACCGTCGCCGCAGCAATTGCCGGGATCAGCGTTGTCATTCCTACATTGACGGCGCTCTTGGGCATGGTCGGACAGCCGAAGCATCATTGTCGTGAAGTACCCACGGTGTCGTTCCGCAACTGTGCTTTGGCCTCACGGATTTCCTGCCGCTCCGTATCGGCGTTCCTGGCGAGCTCTATCAGCTTGCTATAATAATCGGTTGACTTCTGCCGATCGCCGGAGCGGTCGGCAGCGCGCGCGGCGCCCCAGAACGCGCGGAAGCGGTTGGGAGTTTGCTTGAGTGCGGTCTCATACTCGTTCAGTGCGGCCGTGGGCTGTCCTACCTCCAGGAGCAATTCCGCCAACAGTTCGCGCAACGGAAAGAGGCGGTTCTCCATGGCCACGTGTTTGACACTGCCGTCTTCGCTGTCGGCGGCTGCCCGCATTAACTTGAGGGCCCGATCGTGGTCGCCTTCCTTCAGTGCGGCCCATGCGGAAACCGCAAGCATTTGCTCTTCGGTGCGTTCGGCCCAGTAGGATTGGTCAGCACCCTGCAGCGTCGTGCGCAACACTTTCATCTCCTCGATCTCTTTGTTGGCGCCGCCGATATCGCCGACCCGCGCCATGCCGAGACCGCGCGTGAAGCGGATCAACGAATCCGCCATGGGATATTTGGTCGGCGTCATCGCCAGGCTGGCAGCGCTGGCCCAGTCGGCACGCTCCAAGACATAGCGCGCCGGCATGGCGGCCTTGGCAGTGAAATTGACGAAGTTGATCGGTCGGTCGCCGCGATCGGCGGTGGCCAGCGACTTTTTGATCATTGCGTCGGCTTTGGCGTCTTGCGCGAGCTGCAGATGCGCATACACCGTGAAGTCCGACGCGTGATAGTAGTCGGGCTGAATCTCAAGCGCTGAGGCGTTTGAGCTGATGGATTCCTCCCAGAGCCCGACCATGGAATAGATGTGCGACGGCATGTGCCGCGCATGCGGCACCGCCGGAGCGATTCCGGCGTAGCGACGGGCGGATGCAATACCCTTTTCGGCAAGCGGAGCAAAATCGTAGGCGTGAATGAGGTAATGCGTCACACCCGGATGTTGAGGGTTCTCTCCGAATAAGCGTTCCAGAAGTGCTGAGGATTTCAGCTGGTTAGTGTATGAGAGGTCATTCTTCTTCGCGGAAGCTTGTAGCGTGAGCGCGTAGTACACCTTCGCCTCGTAGTCGTCAGGATAGGTTTGCACGATGCGCTCCATCGCAGCATTGTAGGCCGTCAGACGGGCATCAACCGGAACCTTATTGTAGTCGCGGAAATAGGCGCTCAGCGCCTCGATCCAGTCCCGCTCACGTGGAGTTTTCGCCCCGACCGACCGTGCCTTTTCAAGTGCATCCCAGGCTGCTTGTGCCTCGACATTTGTTGGCGTGGTCGCAAGCGTGTTGCCAAGGAGGTCCATCGCCACACCCCAATATGCCATGGCGCAGCCGGGATCTTGTTGCAGGATCGATTCGAATTTCCGGCGGGCGATCAGGAACCAATATGAATGCAGCATGGCGACCCCGCGGTCGAACTCGGCTTGCACACCGGGATCGCAGGAGGTTGGGAATGTCACCTTACCGAGCTGTTGGTCTTGCTGACCAATTGCACCGCTTGTGATGGCAGCACCTAGCAGGGCTGTCGCAAAAGATATCTTTAACGAGTGAGTCCTCATCTAACTCTCCTCTCTAGAATGCACGCGGTGACGCGCGTCACCAGCCGCGTGCAAAGTTGCGACAAAGACAACGCCCAGGGAGGCGTATTGCTGAATTGGTTGAACTCGGTCGGAGCTTACTACACGGGCCCCCCCCTTAATAGGACAGCGAAATTCCCGTTATTGGCCCATCGGCGAAGTTGCACCTCGGCGATGATAGTCCGCTCGTTGAGCCAGAGCGGACAAGATTTGCTCAACCTGAGTTCTTCAAGTTGCGACCCATCTGCGACATCGATGCGTCGAGTCTGTTGTGGTGCAAAACACAGGGATATGCGGCGCGGGAGCTTGAAATCGCCAGACCTTGTTGAGGGCCACCGACACGTCGTGCTGGCGTCGGCGCAACAATAAGCCGAGGAAGCGGACCTCCGGCCCGCGGGTCCTTCCTTGGAAGGTCGGGACCCATGACTCAACCGGTTCTTTGGTGGATCACGGAGGTCTCCGCGGGGGCCCGACCTATTGCGTCAAAGGTGATCGCGCGCGAAATCGCGATCCTTGACGTCCGGCAGGAGCGCTGTGCTGACAATGCTGACGATCGCGCAGCCGAAGATGTAGAGCGCGATGACATAGCCCGAACCTGTGGCGGCCAATAGCGCTGTCGCGATCATCGGCGCCGGCCCACCGGCAGCCACCGCAGCCAGTTGAAAGCCGATCGAGGCGCCGCTGTAGCGCAGACGGGGCGCGAATACTTCGGCAGTCAGCGCCGCCAGCGGCCCCCACATCAAGTCATGGAAAAACAATGCGACGATGGTCGCCATGATCACCAGGCCGGGCACACCGCTGTTGAGCATCGCGAAATAGGGAAACGCGAAGAGCCCAGTGGCGGCCGCGCCGAAAACATAAACCCGTTTGCGGCCGAGCCGGTCAGACAGATAACCGGATAACGGAATCGTGAAGAACGATATGAACGAGCCGACCAGAAGCGCTATCAGAATGAAGTCGCGCGACAGGTGAACGACCTGCGTTCCGTAGGGGAAGACGAAGGCGAGATAGATGAAGACCGGCGCCATTTCGCCCATCCGCACCAGCGCGGTGAGGGCGATCTCCCTCGGTTGGCGTTTGAAAACCTCGATGACGGGCGCGCGCGCCACCCGCTCCTCGGCGATCACTCGCTGGAAGATCGGTGTCTCGAGGAGACCGAGACGGATCCACAAGCCGATTGCGAACATGACAATGCTCAGCCAGAACGGGACGCGCCAGCCCCAGCTCAAGAACTCTTCTCCCGACATCTGGCTGAACGCCAGGATCGCGAGGGTCGCCAAAAAGAACCCGGCCGGCCCGCCGAATTGCGGCCAGGCCGCGATGATCCCGTGATTCCGATTGGTGCGCGCCCACTCCATCGACATCAGGACCGAGCCGCCCCATTCACCGCCGGCGCCAATTCCCTGAATAAACCGCAACACGATCAGCAAGACTGCGCCCCAAACGCCGATCTGCTCATAGGTCGGGACGCAGCCTACCAGGAAGGTCGACAAGCCAGTTAGCAAGAGCGTCGCGATGAGCGCCGCCTTGCGGCCGATGCGATCACCGTAATGGCCGAAGATCGCCGCGCCGATTGGTCGAGCGACAAAGCCGACTGCGAAGGTGGCGAACGCCTGCAACGTGGCGGTGAGCGGCTCGGACGACGGAAAATACAATTTCGCGAAGATGATCGCGGCCATCTGGCCATAGAGCAGGAAATCGTACCACGCGATCGTCGTGCCGACAGTGCTGGCGATGACCGCCCGGCGCAGGTGGGTACGGTGCTCGAGCTCGGACATCGGTACGACGGAGATTTCAGCAGCGGGCATTGGCAATCCTCCCGTGCCGGGCATCGGCCAGACGAGGCCAGTAACCGTGTCGTTGCGGGTCGACGATAACATCGGCCGCGGGCCAATGCACTCGGTTACCATCCTACCCCGCCGCTTGCCCTCATTGACGGTCGAGTAAGACCGAGTTCGGCGCACGCCCTTCGCTGCACATGCTAAGGTCTCGAACTGGCGCGCCCCAAAGACTCGGTGCGCTTCTCTGATGTCAGGTGTCGGGACGACCGGAAAACATTCGTCCAATCCGGGCCTTATGGGTCATCATCCTATTCGGACGTTGGCTCTGGTCAGTGCTATCGTCTCGCGGTTGCTATGGCGACGGTGTAATTTCAATAAGACATCTGCTCGGCGAGGGAGAGCCGGAGTGCTTGCCTCGATTGTTCTGCTTTTGGAAGCAGTGCTCGTAACACGGGATGATCGGGGTTTAGATTACCGTCGGCGGATGAGGACTATCCGAGGCAGCGAGTCCCATGCACCCTGGCCGGCAGTTGGAGTTTTTAAAGCGCGTCCAGATCCTGGCTGGTATATCGGAGATATGTTTGGAGGAGCTCGCCAAGACGTGCAGATGGCATACTTACAAACGCGGTGAAGAAATACTCGGGTATCGCGATCCTTCGAACAATGTATTCTTTCTTGTCTCCGGCAGGGTCCGCGCAATCATCCACTCGGCACGTGGGAAAGCTATCATCCTTAGGGACCTTAGGACTGGCGACATTTTTGGTGAGATCTCTGCCATCGACGGGAGCCCGCGATCGGCATCGATCGAGGCACTGGAGGCAGCCACCGTCGCAACGCTGACCTCTAATCAGTTTGAAAATTTGCTGCTCAAGGAACCAAGCGTCGCAATGGCAACGCTGCGCCACGTCGCGGGTGAACTGAGAAGATTGTCGCAACGCGTGCTCGAGTTCAGCACACTTGTTGTGCAAAACCGAATTCAGGCGGAGTTGCTCCGTCTGGCAGCTGATGCTGATGGAGACGGAGCGCAACCGTTGTTATCGCCGGCCCCATCGCTTTCCGACATTGCCAACCGTGTTAGCACTCATAGAGAAGCAGTTTCTCGGGAGGTAAGCCGTCTCACTTCGATCGGTCTGTTGCGTCGCGAGGGACGCAACCTGCGGGTCACCGACATCGGCCGTCTAGAAAAGCTTGTGCGCGACATCAAGGGCGAGTAGCTCATTCCTGGTGCGACGTGGCACGCGATGCTCGCCATGGGCCGATCCCACCGCTCAGATTTTTTTTCGTACATTGGCAAAACTCAACGCCTGGTGCGATTCCTGGGCGTAGCCTCGCCTCACCGCGGCGGCGACCACCATGTCTCAATCGGCTTTACCGGAAGCCGGGAGTAACGAACGGAGCAAGCCGATGCATAGATACTTTGCACTGGTAGCCCTAGGTCACACCTGGACTTAAAATGGATCGCTAACCTCCACCGGCGGAGCTAGCTTGTGAAGGGCCCACATTACGCGCCGGCGAATTGATTTAGGTTATTTTGGAATTGTGGTGGGAATATTCTGTTTGGTTTGAGGCGGAGGATTGCCATGAAGAAAATGTTCTTGATGGCCGCTGTCGCGGCAGTGATGGTAGTCGGCTCCCAGATAGAAGCCGCAGAACTTCCAAGCTTTGAAATGAAAGGCCTTCCGATCACGCGACATCAGGTCGCAGTAATGGGAGCGCAAAATGTTAAGCAAGAGTCGGCGACCCCAACGCTGATGTACGGCGGGATGCCGGCGTCACCGCATCAGGTCGCCGTCCTGATGCCGCGGCCCAGCATGACCGCGAAGGCAACGGCCGTGAAGCTGACCACAGTCGGCTTGTCAGAGCGATAAGGCGTCGGCGGCGCTTGCTGGCGGAATGGCTTCGGTGGCCATCTGCTCCGTTGCCATCACAACGTATCTTTAGGACTGCACCCGCAAGCAAGGCGGCGGCGATGATGCGTCTGCCGGCCGAGTTGGGGCTCCGGAGATTGCGCAATGAGCACGACCTATAGAGCATTAGGGTGGGACAGACGACTGGCTTCTGGAGGGCGCGTCGTCAGCTTTCTGGAAAGATGTTGGGAGGCATTTCAAGAAGCGCGCGAACGCCAGAGGCTACGCGCCGCTCTGTTCGATCTAAGTGACAGGGAATTGATGGACATCGGTACTTCGCGTGGCGAGATCGACTACGTCGCCTCGAACCGAGGGAGCGACCCGCGAGGCGTCCGATAAACGCAAGGAGAGTGCCATGCCAACTCGTTGTTTGCATCGCTCTCCCGGAGACCACGACCTCGCGATGCGCTTCCTTCAAGTCGATCTGGTATGGAAGCTATTGGCTCGAGGAGCCCAAGCGGCAATCGGCCGGCATGATCGCTCGAAATGTTACGACCGCAGCGTCGTGCCTTCGTCCAGCTCGGGACCGCTTGGTCTCAATCCGGCGAGCGGTGTTGGCGATTGCCCTAACGACCAAAACCAGTCCCGGAATACGACAGTCGTGAATCTGCATTTCGTCTCCCATGAGAGGACGCGCGACCAAATTGCCATCCCCAGGTTAGCGGTCGGCGAGCTGTCGGAGCGGAAAGGCCAGGGCCGCGACGTGCGAATAGATGCCTGTCGGGGCATCGCGCTGTGGTGCATCTTTCTTGACCATGTTCCCAACAACATCGGAACTTGGCTGACGCTTCGAAACTACGGCTTCAGCGATGCCGCCGAATTATTCATGTTCGTTTCCGGCGTAACCTGCGCGATGGCCTACGGCAAGGCATGGCGCTGCGAGGGCTGGACCGGAGTGATCATCCGGACGCTGCGGCGAAGCTGGGACATCTATGTCGCATTTCTGTTGCTCACGCTCGCTTGCGCCATCCTGGTTCACGTTGCGGGCGAAGGCCGCCTTGCTGACGAAAGCAATACGCGCATTCTACTGGACCATCCGGGCGCGACGCTCGCGCGCACGGCGATCCTGCAATACCGTCCGGTCAATACCGACGTGCTGCCGACCTTCGTGCTTTTTCATCTCTCGTTCGCGCCCTTGCTGTGGCTGCTGCTGCGACTGCCGAACGTGACGCTTGGCGCCTCGCTGGCGCTCTATGCGCTGGCGCATATCTTCGGCTGGACCGTCACTGCGTGGCCGAACGGCCACTGGGCCTTCAATCCGCTGGCCTGGCAGTTGCTGGTTGTACTTGGCGCCTGGTGGGCTATCGCGGGCGAGAGAGTGCTGCCGCTTTTGATGTCACGCGCAGCTCTTACAGCTTCAGTCTTATATCTGCTGCTCAGCTTGATCGTCGCCTTGAGCTGGCGCATCAGGCCCCTGGAAGCAGTAATTCCGCAGCTGCTGAAGCTGCACCCCTTGGACAAATCCAATCTCGATCCATTTAGACTGCTGCATTTTTTGGCCATGGCAGTCCTGGCGGCATGGTTCACGCCTCGCAAATGGCCGGCGCCGATGACGCCGGTGATGCGAGGTGCGATCCTCTGTGGCCAGAACTCGCTACCAATCTATTGTCTCGGCGTTCTGCTGTCGTTCGCTGCCGAAGTCGCGCGGCTCGACATCTCGGACGGGCTTGCGATGCAGATAGCCCTTAGTTTCGGTGGCATCGTGGCGATGATCGCGACTGCGACGCTGTTGAACTTGCTCGACATCAAATCCAGACAGCAACAACGATAAATTCAACGCCGCGACGACATTGCAGGTCCAGGGTCGGATGGGTGCCACCTCTCTCTGATGCCTGATTTCGCGAAGTGCTAAGGTGCATGCCCGCTGCGGTTTTCCTCCGAGGCCTCAATGATGTCTGCTGTTGGCCCATCGCTTCCGTTGGCGCGTCGTAGCGAGGTGTCAGGAGCCGGGGGTAAACCGGAAGTGCCCGGCCGCCGTTCAAATCGGCGCTTTTGACCCAAAGCAGGCATGCAACTTCAATGAGTTTTAATAGTTGCAGTGCACGTTCGCAGTCCTGACAAATGGCCGCCTCAGCGAGCATTTCCATGAGCTTGCCGATCAACAAAGGACCTGACTGGAATACCTCGCAGTACACGGCGTCGGGGTTTGGCTTCTTTGCAGGAGCGGGTGCAGCTCAAGTGCTCTTTCACTACCACCTCATTGGACGGAACTTGGCGGTAGTCGTGGTCTTGGCATGCTTAGCTGTTCCACCATTCCTTGTTGGGTGGTGGCAAACGCGGCCCCTTTTACAGTGAGCCCAAATAGTCGCCTCGTCTGGTGAGCCGATTGAGGCGAAACAGTCTGCCAAGGGCAGCTTCTGGCCCATTTGCGAAGTTGCGCTGCATCTCACGGAGGTCCGCTTGTCGCGGCAGAGCGGACCAGATTTGCTCAACCTGAGTTCTTCGCATTTTGACCCGAAGCGGACTTTGAGGCCTAGCCGCTCCCCGCTTCTGTGTGGTTGAATGACCGAGCAAAACGAAGGCGATGCGATATGGACAAGCTCAGCTTTCACGATCCGCTTTTTCGTACCTATGCGATCGCTGCCTCCGTCATGGTTCTCAAAGCTCTCATGATGTCGTGGTTGACGGTTGTTCGAATGATGCAAGTAAGAGGCGGATTTCGCTCACCCGAGGACACCAAGAAGACCATCCTCAACCCACATCCAAGCTCAGAACAACTAGCACCAAATGAATATGTGGACCGCATCCGGCGAATTCAGCTGAACGATCTCGAAAATTTGCCGTTTTTCCTAGTCGCTGGATTCCTCTTCATCTTGACCGAGCCATCAATAGCGCTCACGCAATGGCTGCTGTACGGTTACGCGGTCTCGCGGCTATTGCATTTCGCCGCATATTTCACGGCAAGGACTCACGATACGCGCGCAACACTCTGGACGGTGGGTTCTCTAATTCTAATCTTTATGACTTGCTGGACGCTGATTGTTGCTTTGCGTCAATGATGTCGGCAGCCACTGGGCCCGTCGCATGTAAGTTCGTATCCAACGAGGCATGGGCAGAAGCATCCGCCCGAGGTCCGTTCACCGCTCCTCAACGGACATCCTGCGATAGCATAGCGCGTTGGGCTCCGTTCCTTTGGCACTCTCAAGGGATTGACTGCCAAACTAGTAAGGAACAACCTATTTTACGTCGTCACCCCGCGACCTGCCTTCAATGCTAACACGAGAAGAACATCTTACACGGAGCAAGGAAGCTGCGCTCGCGCTTCTAAGCGCCGGCCGTATGCGCGAGGCGGTTTCTTCGATAATGACGGATATCGTCAAGAGCCGAAGCAGCGAATTGCCTCATGAAATCCATGCATTTGGCATCTGTGCTGCCGCGGCTGGCGACACAAGTGCGGTGCGAGCGTACATCGAAGGCTTTATCTGATATCTCTCGGATCTATGTCTGCCTTTGGCCCATCTGCGAAGTTGCGCCGGTTCTGACGGAGGTCCGCTCGTCGATCCAGAGCGGACCGGATTAGCTCAACCTGAGTTCTTCGCATTTTGATCCCAACCCGACGTCGCGGAAGTCACTCTCTGGCTTGGTAGGTGACAGGTTGGCTCGCCCAGCCCTGTTGTCGGCCGGCGGGCCAACTGCCAAAGCGGTCAGCGCCGCTCCTTGTGCCTTTCAAGGAGAGCTGACTGACCTGCCACCTCAGCCAGTTCTGCGCTCTCGAAAATGCCTTCCGGCGGAAGTCGCTGCCAACCTTCTTGTAGGAGTATTCTTCTGCGAAGGTGAAATGCCCGTCGTCACGCTGCAGAATTGCAACGCGCCGCTGGTGCGGCTTTCCGGTGGAGACAGAGACGATCTGAACCGCCTCTGACACCTTCACCAACTCCATCTGCTTGTATCCTTAACTCTCAATGCGGAGGGGAGATGCCGTTTCCCAACTAAGGTGTGCGGCTCGATAAACTACCTCGAGTGGCGACGTTTGCAATGTCGGCTCATGGCCCATCGCTGCCGCAGCCCAAGCCCAAGGATATGTCGACGGACAGAGGTAGACCGGACCTAACTTAAACCGGGCCCGACCGTCGCGATTGACCCCTAGCGGACATTACAAAAATAGGTAGTCGTGGGTGACGGAAGGTTTCAAGCAACATAACTTTCCGATTCATGAACGCATCTGATCAAATTCACTTCCGCCGAAGTTGCATGATATAAATGTTTCGCTGCGAGATTTAGCGGATCAATTGCAACGAGGCCCCTATGGCAGACGCAGCCGTCCAGGACAATCAATTACCGCCTGATGCGCGGGAGCACGTTCGCAACGTGGTCATGGGCCGATGTCTCGCTGTCCAGGGACTGAAACCAGTGTTCGACGGGTTGTCGTGGGAATACTTTCTTGATGATGTCGCAATAGCGGCACGCGGCGCGCGCATCAGGATGCGCGACATGACCGTCGGCACGGTCTGTGACACCATCCTGCTGCTGCCTCCCCCCGCCATTGCCCGGTTGCAGGCGGGTCTCTTCGTTTACTTCGAGCCTTTCGCGCCTGAGAACGAGGCGCATGCTGAATGCTTGATGGAGCTACTCGACGCCGCCACGGTGAAGGTAATGTGGCAGCGGCGCCATGCCGTGCATGCGATGCAGGCCGTCGAGGCCCGGCAACGGGAAGCGAAGGCGGACGCGCAAGCACGTACGGCTGCGCTTTTGGCGGAATGGCGCGTGTGTCCAAATGCCAAACTCAGCACCGAGCCGGAAGACTTCCTGCGTTGGATAAAGCTTCAGACCCCTGACACCTGGCACGTCATCGTCGAGAGCTGGGACTACAACAGCGACAACCGGCTGGACGTGGTCGAGTGGATCTTCGCGCAGCCGACTTGCGATCTCGGCACCGCGGCGCAATTCTTCTTCACCGCGGGGCTTTTCAACGATGACCCCGAACAACTCAGCCCCGTTTACCGGCGCATATGGAATTTAATGAAGCGCATCGCCGACAATTGGCAACGCGGGTTTTACGCGCGCAACGAGTTGCAGCCCTCGGTCGAGCCTTCCGGCCTGGACTATTACGATGAATTGGCGGCGCGGCGGAAAGCGGCCGGTCATCCGCTTCTCCTGATCGTGCCGGAGCCCGAGGCGCGCAGGTTCGGCTCGCGCCGCTCGAACTCAGCTTATTTCTACGAGCACGGCCATTTGCGCCTCGAATTTACCGAGTGGCGGCGGCACCGTGAACGCCTTGGCTGCGGCAGGGATTTTCCGCGCTGCTGCGAGATGTGACCACATCGTCAGCGACGCTTCCCGTGCGATTGCGAAGCCTGGCTTTCGTGAGCAAAAAGAGAGGCTTCGTCAGCTGTTGGCCCTTAGCAGACCTTGTCAGGCGGTCCGTCGATTGTCTGCTTTTGACTCACTGGCGACATTCCGGCCTTAAAGCAGGCGTTGGTTCGTGGGCCCATCTGTTCAATCAGGATCATGCGGCGCGGTTTGAAAATTCGATGCTGTGACGGTGATTCGCGTATTCGACGTTATGGAAGAAGTCGGCCAGCGACCGACTTTCACTCTGCTCAGTTTGCTCGGTCAAGCAGCGGCAACCCACACTCCGCTAAGAACGCGGCCGTTCCTTCGTAGAAGGCTGGTGGACGGGTGGCGTCAATCGAATCCCCCCTCGGAATGTAGATCACCATCCCCTGTCGCGCGCGTGTCAGCAGCACACGGTAAGCGTTGGTCAGATAGATCTTGCGGTTGTCGTCATTGACGTTCTGCCATCGCGTGCCGGAAAACCGATAGAACTGCCACCTGCCATCGACCGACCGAAAATCAGCATCCCAGCACACCCCCACCCAATCGAGCTCCAGGCCCTGAATATCGAACTCGGTTGCAGGATCCTCCATATAGTAGGACGAGCGAACATCATCTTTTCCGTTCAAGAACCATGTCGTTGCTTCGATCTTTTCGTGAACGTTGAGTCCCTCAGGCTTCAGGCGCGATGCGCCCGACGAGGCCACTAGACCAATGCGTTCCGAACCCCGCCCACGATCTCGGAGCCATTGCCGAGCGTGGCCGAGCTCTCGCGTCAGGACGATCGGATAGGTCTCCTTAATCGCCTGGTATAGCGCTTTAGCCTCTTTGGCCTCCCCAGCGACGAGGGCGCCAACGAACGCAGAGAGCTTTTCGGCACGAAACGATCGCACCGAGACCGCCAAATGAAGCGCCGGCAGAGATTGGCTCTCAAGCCCTGCGAGAAGTGCCGGTAGATCTTGCCCCCAATGGTAGTCTCGATGGGCTAGTTGTTCCGAAGTATAGACTTTCCAGTTCCGAAAGCTTCGCTGGAGCGCGGAAAACCATTCGGTTAGGCCCGCTTCACCGGCGTTGATCTCCTGTCCTCCGCCTATGAGACATATGATTGTGCACCAGCCGTCGTGCCTGTCCATGACGCTTATGAGAAACTCAGGTTCAGACATCTGGAAGTTCGTCTGCCCCTTCTTCTGGCTCATAAAGTTTGCCAGATGCTTGGCGTCCCATGCCCGCTGCGCCTCGTCGAACACCGCAACCCGCTCGATCGGAGGCTCAGAGGCGACGAGGTTGCTGTCGCGGAAGTGCATAATGTTCTGAACGAAGCTTTTGACTTTCCGGAGCGCGTCGGACTTCTTACTCTTCTCGCCGCGCTCCTTTAATTGCGCGTGTTCGTCCCGTGCGAGTGCCTCGCGCAGCACCTCCACCAAGGGGCCGTTACCGGACAGGAAGACGGCATGCTCTTCCTTGTGAGCCTTCGTCCGAAGTGCCATGAGATTGAGGCCTGCCAAGGTCTTTCCGGCACCCGGCACTCCCGTCACGAAGCAGATCGCCTTGCGTCGGTGAGCCTTGGCATCCTCGATGATGTCAGCAAGGCATGCTGCCGTCTGACTTAGATTTTTAGCTCCGGCGTCGGAGCGCGTAATATCTTCGACCCGATGGCCCTGGTAGAGCGCCTGCGCGGCTTCAATGATTGTGGGCGTGGGCTTGTAGCCAGTCCGCGACCACTGAGCGCCGTCCAAGTCAGCCTGCTTTGGTATCTCACGCACGACACGCCCGAGGATTTCGCGCAGATTATCCCCATTCGATTTGACGGGGCTTGCGATTCCGTCATTTTGCCATGCGAGCTCAACGGATGGATTCGCCGCCATCGTCGCCACAACGATCGGCACGATTCGCCGATCATGGCTCCCAGCATGGAAGTTCTTGAGGTCGAGGGCATAGTCGACAACTTGATCGAGAGCTGCCGCATCGAACTGATCCGAGCCGACTTTGAATTCGATGACGAAAACGATTCCTGCCGTAGTCACCACGACGTCGGCACGCTTGCCCATGCGCGGGATCGCAAACTCAAATGCAATCCAACCATCGAGCCCACTAAATTGAGCCCGCGCGAGCTCGATCTGGCTCAGCCACGCGTTGCGCTGCAGCGCCTCTAGTGCAAAGGGATTCTGCTTGGCGAGACTTCCCAGAATAGCGTCTGGGGTTAAATCGACAAGCTCTTGGATCGAGCTAGAATAAAAGGCACCATTCATGTGTTTCGCGCGCTTCCGCCTGATTTTTTGGTTGATATGATGTCGAACGAGATCAATCTAGCAGCAATGGCTGACATATTATCGAAGTCCCCGGATTATCGGGTTCTTCGTCGGCTCATGCCGCGGACAGAATTCACTCCATGCGACGGACAGGCAACAAAGACTGGCATTTTGCTGGATGTTGAAACCACCGGCCTGAATACAGAACAAGACGAAATCATCGAGCTGGCGATGGTGAAATTCGACTATCTGCCAGATGACAGGATTGCACGAATCACCGATGTCTTTTCATCCTTCAACGAGCCTCAGAATCCGATCCCCGACGAGATCACCGAGCTCACGGGCATTTCGGACGAAATGGTGCTGGGACATCGGATCGATCCGAATGCGGTTTCGGCGTTTGTCTCGGACGCTGTGATCATCGTCGCCCACAATGCAAATTTTGATCGGAAATTTGCCGAGCGCTATTGGCCCGTTTTTGAGCGGAAGCCGTGGGCATGCTCTGCGACGGAAATCGAATGGCGTAGGCACGGATTTGACGGATCGCGACTGGGCTACTTATTGGCCGGCGTGGGCCTCTTTCACCAAGCGCATCGCGCAATTGACGATTGCCGGGCCTTGATTGAAATCTTGTCCACAAACGTACCAAACCAGGTTCGATCGGCTTTCGCCATTCTCCTGGAACGCGCTCGGCGCAAGACAATTCGGATATGGGCGGAACAATCGCCCTTTGAACTAAAAGATACGTTGAAAAAGCGAGGTTACCGTTGGAGCGACGGCGCAGATGGAAGGCCGAGATCTTGGTACATCGATGTCGACGAAGCTCATCAACCAGCAGAAGTCGACTTCTTGAGAACAACCATTTACCTGCAAGAAGTTGTTCCGAGAATTCAGATTCTGAGCGCGATGAACAGATTTTTCGAGCCGCATATAGAGGAATAGTGGACTGCTGCCCGGCCCCGCAATTTCTGTTAGGGCCCAGCACTACGTCATCGATTCTGTCTAGCGTGCTTCACGTTGGGCCTTAAACGCAGCAATGAATACCTCGACCCCGGTGGTGGTTAATCCGTTTTCGGTGATCAGGCCGAGCTGCGCTAAGTTGACTGTCTCATTGGGACTGTCATTCTGTGTCGACCCGCCGCCGAAAAGCTTGACGACTATTCGCTGCTCCCGCCGCGTCAGCCCATTCCAGAGCTTCAAATTAGCCACCTCGATGCCTCGCGCGAATCGCTCCTGACACTGGGGAATTAGCTGACTCGTCAGAGGCGAAATCGTGGCAGATGCCGCAACGTCGGTCGTTCCTCATGTGGGCTGAGAGCCGGCCCGGCTCCTTTCGAGAAGGCGCTGCTCAGTCGATCAGGGCATGATTTAGCTTCAGACAATCGCCACAAAGTTCACTGACACGTTCTCCCAAAGTCAGTCTCCACGCAGGCCCAGGATGTTCCAGTATTCACTCGATGTATTGCGTCAGCGCTATGTCGTCGAGAAAAGACCGCTCGAGGCCAGCGTCGAGCAAATTTTGCGGGCCGACACCCGTGCGGGAGCGCGTGCCATCCTGGCTTCGGTCGATAGACGTCGGTTCGAAAATAGGTCCGAAGGGCAGCGACTCCGCAAAATGCTCCGCTTTGAGACCTCTCTCTGGGAAAGCGGCCATCATGCCGTAGCAGGCGTGGACGAGGCTGGAATGAGCCCTCTCGCCGGGCCGGTCTCCGCTGGCGCCGTGATACTGAAACCCGGCACTCGGATAGTCGGAATCGACGACTCGAAAAAGCTCGATACCGCGGCTCGCGAAGAACTCGCGAAGGAGATCAAGGAAAGGGCAGAGAGTTGGTGCGTGGCGTTCGTCGAGGTCGAGGAGATTGACGCGATCAATATCTATTGGGCGGGGCATCCAGGCTATGCAGCGTGCAGTCCGGGGCCTGTGCTGACGCCGCAGCACTTGCTGATCGATGCGAAGCGGTTGAAGGAAATCGACATCCCTCAGCAGGCCATCATCAAAGGCGATGCCAAGTCTGCCAGCATCGCCGCCGCCTCCATTCTCGCGAAAGTCGAGCGTGACACCGTCATGCGAGCCCTCGACTCGCGTCACCCCGGCTACGGATTCGCGGATCACAAGGGCTACCCGGTGCCAGCTCATTATGAGGCGCTCGCCAGGCTTGGCGCATGCGCTGCTCACCGGAGATCGTTCGGACCCGTGCGCAAGGCTCTTGGGTTACCGCCCCTGCCGCCCTGGCCTTCGGCATCCGAGCGGGCCGCCGGCTGACGACTCGTAGCGGCGGCATTATTTCCGCGACCAGCTCTTTTCGCGAAAAACGTCCTTGGCGCTTTTGTCAGACCGCAGACCGAGATAGACCGGCTGGCGCAGCTCGCCCTTGCTGGTCCACTCCGCGAACTTAACTTCCGCGACCAATGTGGGACGCACCCAGGTCGTGACGCGCTCGTCCTTCACCTGGGCAGGAAAGGGCGACTTCGCGGTCTTGAGCTTCATCAGCTTGCCATGGAGCTCTTCGAGAATTTGGTGACTGAAGCCGGTGCCGACGTGGCCGATGTACCGCCAGGCGTCATCTTCGCGTACTGCTAAGACGAGAGCGCCGAAGAACGGCCGGGTTCGCCTCGGCGCCGTGAAGCCGGCGATCACTACCTCCTGCCGCTGCGCGGTCTTCACCTTCAGCCAGTCAGCGGTCCGGCGTCCGGACGCGTACGGGCTGTCCGCGCGCTTCGCCATGATGCCTTCGAGATGTCTCTGCTCGGCTTCTGCAAAGAACTTTGTGCCGCTGCCTTTACGGTGCTTGCTGAATGCGATCAGCTTGTGGCGCGGCAGGACGGCCTTGAGCCGCTTCTTTCGCTCAAGGAGCGGCAGCGCACGCAGGTCCTCGCCGTCTGCGAACATGAGGTCGAAAGCGCAGTACAAAAGCTTGGCCTCATGGCGCAGCGCGTTTTGAAGCAACTGGAAATGGGAAACGCCGTCTTTCCCGATCGCGACGAGCTCGCCATCGATCACGGCATCCGCCTTCACGCCCTCAAGTGCTTTCGCGACTACGACATAGGCGTGGCTGATAATTTTCCCATTGCGGCTGTAGAGGGCGACCCGACCACTCCGGATTTCTGCGACCATGCGGAAACCATCGAATTTGTCCTCGAAGACCCAATTGGGATCGTCGAACGGTGAATCGGTCAGCGTGGCCAGCATGGGTTGCAGGCGATGAGGCAGTGTTGATTTTCGAGCCATGACCGGACGACGGGATCAGAGAGGGTGGCAACGAGTGGGATGCATCGTGAGTTCCGTCCGACTCGGTCGCGCTAAGCGGACGCGTTTCGATCGGATATCGGACCGCAGACTTGCGCCCGGGTCTTTCTAAAGGGCCGGCAGCATCCGAAATGAGGAGGACGGGAGCCGAACCCGCGCGATGTCGCCGGCTGCGACCGCCCCGCCGGCTCGAACAACGCCCAGCACCCCACATCTGAATGCAGGGTCCGTTCGCGTCGACGAGAGCACGTGCCGTTTAAGGCCAGTTCGAAAGCGGTCGACCAGGACACATGGCGTCCGAAGACCGGTCAATTCGATAATCGCCGTAGGCCCGAGTTCGACCAGCGGCCCGAGCGGCATCCGTTCGAGGTCCAGGCGCGCGGTGGTGATGTTCTCGCCGAGCTCTCCGGCTCCAATCTCGAAGCCAGCCTCCGCGAGGGTTGCGAAGAGCTCGGATGGGATCAAGTGAACCTGCCGCAGATTGGGAAGCCTGGGTCGGCGGCGGGCGAGATAACGGTGTCGGACGAACGGGCCGGCGTGGGCGTCGCCTTCCACTCCGTGGCCTTCCACCAGCACGATCTGGTCCCGTGACGGCTTGCTGAAGTGGTGCCCGCGATCGGCCGCGACCGCAACCACCCTTCCCTCCAGCGAGAGGTCGTGCGCGGGCGACATCAGGCAGCGCGGGAAAGCGATCGTCGCTTCTGACGGAGGTAGCGCGTGATTTCGGGAAGCGTCATCGCGTTCAGGACCCGGTCGGCAGGGACGCCGCCCTTGCGGGCCATCTCGACACCCCAATGCATGTGGTCAAGCTCTTCAATCGAGTGCGCGTCTGGATTGATGCTGAGCAAGCAGCCGAACTCAAGCGCCGCCTGGTGCCAGCGCCAGTCTAAGTCGAGACGCCATGGATGCGCGTTTATCTCGACGACGACGTCGTGCTTCGCGCATGCCCGAAGTACCTTCTCGACGTCGATCTCGTAGCCCGGCCGCCGCTGGAGCTGCCGCCCGGTCATGTGGCCGATGATGGTTGTGTGAGGATTGGAAATGGCCCGAAGCAAACGCTGCGTTTGCGCCTTGCGGTCCAGCTTGAAACGACCATGAATGCTGGCGACGACGAAGTCGAAACCTTCAAGCACCTCCTCGTCGTAGTCGAGCGACCCGTCCGCCAGAATATCGGATTCGATGCCTTTCAATATCCGGAACTCTTTGGCGAACTGCTTGTTCAGTCGGTCCGCTTCCCGGTGCTGCTGCACGATCTCCTTCACGGTGAGACCACCGGCATAGTGCGCAGACTTTGAATGGTCCGCGACCCCGAAATATTCGAAGCCGCGCTGGCGGGTCGCCTTCGCCATCGTCTCCAGGGTCTCGGCGCCGTCGGAAGCATCCGTGTGGCAGTGAAGGATACCGCGGAGATCGTCGTCGGTGACGAGCTTCGGCAGCTCGCCCTTCAGAGCCAATTCGACCTCGCCCCGCCCCTCCCGGAGCTCGGGATCGATGAATGGCAGCCCGAGAGCGCGATAGATGTCGGCCTCCTCGCCCGCGACCAGAGTGCGGCCCTTATGCAAGCCATCGGGCTCCAACCGCATTCCTTTCTCCGCGGCCAATGTCTGGAGTTGCTCGACATGGGCGGCTGAGCCGGTGGCGAAAAGAAGGGCGGCCCCGAAATGTTTGCGGTCGGAGACGGAGATCTGCAGACCATCCGCTGGTGGCTTCGGCGTCTTGCTTGACTTAGCGGCCTCCGCAACGATCGCAAGGTCGCGGACGAGTTCACATCCACGGCGGAAGTCGCCGGCGATCGTCACGCGCTTTAGCTGGGGCTGAGCCTTCCGGATGGAATTCTGAGCGTGCGCGAGCAGGACGGCGGCACGGTGCAGGTGGAGGCGGCCTTCTCCACTCTTCGCGATGGCCAGGTTCTGCAGGATCTTGGTCTGCAGCGCGGCACCAAGTCCTTTCGCATTCTTGACGCGGTCGTCCTTGGCGGCGGCCTCCAGTTCGGCAAGAGAGGCGATGCCCAGATCTTTGTAGAGCCGCAGCACTTTCTCCGGACGAAGGCCGGGCACAACGAGCATCTCGAGCACGCCCTCGGGGATCTCCTTCCGCAGCCTTTCCAGACTTGGATGAGTGCCCGTCTTGTGAAGCTTGGTAATGATGTCGGCTATCGCGTCGCCGACCCCGGGGACCTCAGTGAGCCGGTCCTCGGCAACGAGAACGTCCAAAGGCACCGTTAGGGCGCCCAAGCTGTCCGCCGCGCGAGAATAGGCTTTTGCCCGGTACGGGTTGCCGCCACGAAGGGCGGCGCGCTGCGCATATTCTCGCAGGAGGCTTGCTACGGTTCGAGCGTCGAGGGAGGCCACTCAACGAGCCTCCCGTTCTGCACGGTGAGGATTTGTCTCGGCAAAGCGAGTTCGAACGGCCGGGTCGCTCGGGCGACCATCCAGAGATCTTTCTAGCTGCTGCGCTTTTCGGAAGTCTTCCAGATGTTGCGTGTTTGGGCCGTAGGCGGCCTCCTTCTTCGGGAGGTTATAGATCCGGCCGACCACAAGCTGCAGATGCTTCATCCGGCCTTTCGGCATCGATCGCGCGTTGCAAAGAGCTCGGACGGCGTAGGCGCGGAAATAATCGAATGCGTCTGACATGATCGGTAAACGCCCGTTCTCGCTGATAGTTCGGCCGCTGACCCGTCTTGATGTGCCAGGCGTCGTCGACGACCTTCTTGAATCAATTGGTTCAGTCGGGCACCACGGCCCGTGAAGACTTTGGCGGCTTCGTTTGCCAGATGACCTGGACGCGGCAGCCGTCGAATTTGGCTTCGTGAAGCTATCGCTCCCCCGGATGGTACCCCACAGGGATGGTGGATTCGTTCCGACCAACCGCAAGGCGGACCGAGAACAAGGAACCACCCGAATCTCTATGCGTTTCGCAAAGTATGGAGGTGCAATATGGCTAAGGCGAAGAAGTCGACCGCTCGCGGTCGCAAGCAGGATCGCGCACGCGTGGCGGGCCGACAGGATCACGAGGTTCGTTACGAGGCGAAGAAGACGCGTCGCTCCGCTTCGGCGGTGAAGAAGGCGGTCAAGAAGGTGGGAAGTAGCCGGAAGAAGGTGGAGCGCACGCTAAAGCGCAAGTGAGTTTTGGGTCGACGTTAAGGTTCTGGATAGGTCACCATTGAAGTGGCCACCAGCGCCCAATGGCTCGAACGGAGCAGCTCCCTCCGGCGCACCCATCTTCGCTCTAGCAGCGAAGTGGAAGTTGAGGGGATTCCGATGGACAAGCCCGGCCCATGTGCCGGGCTTACGCATGTCTGGGGCGAGCGGCAGTCGCTGCTCTCAAGACCGCAGGAAGGTCCGGCTTCCTGCCGAAAGCGGACCGGAGGCGGGTGTGCTGGCAAAGACGCAAAGGGCCCAGCAGCGGACTCTCGCGCCGAACTGAGGCAGTCCTCTAGTTCATCTTGGATTTTAGCTTTTCAAACGAGCCTCGCGCTGCTCCTCGATGTCCGCACGGATCATCTCACGCATCTCCTCTTGCGGAAAGAGCTTGTTGTTGTTGGCAATCGGCTTCTTTGGCGGCCGCTTTTCGATCATGGAAAGCCCTTTACGCTTACTTCGCCGTCGTTCCGAGCCAGGTCGTCCTGGCCTGCCGCTAGCTTGTCATAAGCGTCTGCCATCCGGCTGTATTGAGCGCTCGTCTCCGGGTCTTTCATCAGATCGCTCTTGGCTCGGAATTCTTCGGCTTGGTCGCGGTACCGCTTTGCGTTCGCTGAATAGTCCATCTAACCGCGATCTTCCCGGTACGCGTTGCTTTCCGTCCGATACATCGCGTTCTCCATCACGCTGAGGCGAAGTGCCTCGCGACGATGCAGCTGTTCGGCCTGCAAGGCGAGTTTTGTCTTTTGAAGAGCTTGGCTCTCTTCGATGGCTAGCTGAGCACGATCAAACAGCGGATCATTCATCCCGCGACAATGCCTGCGGCAAACTTCCGCTGCTATGTCCTATGTTATCTTCCTTATTTTGTATCGGAAAAGGCTTGTAGGTCTCAGGGCCGAGGAAGGTGTCGGGCGTCAACTGCCTCAACACCTCCATAGCCTCGCGAACGGCCTCTCGCGCCATTTCGATGTGCGCGGCATCGCTTTGCAATGGGTAATGAACTCGACGGATCGGCATGGCGTGCTCCCTGTCTTGCAGGCGGGAGCACAGAAGCGTCTCTCAGCCATCGCCGCCTACGGGCAGAGCCACGGCCGATGATGGGGAACAATTATCACAGCGGCCTAAAGGTTCCACGGAATCTCTATCCGGCACGGCCGCATCACGGCGTATTCCGCTGGGGGTCAATCGCGGCGATCTGGCCCGGCGAACGC
Source organism: Bradyrhizobium sp. WBAH42 (assembly GCF_024585265.1). Taxonomy (NCBI): domain Bacteria; kingdom Pseudomonadati; phylum Pseudomonadota; class Alphaproteobacteria; order Hyphomicrobiales; family Nitrobacteraceae; genus Bradyrhizobium; species Bradyrhizobium sp. WBAH42. Next base: position 556,867 of record NZ_CP036533.1, read on the forward strand.
CGGGTCCGGTTTAGCGTTCATTGCCGACATCGACGCGCGGGCTGAGCTTGTCGCGATGGGCCACATGCGGACATCAACGGGACGATGCAAGAGCACATGGCGGATTTTCGGTTGCCATGGTCCGGCCCCGCGCTGGGGAGCACGGAGCGTACAGAACGCTGGCTGAGGTAGAGGCAATTGGTCCAATCTTCTGATCCATCTTGAAACAAGATCAAGCCTCTCTAAGTCTCACGCCGGAGGGCTCCTCCGACCACTTTTGGAAAGGATTGCTTGTAACCGTCGAGGACGACGATGATGACACTCGAAGATAAGCTCGCCCGCTTGCGTACGCACCACAATAACATTCACCGCTACCAGCGGCTGATCAAGACCCGCCTTTCCGATTTGGAACGAGAGTACATCGAAAGCCGTCTCTCCGAGGAACGGGCGGCGCTGGTAAGCCTCGCGCGCACGACGTTCCCCATTCCTTTCAAAATGCCATCCGCCAGAGCAGCAGCCCCAGACCTTCAAACCTGAGTCGCTTGAGCTTGCCGGCGGGCATCAGGAGGTCGCTCCCGTGCGACAACGGCCCATCAACGGCGTCGAGCCGGAAAGAACCGAGGATGACATTACGCGTGAGCTGCTCGGCCCCAGGGGCGTTCCGGGCGGTCCCGATCCCGCCCGCATGGTCCCGCAGGTCGAGAAGAACACGCCAAAGCACATAAGGTGGAGAACCCCGAGCTCCCGCGATGAACCGAGCGCAAGAAACCGGAACCTTGTTGATCTGGTCAAGGGCAGAGAGGCGGAACGGGTGGTGACAAATCACCGTTGCTCCGAATTGCGGGGCGCCTTTGATTGCGTTGCAATGATGCAGAACGCTCAGAAGTACATCAACATTGCCGCTCTAATTGCGCTCGCTGGTTGGCTTGGTCTCTGTTTCAATATGGGCTGGTACTGATGGGGCGGCTTACGCCCGGAGTAGACCACATCGGCCCCAGCCTGGAGGTTTTTCCGGATCGAAAAACGAGCTGGGACCGAGAGGTCCGCCGTTGGATGGCAAACGCAGCTTGGTCCCAAAAATCATGCCCCGTGACCAAAAGCTTAATTTATTGACTTAGTCACTATTGGCACGCGCCAGCAGGGGCGTTCGAAGCCCTTCTTCGATTGACACGATCTGACTGTTCTCTCCACTTGGCCAATTGTCAGTTAGAGGCTTGAAGTCGTCGCCGCCGATCCTAAGTTCAGACGCTGCCGGCTGTGTCCGGCAAAACGAAACTCATGCAGAGGATGAAAGAGCCCGCGCTCATCGCGGGCGCGTATTCGAAGGAAGTCACATGAGAAAGCTTGCTCTTGCAATCGCCGCGGCAGCAACGCTCCTCATCGGAACGGTTGCGCCGGCCTCGGCCCATTGGCGGGGCCATCATCATCACTGGGGAGGTCCGGGCATCGGTCCCGCCCTCGCGCTCGGCATATTCACCGGAGCGCTGGCCGCCGCGGCTGCACCTCCGGTCTATTATGCGCCGGTTTATGGTCCGCCGCGATATTATTACGGCCCCCGCTACTATCGGACGGTCCGGTATTATCCGGCGGCATATCCTTACTGGTATCCCTGGTGAGCTGATGCAAAGGCCCGGCCTGCAACCGGGCCTTATCGCTGCCCGGCACCCCGATCGCCTGAGCGCGGCGCGTGCGAGGCGCCTCTCACCCGAAGCGCGTCGGGATGGCTGGAACCGATGGCAGCAGGAGAAGTTTTGCCGATAAGATGCAGGTCCGGCCGCGCACCGGGCCCGAGCGAGCGCGCGTCAAAATGCGCCTCGACGTTAGCCCGGCCCGCGTAACATGATCGGATCTGGTCTCCCCATGAACAAGAATGCCCGTTTCAATCTCGGATACGCCATCGCGGCGATCTTTGCGGTCTTCCTGATTCAGTATCTGATCTCGGCGGCGAACCAGATCGCCGTGATCCCCTACAGCGAATATCAGCAATTGCTGCGCCAGGGGAAAGTCGAGACGGTCGGCATCTCCGATCGGACCTTGCAGGGCACGTTGAAAGAGCCGCTGCCCGGCGGCCAGAAGCAATTCGTCACCACGCGCGTCGACCAGGAGGTCGCCCAGGAGCTCGAGAAGCACAACGTCCGCTTCACCGGGCAGATCGAGAGCACGTTTCTGCGCGACCTGTTGTCGTGGGTCATGCCGGTGCTGCTGTTCTTCGGCATCTGGTGGTACATCGGCCGCCGCATGGCCGAGGGCGGCGGGATCGGCGGCGGGCTGATGGCGATCGGCAAGAGCAAGGCCAAGGTCTACGTCGAATCCGACACCGGCGTCACTTTTACCGACGTCGCCGGTGTGGACGAGGCCAAGGACGAGCTTCGCGAGATCGTCGATTTCCTGAAGAATCCGACCGACTATGGCCGGCTCGGCGGCCGTATGCCGAAAGGCGTGCTGCTGGTGGGGCCGCCGGGCACAGGCAAGACCTTGCTGGCCAAGGCGGTGGCCGGCGAGGCCAGGGTGCCGTTCTTCTCGATCTCCGGCTCGGAGTTCGTCGAGATGTTCGTCGGTGTCGGCGCGGCGCGGGTGCGGGATCTGTTTCAGCAGGCGCACGACAAGGCGCCGGCCATCATCTTCATCGACGAGCTCGATGCGCTGGGCCGCGCCCGTGGCATAGGCCCGTTCGCCGGCGGCCATGACGAGAAGGAGCAGACGCTCAACCAGCTGCTGGTCGAGCTCGACGGCTTCGATTCGCGCTCGGGGCTCGTCATCCTCGCCGCCACCAACCGCCCCGAGATTCTCGATCCCGCCCTGCTCCGCGCCGGCCGCTTCGACCGGCAGGTGCTGGTCGACCGGCCCGACAAGAAGGGCCGCATCGAGATCCTCAAGGTGCACATGAAGAAGGTGCGCCTGGCCGAGAATGTCGACGCAGACGCCGTTGCCGCGCTCACCCCTGGCTTCACGGGCGCGGATCTCGCCAATCTCGTCAACGAAGCCGCGCTGCTGGCGACGCGACGCGCCGCCGAGGCGGTGACCATGAGCGATTTCACCAATGCGGTCGAGCGCATGGTCGCAGGTCTGGAAAAGCGCAACCGCCTGCTCAACGCCAGGGAACGCGAGATCGTCGCCTATCACGAGATGGGGCACGCCCTCGTCGCGCTCTCACTGCCGGGGACCGATCCCGTGCACAAGGTCTCGATCATCCCGCGCGGTGTCGGCGCGCTCGGCTACACCATCCAGCGGCCGATCGAGGACCGCTTCCTGATGACCAAGGAGGAGCTGGAGAACAAGATGGCGGTGCTGCTCGGCGGCCGCGCCGCGGAGCTGATCGTGTTCGGGCACTTGTCGACCGGTGCGGCGGACGACCTGCGCCGCGTCACCGATATCGCCCGCAGCATGGTGACGCGCTACGGCATGTCGGAGCGTCTCGGCAGCGTTGCCTATGAGCGCGATCCCGGCAACTTCCTGGCCGGCCCTGACCGCCCCTATCCGACGCGCGAGCGCGACTATGCCGAGGAGACCGCGGCCGCGGTCGACCACGAGGTGAAAACCATCGTCGACCAGGTGTTCCAGCGCACCCAGGGCATCCTGACCACGCGGCGGCCGATCCTGGACCGCGCCGCAAAGAAGCTGCTCGAGAAGGAGACGCTGGAGCAGAGCGACATCGATGCGCTGATCCGGGAGATGCCCAAGGAAGGGCTGCGGGCGATCTAGGGGCACTCACGCGGCGCGCTTGCGCCTGATCTCGGCGGGAAGCTCGATCATCCGCGTGTCCGGCGGCGAACCGTTCGAGATGAGCGGCGCGGGCGCGCCGTCGCGCTTCGGCGCCTCGATCCCGATGCCGGGATCGGTGCTTCTGGCGTGCCATTCGATCAGGAGATGGCCGGCCACCAACATCAAGCCGGCGCAGAACAGCGCAAGAGCCGCGCTCACGAGATCACGATAGTCATCCATCCCACGAACCAAACATGCGTGCAGCCTCATCGGCGCCTGCGTGGACCAGATTGGAATGAAGGCTTCGCGTTTCAAGAGCCCGGCGAGCGCGGAGAAGGAGACGGCAATCGCCATCGCCATTTTCAGTCACGACCATTCACGCTGGAACATTCTGGCCATTTCCAAATTCTAGTGGCGCCTACCGGCCTGAGGCGTCTGGGTGCCATGATCGGGCTCAGCGGATCAGGTTCGCGGTGGTCCAACCATCTTGCTCTAACGAGGATTTGGCCATGAAACCTGACTGCGCTCGGACCGCGCCGCTCTCGGCGCTTCACCTGGACTGTCGGATGGATCGGCAACGCGCCCTGGATCGGGGCGAACGGTGCTCGTGAGGGTGGGCGCGATGTTGGTTGCCTCACTTCCTGCCCTTCACGGGGAAAGCGGGCTATCCCGCTATCTCAAGGAGATCCATCGTTTTCCGCTGCTCGAGGCATCGGAGGAAGCCGACTATGCGAGGCGATTGCGCGATGGCGGCGATCGTGACGCCGCCTATCGGCTGGTGACGAGCCATTTGCGGCTCGCGGCGAAGATCGCGCTGCAATATCGCCGCTATGGCCTCGCCATCGCCGACCTCATCTCGGAGGCCAATGTCGGGCTGATGCTGGCCGTCAAGCGGTTCGATCCCGAGAAAGGCTTCCGGCTCGCGACCTATGCCTCCTGGTGGATCAAGGCCTCGGTTCAGGAATACATCCTGCGATCATGGTCGCTCGTCAAGCTGGGCACCACTGCTGCGCAGAAGAAGCTGTTCTTCAACCTGCGCAAGCTGAAGAACAAGCTTGGCGTCGCGGAGGATGGCGAGCTCCGGACGGATCAGCTGACATCTATCGCCCAACATCTCGACGTGAGGGAAGCCGACGTCGCCGAGATGAACGGCCGGCTGCGCGGCGACATCTCACTCAACACGCCGATCAGCGTCGAGACGGAAGGCGACCAATGGCAGGACCGGCTGGTGGATCCCTCTCCCGATCCGGAGAGTCTTCTGCTGGACGCGGCCGACCGTGAACGCACCAAGGCTGCCCTCGCCGATGCACTCGCTGCGCTGACACCGCGGGAGCGCAGCATCGTCGAGGCGCGATATCTCGGCGAGCCGCAGCAGACGCTGGATGCGCTCGCCGGCAAATTCGGCATCTCGCGCGAGCGCGTCCGGCAGATCGAGCAGCGCGCGTTGCAGCGGATCAAGGCGAAGATGCTCGCGCGCCTCGATGAGGCGCGCCTTGCGACGTCGCGTTAGGCGAGCGAAGAAGAATGCTGATCGGCCTTGGCCGATCAGCATCCTCTGCAGATATCGGGGACGAGACGTTCGGGCGAAAACTCCCGGCTCCTGCGCTCGGTCTGGCCGGACTTCTCAGGATTGCTCCGAGACGCTCCGACGGAACTGGTCGCAAGCTGCCGGGCGGGCTCGGCCGAGCTCCGCATCTCGGCGCGAGGCGTGTCGGCCTCCTTGGCCTGGAGCCCATTGGCCATGCCCAACACAGCGACGGCGAGGACAATGCCTCTCATCTGATGATCCTCCTTTCGCGTGAGCGATGAGTGGCTGAACGATGAGGAGCGGCCTCGCCGGCCGCTCCTCCGTTTCAGCTCGTGGCGGGCTCCGGCTTGTCTCGATCAGGCGGCGTGAGGTCGAGCCGGATCCCGGATGGCCCGAGGACCGGCAGCAATGTGTCCACCTTCATGGTCGGGCTGCCCCGATCCCAGCTCGACCACGGCATCGTGTCCAGGTACGGGATCGGCGGCAAGGCGAGCCGCTCGAAACTGTCCGCCGTCTTGGCGGCAGGGCCGGGGCTTTCGGCGCCAAAGGCCGCAAAGGGCACCAGCGAGAGGCCAGCCCCAACGGCCAAGGCGGCGAGCCGCCGCAACGTTTTCCGAGTGGTTTCCCCGCGAGCGGAGAAAGCACGATCCTTGATCATTTCATCCTCCTTTCGTTCGAGAACACAGTCACAGATCCATGGCAAACGAGCCCGGCCGTTCGGCCGGGCTCGCCCGTCCTTAGAAGTCCATCGCGGGAGCGCTCGGCGCTTCCGTCTTCTTCGGCTTCTCGGCCACCAGCGCTTCGGTCGTGATGAGCAGCGAGGCCACCGAGGCCGCATCCTGCAAGGCGGTGCGGACGACCTTGGCAGGATCGATCACGCCGGCCTGCACCAGATCCTGGTACTCGCCAGTCGCGGCATTGAAGCCCCAGGTGTAGGTCTGGTTCTCGAGCAGCTTGCCGACGACGACGGAGCCGTCCTCACCCGCATTCTGCACGATTTGCCGCGCCGGGACCTGGATGGCGCGGCGCACGATGTCCACGCCCGCCTTCTGGTCGGCATTGGCGGTCTTGACGCCGTCGAGCGCCTTGAGCGCGCGCAGCAGTGCCACGCCGCCGCCCGGCAGGATGCCTTCCTCGACCGCGGCCCGGGTCGCATGCAGAGCGTCGTCGACGCGATCCTTGCGCTCCTTGACCTCGACCTCGGTCGCGCCGCCGACACGGATTACCGCGACGCCGCCCGCGAGCTTGGCCAAGCGCTCCTGAAGCTTCTCGCGGTCGTAGTCCGAGGTGGTTTCCTCGATCTGCGCCCTGATCTGCTGGCTCCGCGCCTCGATACCCTTCTTGGCGCCGGCGCCGTCGACGATCGTCGTGTTCTCCTTCTCGATCACGACCTTCTTGGCACGGCCCAGCATCTTCACGGTGACGTTCTCGAGCTTGATGCCGAGATCTTCGGAGATCACGGTGCCGCCGGTGAGGATCGCGATATCCTCCAGCATCGCCTTGCGGCGGTCGCCGAAGCCCGGCGCCTTGACGGCTGCCACCTTCAGGCCGCCGCGCAGGCGGTTGACGACCAGCGTCGCCAGCGCCTCACCCTCGACCTCCTCCGCGATGATCAGGAGCGGCTTGCCGGATTGCACGACCTGCTCCAGCAGCGGCAGCACGGCCTGCAGGCCCGACAGCTTCTTCTCGTGGATCAGCACATAGGGATCTTCGAGCTCGGCCTTCATCTTCTCGGCGTTGGTGACGAAATAGGGCGAGATGTAGCCGCGGTCGAACTGCATGCCCTCGACCACTTCGAGCTCGGTGTGCAGGCTCTTGGCTTCCTCGACCGTGATCACGCCCTCGTTGCCGACCTTCTGCATCGCCTCCGCCAGGAAACGGCCGATCTCGGTGTCGCCGTTGGCGGAGATGGTGCCGACCTGGGCGATCTCGTCGTTGGAGGTGATCTTCTTGGCGTGCGACTTGAGGTCGGCGACGATCGCGTCCACGCCAAGGTCGACGCCGCGCTTGAGGTCCATCGGATTCATGCCGGCAGCGACCGCCTTGGCGCCCTCCTTGACGATGGCCTGCGCCAGCACGGTCGCCGTGGTGGTGCCGTCTCCGGCGAGATCACTGGTCTTGGAGGCGACCTCGCGCACCATCTGGGCGCCCATGTTCTCGAACTTGTCCTCCAGCTCGATCTCCTTGGCGACGGTGACGCCGTCCTTTGTGATGCGGGGAGCGCCGAACGATTTCTCGATAACGACGTTGCGTCCCTTTGGACCGAGCGTGACCTTCACCGCATTCGCCAGTGTGTCGACGCCCCGCAGCATTCGCTCGCGGGCCTCGGTCGCGAACTTCACGTCCTTGGCAGCCATGTTGTTAAACTCCTTTCCGTTCGATGACTGTCAGCGTTACGCCGCCTTCTTCAGCGTGCCGGCCTGCTCGGCCACGCCGAGAAGATCGCTTTCCTTCATGATCAACAGCTCCTCGCCGTCGATCTTGACCTCGGTGCCCGACCACTTGCCGAACAGCACCCGGTCGCCGACCTTGACGTCGAGCGGCACGAGCTGGCCCTGCTCGTTTCGCCCGCCCGGCCCGACGGCGATGATCTCGCCCTGCTGCGGCTTCTCTTTGGCGGTATCGGGAATGATGATGCCGCGGGCGGTCTTCTCCTCGGCATCGATGCGGCGCACGAGCACACGGTCGTGCAACGGGCGGAAATGCATGCACATCCTCCTTGGGTAGGTTCAGCGATGTCCAAAATCCGGGTCCGGAACCGGCCCCCGGGCGGAAAACGACCTAGGAATAAGCGGATTTCTAGTCAAGAGGACCTGCAGAAATTTTTGCGCTACTTCAAGGTTCTTGTCCGGATCCTTTCGATGTGCCGCCGTCCCTGTCACGCCTGCTTGGCGGGCGAGGTGCATCGGCTTGGGCACGCAAATCGCGAGAGCCGCCCTTACTGGTCATTTCCATGTGAGGATGATCCCATATAGCCCTTGAGGTCCGCTTTGGGTCTTGGCTGTGTGAAAACGCGAAGAGGCTCAATCGCGATAGAAGAAATTATTCGTCGAAGGCCGCTTTAGACGCTCAAGGCGCAAGCGGATTAAACTTGGAGGTCGGACTTGAAAATATCATTCTTCGCTGCGTTTCGATTCTTGAGTTTTTACACGGCCAGGGTCAAAAGCTGCCCATGCTAAGGCATCCGCCAAAGGTCCGCTATTGAGTAAGAAGCGGTCCGCTGAGCGGGTACGGCGATGGCCTGCCGCTGCTCTCCCTTACGTCGTTTCCACCTGAGACTTCGCTAGATCCAGAGGCCGATCGCTTCATCGCGGTCGGCCCTTTTTGCTTCACGGGTCCCTCTAGCTTCCAGAGCGACCGCGGGTAATTCGCACCCCTTGGTCTCGCTAGCCAGAGCATTCAAAAAGTTAGGTTGACACGGTTGACAAGGTTGACACCCGGTTGACACCGACCAGTTTGACGCTTCCGACACTTGGGTGTCCTGAGCCAGTCCTTCCTGCGCGCGCGGGCGCGCGCTTAGGCAGTTTTGTGCAACGAAGTGTCGAAAGTGTCGAAACTGTCGGGAAGCCCCACTTTTCTCGAGCTTTTTTGGCTCCGACACTTCCTGGACGCTCGTATTTCCCGACACTTTCAACTGTCGTTTTCGGCCTCCTCACCCTCTAAATCGTCCTCAGCCGAGGCGCTGACCGCGAAGTCACCCGCCGCCTTGGTGGCCACGATGTCCTTCCAATAGCGCTCCTCCCCTCGGGACTGCTCGTAGTCCCGCTCCTTCATAGCGCTGGTCAAACTCTTCTTTGTCCATGGCCGCTCCCCGTTCTTCCTGCTCCAAACGACAAACAGGTTGTGGAGCTCTGCGTTAGACAGGCGCTGCCCCTCCGCCCGCATGGTGCATTCTTGGAGGAAGCGACCAAGGACGTCGCTGTCGCTGCGGTACTCCTCTGTCGTCTCCTTGATCTCCTCGGGGACGACCAGGCCGTGGTCGATCCAATCGCGAAGGCCATCTAGCAATCGGTTTAAGATGCCCGAAGCCTCCGCCTTGAGCTTTGCCGATAGCTGTCTATCAACCTCTTGCTCGGGAACCGTAATTGCCCAGCGCACCATGATCAGGCGGCGCCACGTGCCCTGAGACGCCTCGCCGCCGTCCACCTTCGGCCGGTAGTTGCCCGACATCGTCAACTTGAACTGCGGCTTGAAGCTAAAGAAGCCCTTGTTCAGCTCCCGGGCTTGGATCGTGTCGCCTCCGGTCAGTAGCTTTACGTGGCTTTCCGACAAGCGCGCGTTACGCGCCGGCTCATCAGTATGGACGAACCTAATTCCCGGGAGGAGCGCGAGATCCGGCGTCGCCTGACCTCCGCTTCTCCCCCTGCCATTGTCCATGAAGGTTTCAACGGCAAGCGAGCACGCGTAGTCGCCATAAATCGACGCCCACGCCTCCACCAGCGTTGTCTTGCCGTTGCGTCCCTTTCCCCAGAAGAACAGCAGCTTCTGTTCTGACGTGTCGCCCGTCAGCCCGAGTCCAGCCCATTGGTGCAGGAAGCGCTGCACTTTAGGTGAGGGCTGAACTTTCTTCAAAAAGGCGTCGTACACCGGACACGTCGCGCTTGCGTCGTAGTCGGCATCGATGACCTTCGTGATCAGATCGGCGGGATCATGAGGATAAAAGCTGATAGGATCTTCGTCGCCGCAGCTGCGATTGACCTTAAGGGTCCCATTCTTCGTGTTGATCTTCATCGGATCGGCATCGAGCCGCGCCTGGTCGATCGCCATCATCGGCTCGGCCTGCCTGCGAAGTGCGGTCAAATGCCGATCGTTTTCTGTCTCTCTACCCCAGTCCCTCAATTTGTCGGATAACCTGATTTCCCGCTCGCATTTGGCACCAGGAGAGCGAACTTCAACGACGGCGTCTTCTTCAGTTTCGGAGAGCGCATCCGCCTCGCGCTGGATGGAGCGTGCCACGTACTGCGCCGCAATTCGCGCTGCGTCCTCCGCCCCGTTCATCGTCCACCGGCAGCCGTCCCACTGAAACCAACCCCGCGTCGGCACCGCCATCAGCCGATCCTGCATCCGGCGGGCAAAGCGTTCAGCATTACCTAGGTCCGTCAGGGGACACTGAGCCAATTCTCTGTCGAGTTGGATTTGGTGATGCTCATCCAAACCGAGGCGCTCGAGAATAGAGGCGGCGATCTTCGGTGCCGGCGGCGCGAGGTCATCAACCCGCTCAGCAGGTCGATTTTTGACTGCGCGCGTGGGGACTGACCTCGGTTCGGCGAGACCGCGCGCAAAGCCAGAGGCGATTGTTGTTTTTGACTTTTGAAAGTTTGGCCACTGCCGGGCCACCGATTCAAGGGCGGAGCGAGCGACTATTTCGTCGAGATGCCCGGAGGCTACAAGTTGCGCCAGCTTTATGGAGCTATGAAACAGCGTGTCATTGCGAGTACCATCCGCTGCGTCGCGCAAGACACGGATTTCATCAGCAAGGGCCTTCATACCGTAGGCCTCTTTTGAGGTTGTTCTGGCGCTGGGCTGGCGCAAACCATCGCGGCGAGATGGTGCCGCCAAAAAACCCAGCAGTTCGGCTGGCGCCCAGGCCTCGGCAGCATCGTCCGCGCTCTGCCAAACATAACCAGCGCCGTCTGACCGAAGTGAAGGAGGAACAATGACGTATCCGCCCTCCCCTCTCACATCGACCCGCTTCAAGATGCCGGCACGATTGCGTGGCATCGCCGCGCCACCTTCGGGCAATCGAAAGTACAGATGCAAACCGCCGCGCGGAGTGCGGCAGATCCTTGTCGGCGGCAGCGGGCACCCCAGCGTGGCCTCGAGACGACCGAGGATTTCCACGGCGTCATAGACCTCGCCTGTCTTGCTATCCGTTCCGGCGTCGATATCGACCACGAAGGCGCCTATGGGCGTGCCTGTCGGCACCCCTATCATGGCGTTAGGATACTTTCGCCACCAAGCTTCAATCTGCGCCTTGTCAGTAGTGGCCTTCTTGAGGCCGCCGGACGCTGGGATGGCTTTGCCGGTGACCGGATCCGCGTCTGCCTTGACGAGAGGTTGCTTAGTCTCGGGATGACACGGGAAAACCGGCCAGCCCTTCGCCGCGTTCGCCAGCGCCGCGGCCGCCATGCTGCTGCCGGGCTTCCCGGCCCCCTCCCTTTCCCGACTATTCATCGTGCTTCCTTCCACCTCGAAAACGAGGTCGAAGGAGGCCGTCAATCCAATGATTCGCGCCCGCGGCCTACTTGCCGGTTTTTTGAGGAGGTAGGCCTTTTTGAGCGAGGGCTGGGACGAACTTCCCTTCGTGCAGCTCCATTTCCCTCTTTGCTTTCCTTTGGCGCCTTTCGAGATCGTCCCTGGTTGCGTCGTCCTGGCCACTGGAGTTGAGCATCAGCTCAATGCTCCAACATTCAGCCTTGGCACGGCTATAACCGTGCAGCGCGCTAATCAGCTCTCGCAGTTTATATCCAAGGGCCATCTTGTCTTCGTCATGCTCGCCGGTCGCGAACTCGTAGACCATGTGTACGAAGCAGAAAAACGGCGAGCCTTCTGACGAACTGCCACTTCCCGGGTGATAGGCATCGAATACTTCGAAGGCCTCTCGAATGAACCTGTTCTTCACCGGGCCAAGAAATCGCTCTTCATAATTCTGAGCGCCACCTCGGTCAGCGACCTGACCGTCGCCAAACATCTTTTGTAACTTGCCGACAACCCCCTCCATCTGGTCGGCTATGCGGGAGGATAGTCCAACGAATTCACCGGCACTTCCGTCTTCGTAGGACGGCAGCCATCGAGGCTCGACACCATCGCGATGAAGTTCGGAAGGCGTTCGGAGATGAAAGCGGGACCATTCTCCGAGTGAGACAATCGCCAAATTGGCTTCTCGAAGACGGTCTCGGGCTTGGCCGAGTTCGGCGACGACGTCTTTGACCCTTGGTGCCTGACGAGCCCGATACAGCGCACTATTGAGGGCCTCCGCCAAACTGTGGACTTCCGCACAGGCCAAAAGGCGGGGATCCTGTGCCGCCATCACCTCTCGTGCATCCGCTGGGGCATGCGCCTCCAGCCGGCGTTCGAAGGGCGCCAGTAAAGCTACTGCTCCTTCGAACGCATGTTGCGGGCCCTTCGGCTCGATTTCTGCGTTTGGTCCTGGCGCAAAGTGATGGTTAGACATGTTCGTCCGCAGGCCGTGAATCGGTTTCTGTAAACCTAGCCCAGAACGGGGGAGGTTGACCGCCGGACTCCTCCCCGAATCATCTCCAAAAAGTGCGGATGATCACAAGATCTCCACACATACCTTCCGCCAAGGACCGAATTGCCGAAATCGCCGAGCTTTTGGCGCTCGCTCTCAGCCGGATCCAGGCCCGAAAGGCAAGCGGATTTTCCGGCCACACGGGAGATGTTTCACTCGACATCTCGCCCGACCAGAGCGGACATGCCGCGCCTTTGGAATGGAGAATGGCGGATGGCTAGCGGCGGCGTTTTGGCGCAGATTTCGGCCCTTAGGAGTGCCCCCGTGGGCACGCTGAAGGCGCGCTGGCGCGAGCTGTTCGGCTCGGAGCCGCCTCCCTACAACCGCCGCTTCCTCGAAAGCCGGTTGGCGTACCGGATCCAGGAGCTGGCGTACGGCGGCCTGTCCGCTGACACCGTCCGGCGCCTGGAGGCCCTGGCCGCCGACCTGCCGTCCAAGGGCAGAAAGCCCGTTCGGCACAAAAATTCGGACCGCCCCGTCAGCGGCACCCGTCTCATTCGGGAGTGGAAGGGCGTCGAGCACCGGGTGACGGTGCGCGACAGCGACTTCGAGTACCAGGGCAGGCCTTACAAATCGCTTTCTGCGGTCGCCAGAGCCATCACGGGGACGCGGTGGAATGGCCTCGTCTTCTTTGGCCTGAAGAGCCAGCGGGCATCAGTATGAGCAAGCCGATCGTGCGCAAGCTGCGGTGCGCGGTCTATACCCGCAAGTCCAGCGAGGAAGGCCTGGACATGGAGTTCAACTCCCTGGAGGCCCAGCGGGAGGCATGCGAGGCCTATGTTGCAAGCCACAAGCAGGAAGGTTGGCTTCTCGTTCCTGATCAGTATGACGACGGCGGTTTTTCCGGCGGCACGCTGGAGCGCCCCGCCCTCAAGCGCCTCTTGGCCGACATCGAGGCCGGCAAGGTAGACGTGGTCGTGGTCTACAAGATCGACCGGCTGTCGCGGTCGTTGATGGACTTTTCCAAGCTGGTGGAAGCTTTCGACCGACGCACGGTCACCTTTGTCTCAGTCACGCAGTCCTTCAACACAACGACCTCCATGGGCCGGTTGACGCTCAACATCCTGCTGTCCTTTGCCCAATTCGAGCGCGAGGTCACCGGCGAGCGCATCCGCGACAAGTTCGCGGCTTCTCGCAAGAAGGGCATGTGGATGGGCGGCTGGGCGCCGTTCGGCTACGAGGTCAAGGATCGCAAGCTGGTGATCAATGACCAGGATGCGGAGACTGTCCGGTGGATCTTCCGCAGGTTTGTGACCCTAGGCTCCGCCACGCTCCTCGCCCGAGAGCTTAAGCAGAAGGACGTTCGCAATCGCTACGGCCAGGCCATCGACAAGGGCGTGCTCTACAAACTGCTCAACAACCGGACCTACATAGGGGACGCCGTTCACAAGCGCACTGCGTATCCCGGCGAGCACAGCGCCATCATCGAACGCAAACTTTGGGACCAGGTGCACGCCATTCTTCAGGAAAGTCCTCGTAAGCGCGCGGCAAAGCACCGGGCGCAGACCCCTGCTCTGCTCAAGGGGCTGATTTTCGATTCCGCTGGCGTTGCAATGTCTCCGACCCATACTCGCCGTCGAGGCAAACTGTACCGCTACTACGTCAGCCAGCAGACCATCAAAGGCGCGGCGGCACCCAGCGCGGCATTCCGCGTCCCCGCAGGTGAGATTGAGGAGATCGTCATCGACCAGGTCCGGCGCGTGCTCGCCTCGCCCGAGTTGATTGTCGCGACCTGGAAGAAAATGCGTATTCATATGCCCGGGACCACCGAGCGGAGGGTCCGCGATGCCCTCGTCGATTTTGACCAAGTCTGGGGCGAGTTATTCCCTGCCGAACAATCCCGTATCCTGCAGCTTATTACGGCTAAGGTGGTCGTCGCCCCTGCAAAGGTTGATGTGCACCTTCGGGTGGATGGCTTCGCGTCGCTCATCGCCGAGCTCAATGGCAAAGCTACGACTATGGAGGCGGCGTGAACACAGAACTCAAGCAGAATATGAGGCTGAGCCGTGACGGATGCGAGCTAGTTGTTAGCATCCCGGTCGATTTCCGGCAGAGTGGCGGCAGGAAGCAAATTGTGGTCCCCGCCGGCGCCGATGCCTGGACCTCACCTCGATCACGACCAAGCAACAGCATCATTACTGCTCTCGCGAAAGCGCACCGATGGCGGCGACTTATCGAAACTGGATGCTATGCTTCCGCCGCAGAGCTTTCAAAACGTGAAGCGGTCAACGAGTCCTACGTCTGCAGAGTGCTCCGTCTTACATTACTCGCCCCAGATTTGATCCAGGCCATCTTAGATGGCAAACAGCCCAAAACTGTTGAGTTGAAGACACTCTTGAAGCCATTCCCTCATAACTGGTCCGCCCAGCGCAGGCACTTTACGAGCCTCTAGGGGCCGAGACTAATTTCCCCTGCACGACCTTCTCAAGACAGACTTTTTGTGCACAGACCAGATGCCGACGCTGTCCTAAATCTCGGGCCGAATGTACAGTCCTCCGGACCACGAGGACAGCCTTGGAAGATCGGCCGCACGAGTCCGCAACTTACCTATGGGTCGCGGAAACAATTTTGCGGAAATATGGACGCGCTCTTCGGGCGCGCCAGATCGTTACCTATGGCATGGAGGAAGGCCTGTTTGGTGATGCAGAGCTTAGCAGAACTCCTCAAAAATCGATGCAAGCCAGGCTAAGCGTCGACATTTTGGAGAAGGGGACACGGTCGCGCTTTCTGCGAACTGAAAGAGGTAAATTCTTTCTGAGGGATCTGGTCAATCCGAAGGAGAGCTCCTCTGGGACCGCTGAATACACTGCAGTGCGGCACGCTCCTAGACCACCTTCCGAGGATGTTCTGGTAGTCCCAAGGAGCCATTATGCTTCCTTGCTCGGGTTTCAAGGCATCAGACTCGACTATGAAGAAACACTAAAATCGCTGGTCGAGACGCAATCACTTCGATACATGCCGCGTGTCGAGGCTGAAACAGATTCTTCGTACAAGCAGTTTGTCACATACACTATAATCCAGCAGCGGGATCGCATCCTCGCTTTCAAGCGCGGGAGATACAACCGAGCCGCTGCATTCCTGCGAGGAGCCCGTTGCATTGGCTTTGGCGGCCACGTGACGGAAGAGGATCTGAGCATACTATCGTATCCCGATCGAGGGATCCGAGCGAATGCAGCACGTGAACTTTCCGAGGAGATTCGACTGGCGTCGGGAGCCCCGAAAATAAATATGGACGAGATAGAGCCATTAGGATTTCTCAACGATGACTCTTCAGACGTCGGCGTAAGGCATGTAGCTGCCGTCCTACGATATTGGGCTCCAGAGGACTCGGAATGGAAGGCGCCGACCCGAGGAGAAGCTTCCGTCTCACAATTAAAGTGGTTGAAGATCAATAGCCCTGAGATTGATCTTCTAGAATTTGAATACTGGTCACAGCTCTGCCTACGAAAGTTCTTTCCGACATTCGTCAGCAGCAAACCCGCGTTCAAAGTCTTGCGGAAGTCCGCATTCGAGGAGCCTCACCTCTTAGTCGTAACAGGCTCCATTGGATCTGGTAAATCTTCCACCACACGGCGGCTATGTCAGCGAGCTGGATACGTCGAGCTAAATTCGGGCGCCGTTCTCGCCGATCTTCTCGGAATTCCGCCGGTACCTAATACACCGCGCGACGAATTCCAAAAGCGCGCTTACGAGTTCATCACCTCCAAGGACGGCCCGCGCAATTTAGCTCAATCCCTAGCGACGCGAGCTTCGTCACTTGGAGCTATCAGGGTGATTGTGGACGGTATTCGGCATGCCGAAACACTAGAGGAACTGCGGGCGCGCTCAAGCCTAAGAGTATCCACCCTGTTCGTCTATACTCCTCCGGACGTCGCCTATGAACTGTATAAAATAAGAGAAGTGAGCGACATTTCGCTCCACGAATTTATGGACCACTACAATGCGCCAGTCGAGACGGAAGTCAGGTCCTTGATTGAAGAAGCGGACGCCATAATATACAACTGGTACGGGTTAGAATCATTTGAGCTGGTTGTCGACAATCTCATAGGGGAGCTCGGGGTTGCACGATAGCTCGCACGCGTACGACGCCGGCTATGGATCTTGCCCGTGCTTCTGGGGGCGCGAACCCGCCTCGTTGTTGAAGATGGTCATTGGCTCTCTTAAACCACTGCCGGATGCGAGAGCACTGGACGTTGGCTGTGGGGAGGGGAAAAATGCCCACGCGCTTGCGGCAATCGGTTACACGGTTGATGCCGTAGATTGTTCAGCCTTGGCAATTAACAACGGCAAGAAGTCCTTTAGCCACGACCTAATAAGATGGCACCTACGAAACGCACTTGATTTCCATTTTCATCCTGAAAGCTATGACGTTGTCGTCGCCTACGGAATATTTCATTGTTTGGATAGCGGCGATGAGCTCCAAAGCCTAATCTCCAAACTAAAAGACAGTACCAAACCAGGGGGCATCAATTTGGTCTGCGCTTTTAATAACGGACCTCACGACTTGAGCGCTCACCCGGGGTTTACGCCGCTGCTTTTGCCGCACTCGACTTACGTCGACCATTATTGCGATTGGCGAGTGATGCATGCAACTGACACCACCTTACACGAAACTCACCCGCATAATAACATTCCACACTTCCATTCATTGACCCGCTTAATCGCGAGCAAACCTTATGGCGCACGCATGCCCGCCTGAACTTAAGCGTCTTTATCGTCAACAGAGCGTTCTTCCTTTCATTGGGGCCGGCGTTTCGATGTCGGTCAAGTGGACTAATGGCGCTGGTACTCCGCAAGCGGGGCCAAGTTGGTCCCAGATGGTCGATGAGGCTGCTCGCATCCTGGGTGTTGAAGATCCGGAATTACTACGAATGCGCGGAACCGACCTCCAGATCCTTGAGTATTTCCAGATCAAGAAAAAGAACTTCGCTCCGTTGATCAACTGGATGGTCCGTCACTTGGACGCGCCCGCAAGCGCGCTGGCGTCATCCATCTTGCATCAAAAGCTCGCCGCGCTGTCGGAATGTCCAATTTTCTACACGACGAACTACGATGAGTTTCTTGAAAAGTCGTTCGGGCTGTTTGGTAGGCCGGCAAAGATTATTGCTTCTGAGGAAGACATGGGATCGCGAAATCCGGGTACGGAAATCGTGAAGTTTCATGGTGATTTTAATAATCCGGACGAAATGGTGATGTCCGAAGGACATTATTATCGGAGAATGCGGCTTGATGGTCCAATGGACTTAAAGCTTAGGTCAGACCTGTTCGGTCGCGCAGTGCTCTTCATCGGCTACAGTTTCCGGGACATCAACATTGCCTACCTTTTCCAGACTGTAAACGAGATGTTCCAAAAGCTACCGAACAGCTTCTCGGGGAGACGAGCATACATAATCGTTCAGAATCCTTCTGATTTCGAATATCGCCTCTTCCACCGACGCAATATTGAAATCATCCCAGCATACGGAACTGATAGGTCAGCTGCAGTCGCGGAAATTCTGTCGGACATGGCCGCATGAAGATAAAGATCACCTACGCAACGCGCAGCGAGTTCAAGAGGCAAGAGATCGCCGCCGCCGAGAAAGCTTGCTACTTTCGCAATGAAGTTGGAGATCGACAGCTCGTCGGCGATCGCTTCGAATTTCATTTCAGCGACATTCCTACGGACGAGCCCCTTGAAGTGGATCTTGTGAAAATGGTGCGACACAAAGCTGTGTCAGCTTACCGAGCCCTTCTCACCCCATGTATCGTTGAGCACGCCGGTTTGATCTTCGAGCAGCACGCAGCTACGGGTTTTCCAGGTGGACTGACTCAGCCAATGTTGGATTCGCTTGGTCCGGAAGAATTTCTGCGCAGGACGAGTGCTCGTGGCGAACGTGCCATTGCGCGAGCTGTCGTCGGCTATTGCGACGGGATGTGCGTAAAGATCTTCGTCGGAGAAACAGCGGGCGTAATCGCTGGCGAACCCCGGGGCGCACGAGAGTTCTATTGGGATACAATTTTTCAACCTGACGAGCTGAATGGCGATACTTACGCTGAGGTCTCGGCAGACCCTGCCAGAGGAGTAGCCGCCAAAATGCAGGTTTCCCAATCGATGAAGGCGTTGGGGCAATTCCTCGAGCGAAGGTTGCGGGATGGCAGCAATCCACTGTTTCCGGACCAGTAAGACTGCCGCGGCAGTTCGGTACAGCTCGGTGGTACTAAGCGTCAGCTCAGTTTTTCTCGTCGCACTTGAGGCGCAATGGAAATTCGAACTTACCTTATTTTATGCCCACCTAAATGATTGTGCTTGCAGGCACTTAGCTTTCCGTTTTGTCGACCGCGAGTGCAGAGCTTCGGAGAAAATGCTGCCCAGAGAGACGGGACCGACAGGACGCGAAGTCCATGGAAAACGGTTTGAATCCGAAAACGGGCCCTAAAACCCGAGGCAAACAAGGGGTTTTTTCGACGGAGAATGCTTGGTCAATCGAGGCTGGCGGAGAGAGTGGGATTCGAACCCACGGTACGGTTTCCCGCACACACGCTTTCCAAGCGTGCGCCTTAAGCCACTCGGCCATCTCTCCGGAGCGCCCTCTCTTGAAGGGGCGCCGACGATTTTGCAAGGGATCGGGGGATAAATCAGGTGATTTTCCGCAACTTATTGTATTTACAGCACAATATGAGGCTCGATACGTACCTGGACGGGCCTGCCGGCTGAACCACGGGCGGCTCTGGCGCGACGATTCACGGCAAGCCGCCAAACACGACCGGGGACGCCATGACCATCACCAAGACCATCGCCGCCTTGAGCCTGATTTCGGTCCTCGGCTCCGCTCTTGCCACGCCGGCCCTGGCTGAGGTCTGCACCCGGCAGGGCGTCGACGTCAGCTGCGACGACGGCCGGCGCGGGGTGCTTTCGGGCGATTCCATCCTCTGGCCGGACGGCACGCGCTCGAGCTCGACGCCGCATCAGAGCGTGATCATCGGCAACAAGAGCTCCGTGCATGTCGGGCCCGGCGTGTTCGTCGGCCAGGGCAAGGGCGTGGTGCCGCTGGACGATCCGAACGCGCCGAACAAGCGGCAATGCGCGATCCTGGATGGCGTGTCGTATTGCTATTGAGGTTGCCGTTTTCACCTCTCCCCGCTTGTGGGGAGAGGGAGACGAGCTAGTCTAGATCAACCGCACGCCTGAGATCGCCGACTTCAGCCAGCGCAGCGCCTGCGGCGGCTGGGCTGCGAGCGGGGCCACGGCCGCCTTCTCGGTGCGGCACTTCTCGAGCTCGGCGACGAAATCGGCGGACCATTGCTGGATGGTGTGGCCGCGCAGCTTCTTCATCATCGCGTCCCAGCGCATCTTGCGCTCGGTGAGCGGCATGGATGCGGCGATCGCGATCGCGCGGGCCATGCCGTCGATGTCGTGCGGATTGACCAGCAGCGCGGCGTCGAGCTCGTTGGCGGCGCCAGCGAACTTCGACAGCACCAGCACGCCGGGATCGGCGGGGTTCTGCGCGGCGACATATTCCTTGGCGACGAGGTTCATGCCGTCGTGCAGCGGCGTCACCACGCCGATCTGCGCGGTGCGGTAGAGACCCGCGAGCACGGCCTGGCTGAAGCCTTTGTTCAGATAGCGGATCGGCGTCCAATCGACCTCGCCGTGGCGGCCATTGACGTCGGAGACGAGACGCGCGACCTCGTTCTGGAGATTGCCATAGGCCTCGATGCCGCCGCGCGAGGGGTTGGCGATCTGGAGCAGCGAGATGCTGCGCGCAAACTGCGGCTGCTCGGTCCAGAGCCGGTCGAATGCGCTGATGCGGTTGACGAGACCCTTGGAATAATCGAGCCGGTCGACACCGATCGCGAGGCGCTCGCCGTTGAGGCTGCGGCGCAGCCGCGACACGTCCGGATGCGCAGCCGACTTCGTGGCATAGGCCGCGAACTTCTCCGCATCGATGCCGATCGGGAAGACTTCGCAGCGCGTGCGACCGTGCTGCGAGATCACGACACCGTCCTCGATGGTGAGGCCGAGCTCGCCGCCGACATAAGAGAGGAAGTTCTGCCGATCTTCCTCGGTCTGGAAACCGAGCAGATCGTACGCCAGCATCGCCGTGATCAGCTCGCGATGGTTGGGCACGCCCTGCATCACTGCGGCGACGGGCCATGGCGTATGCAGGAAGAAGCCGATGGGATCGTCGACGCCGAGCTCGCGCAGCTCGGCGCCGAGCGCGAGGAAATGATAGTCCTGCACCCAGAACGCAGTCCGGGCCTTGCGGAACCGCATCAAGGCGCGCGCCATGAAGGCGTTCACCTCGCGATAGCTGACATAATCCTCGCGCGAGACGCGAATGAGATCGCTGCGCGAATGCAACGCCGGCCACAGCGCTGAATTCGCGAAGCCTTCGTAATAACCGCCGTAATGCGCCGCCGGCAGATCCAGCGTTGCGATCGCGCCTGTCCCGAGCGCCTCGATCTCGGCGAACGGTTCCTTCTGATGGCCATCACGCACCCGGCCGGAGGAACCGACCCAGATCGCACCAGAATGTTCCACCACGGGAAGCAAAGCCGCCGCAAGGCCGCCCGTCATGGGCTCATTGGGTTTGCCGCGGGCGACGCGATTTGAAACGACGATCAAGTTCACAGGTCGTCCCCTCCTGTTCATTCCGCCCCATTTAACTGCCGTTCATCAATATGGTTCCTGATCATCGTTTCAACCAATTGAAACCAAAATCGGGCGTGCGCGTTGGAACTGGTTTTCCTCACGGAACCCGGGAATATCGCTGCAAAGACAGCGTTTCCGGCCCGACTGCGCAGCATGCATCGCGGCGCGCAATGGCGCTGCGATGAAAGCCTTTATGTCTGCGAGATGGCGCTGCCTTGGTTTCACCTGGGATCGAGCAGGTGCGCCAGGAACGCACGCACATCCGCCGGCGCATCGAAGTGGCCATTCACACCCATGGCGCGGCGGCCGACCGAGAACGCAAGCCCGTCCATGTCGGGCATGATCGCGAACACGGTCTCGTCCGTGACGTCATCACCGATGAATAGCGGACGACGTCCTTTGAACGGCGCGTGCTTCATCAACTCGCGCACGCCGCTCGCCTTGGTGAATCCGGAATGCTTGATCTCGCAGACGAACTTGCCGGGCAGCACCTCGATCGGTGCACTCGGCAGATCGGCCCGGATCAGCGAGACGGATTCGTAGATCGCCTTCTCCGCATGCGGCGCCAGGCGGTAATGCAGCGCGAGCGAATAGCCCTTGTCCTCGAGCAGGATTCCGGGGCTGAGCTTGGCAATGGCGGCGAGGCGTCGCTTCAGCTCCTTGTCGAGCGGCGGCGCGTGCAGGGCATCCGCTTCACTGTCCACCGCCAGCCGCATCTCCGCGCCGTGGCCGGCGACGGCGCGAAATACATCGGGCGCGAAGATCAGGTCGATGTCGTTGAGCGAGCGGCCGCTGACCAGCGCCAGCGCCCCGGAGGTGCGCTCGGTCAGATGCTTCAGTGTTTCCGACAGGCCCGGTGGCACCCACACCTCGCGCGGCGTCGGCATCAGCTCGAGCAGCGTACCGTCGATGTCGAGCAGAATGGCGATTTCATCGAGATGCGGCACCAACGCATGCGGCACTGGCACCGTTTCCGGCGTCTCGTCGTCATCAGGTGTGGTGAGCTTCTGGTCCAACGCCATTTCCGCAAGTTCCGATTTCATCAGTCTACTCCATAAAGGCGAGCGGCCGCGCGATATGTTCGAGCGATTTGCGCTCGGCAGCGACGGCATAGCGCCACGCCACGATCGCGGCCGCGATCATCAGGACGGCGCCCAGCAGATAGCCGGCGAACACGCTGGTTCGCGATCCCGTGTCGATCAGTGCGCCGAACAGCGCCGGCCCGATCACGCCGCCGATGCCGGTGCCGACCGCATAGAACACCGCGATCGCCAGCGCGCGAACCTCCAGCGGAAACGTCTCGCTGACGGTGAGATAGGCCGCGCTCGCGGCGGGCGATGCGAAGAAGAAGATCACCATCCAGGCGATGGTCTGCCCCTGCGCGCTCAGCACGCCGATCGAGAACAAATAGCCTGACAGCGCCAGCAGCACGCCCGATGCGCCATAGGTGAACATGATCATGGTGCGGCGGCCGAGCGTATCGAACAGGCGGCCGAGCAGCAGCGGCCCGAGGAAATTGCCGGCCGCGAAGGGCAGCAAGTACCAGCCGACGTGATCGGCGCTGATGCCGTAGAAATCGGTCAGCACCAGCGCGAAGGTGAAGAAGATGGCGTTGTAGAAGAATGCCTGCGCGCTCATCAGCGCGAGGCCGACCAGGGCGCGCTGGCGGTAGACCGAGAACAAGGTGTGGACGACCTCGGCGATCGGCGTGTGATCGCGCATTCTCAGGCGGATCTTCGGGAAGCGACCCTCGCCCGTGTCCTGGCCATGCCCGGTCACCGAGCGTTCGATCTCGTCGACGATGGCGTGGGCCTCGTCGGGACGGCCGTGGATCATCAGCCAGCGCGGGCTCTCCGGAATCCACATCCGCATCAGGAGCACGACGAGGCCGAGGATTGCGCCGATCAGATAAGCGAGGCGCCAGCCGAGATCGGGGCCGATAACAGCGGGATCGAGCAGCACGATGGCGGCGACCGCGCCCATGGCAGCGCCGATCCAGAAGCTGCCGTTGATCACGAGATCGGTCCAGCCGCGATAGCGCGCGGGCACCAACTCCTGGATCGTCGAGTTGATCGCGGTGTACTCGCCGCCGATGCCGGCGCCGGTGAGGAAGCGGAACAGCGCATAGCTCGCGACGTCCCACGACAGCGCAGTCGCGGCCGTTGCCGAGAGATAGAGCGCGAGCGTGATGAAGAACAGCTTCTTGCGGCCGATACGATCGGTCAGCCAGCCGAAGCCGAGCGCACCGAGCACGGCGCCGGCGAGATAGGCGGAGTTGGCGATGCCGAGATCGAGATTGGAGAAATGCAGCGACGGGCTCTGCTTCAGCGCCCCGGAGAGCGCACCCGCCAGCGTCACCTCGAGACCGTCGAGAATCCAGGTGATGCCCAGCGCGAGCACGACGCGCGTGTGAAATCCGCTCCACGGCAGCGCATCGAGCCGCGCGGGAATGCTGGTCTCGACGATGCGGTCGGTCGCGGCCGCCGGGACGACGGGTGCATAGTTCAGCGCTGGGCTTTGCTGCAATTCCATCGGCTTGCTGCGTCTGATCAATGGAAGCGACCCCGTTTCACACGACGTGGACGGGGTCGATCCGATCATCGGGGTGCGGCAATCTGCCTGCCACGTGCGACAACGTTTGCGATGAGGCCGGGTTCCCGCGGAACGCCCGGGGGCACCGCTCGTTTCCGCTGGAGCCGCAAGGAGTTGGCGCATGGCTCAGGTCAGAAAGACGACACATTCTCGAAACAGCGGCCCGCGCAAGACGGCCCCCAAGGCAAGCACCCGGCGTAGCGCGGCCGCGCCCAAGAGCACGAAACGCGCCACAAGGCGCTGGTCGCAGCGCGTGACAGAGGAGAGCGATGCGCTCGACCTCAAGCAAGGGGTGTTCAAGCTCACGAGCGCGAAGAGGATCGCGGCTTCGTTGAAGCGCTCGGCCGAGCACAGCTCGCGACGCAAGACCGGCGCCTATCGCTCGGCGCTGTCGATGCTGACCTTCTACATCAACCGCGCCGGCAAGACGCTGCCGAAGACGCAGCGCACGCGGCTGGAGCGGGCCAAGGTCGAGCTGAAGCGGGCGTTCGGAAGGAAGTGAGATTTGTAGGGTGGGTTAGGGGAAGCCGTAACCCACCGTTCCACTCCCGGCCGTGACATCAAGGTGGTGGATTGCGCTTCGCTAATCTACCCTACGCGTTCTTCCCGCGGTCTCTACGCCGCCCTGATATTGCCCATGAAGCGGTCGAGCTCGGCGCGAAGACGGGTGCTTTCGCTCGACAGCGTCTTGGCCGAGTTCAGCACCTCTTCCGAGGCCGAGCCGGTCTCGGCGGCGCCGCGGTTGACCTGGCCGATGTCGGTGGCCGCGGTCTGGGTGCCCTGCGCGACGGTCTGAACGCTGCGGGCGATCTCCTGGGTGGCGGCGCCCTGCTGCTCCACCGCGCTCGCGATCGAGGTCGAGATCGACGAGATCTGGCCGATCGTCGCGCCGATCTCCTTGATCGCGGCGACCGATTCGGCGGTCGCGCCCTGCATCCCTGCAATGTGCGAGGAGATCTCGTCGGTCGCCTTCGCGGTCTGGCTCGCCAGCGACTTCACCTCGCTCGCCACGACCGCGAAGCCGCGGCCGGCTTCGCCGGCGCGGGCCGCCTCGATGGTGGCGTTGAGCGCGAGCAGATTGGTCTGCTCGGCAATCGCGGTGATCAGCTTGACCACCTCGCCGATCTGCTGGGCGGCATGCGACAGCTTGCCGATGCGGCCGTCGGTCTCCTTGGCCTGCATGACGGCAGCCTCTGCGATGCGGCTGGAATCGCGCACCTGGCGGCCGATCTCCTCGACCGAGGCCGACAGCTCTTCGGTCGCGGTCGCGACCGACTGCATGTTGGAGGAGGCCTGCTCGGAGACGCCGGCGACCTGGCTCGACAGGCTCTGCGTGGTCTCGGCGGTGCGGGTCAGCGTGGAGGCCGCCGATTCCAGCTGCACGGCCGAGGCCGAGACGTTGGAGACGATGGCGCCGACCGCGCTCTCGAAATCGTCGGCAAACCGGATCAGCTCGGCGCGGCGGCTGGCGGCCTGCTCGCGGTTCTGCACTTCGCTCGCGGCGGCGTCGCGCTCGGCCTTGGCAACAGCCTGGATCTTGAACTCCTCGACCGCGCCGGCCATCTCGCCGATCTCGTCCTTGCGGCCCAAGCCGGGCAGCACGACGTCGAAATTGCCGGAGGCGAGCTCGCGCATCGCCTTGCACATCGCGATCATCGGCCGCGAGATGCCGTTGCCGAGCCACAAGGCCAGCACGATGCCGACAGCCAGCCCGCCGAGCGCCATCATCAGCATCAGCTGCTCGGTCTCTCCGATCGTCGCATTGGCGCTCGCCTCGATGCGTTGCTGGTCGGCGGTGAGATCCGAACGCAGCTCGGCCGAGAGCTTGAGGATGGTTGCCGCAGTCTTGGTCATCTCGCCGTTCAGCTTGACGACGACCTTCACGTTCTCGGTCAGCTTTGCGAACGAGGCGCGGTATTGCTTCAGGAGATCGCCGATCTCCTTGACGCGATCCGTGATCTTCTGGTCGTTCGCGTAGACGGAGACCAGCAATGTCTCGAGGAACTTGATGCGGGCGATCACGCCGTCAGCGGTCTTCGGCTCCGGCTTGGCCACGAAGGCGCTGACCGAGGTGGAGACTGCCAGATATTGCGAGGTGATGTCCTTGGCCGTGGTCTGCACCGAGGCGAGGCCCGCCAGCGCCGCGGTGTCGGCGAGATCGTCGAATTTGAAACGGATCTTGTTGCCGACACTGTTGAGTTCGTCGGCCGCGATCTTGCCGTTCTCGCGCGTCAGCGCGATGATCTCGCTGAAGACTTTCGTAAAGCTCTGGAATTCGGCTTCGAGCTTGCCGACCTGCTCACGGCGGGCCGCGCCAGTCGTCGCAGCCATCGACTTGGCGATCGCGTTCTTCAGATTCCCCTCAGCGGCCTTGGCTGCAGTCTCGTCATCCACGGCGCCGGTCAGGGTATAAGCTCGGGTCAGCCCCTGATAGGCGATCAGCTCGCGATCGACCGTCCGCGCCTGGTCGGCTTCCGCTACGCTGGTGCGGTAGGATGCCACGGCGCCTGCGATCCGCTCGAAGCCGAAATAGGCGAACGCCATGCTGCCGGCGAGGATGGCGAGCACCGCCACGAAGCCGAGGATGATTTTTGCGCGAAAACGCAGCGTTGGCAGCTTCGATTGGCTCGACTTCGATTGGCTCGACTTGGACTTCACCGACATTCCCCCACCCCATTCCATTCGCGGAAAACCAGGCGCAGCCGGGAAGCAGCCCGCTTCCTGACTCGTGTGCACGGTAACCGGCAAAGGATAAGCTGCGGTAAATTTGTGGCGCCGCAACTGGCAGTTAGGTGGCGTAGGGATTTGTTAAGGCGCGCCTTCCTAGGCCGCCCGAATATTTGCCATGAAGCGGTCGAGCTCGGCGCGAAGACGGGTGCTTTCGCTCGACAGCGTCTTGGCCGAGTTCAGCACCTCTTCCGAGGCCGAGCCGGTCTCGGCGGCGCCGCGGTTGACCTGGCCGATGTCGGTGGCCGCGGTCTGGGTGCCCTGCGCGACGGTCTGAACGCTGCGGGCGATCTCCTGGGTGGCGGCGCCCTGCTGCTCCACCGCGCTCGCGATCGAGGTCGAGATCGACGAGATCTGGCCGATCGTCGCGCCGATCTCCTTGATCGCGGCGACCGATTCGGCGGTCGCGCCCTGCATCCCTGCAATGTGCGAGGAGATCTCGTCGGTCGCCTTCGCGGTCTGGCTCGCCAGCGACTTCACCTCGCTCGCCACGACCGCGAAGCCGCGGCCGGCTTCGCCGGCGCGGGCCGCCTCGATGGTGGCGTTGAGCGCGAGCAGATTGGTCTGCTCGGCAATCGCGGTGATCAGCTTGACCACCTCGCCGATCTGCTGGGCGGCATGCGACAGCTTGCCGATGCGGCCGTCGGTCTCCTTGGCCTGCATGACGGCAGCCTCTGCGATGCGGCTGGAATCGCGCACCTGGCGGCCGATCTCCTCGACCGAGGCCGACAGCTCTTCGGTCGCGGTCGCGACCGACTGCATGTTGGAGGAGGCCTGCTCGGAGACGCCGGCGACCTGGCTCGACAGGCTCTGCGTGGTCTCGGCGGTGCGGGTCAGCGTGGAGGCCGCCGATTCCAGCTGCACGGCCGAGGCCGAGACGTTGGAGACGATGGCGCCGACCGCGCTCTCGAAATCGTCGGCAAACCGGATCAGCTCGGCGCGGCGGCTGGCGGCCTGCTCGCGGTTCTGCACTTCGCTCGCGGCGGCGTCGCGCTCGGCCTTGGCAACAGCCTGGATCTTGAACTCCTCGACCGCGCCGGCCATCTCGCCGATCTCGTCCTTGCGGCCCAAGCCGGGCAGCACGACGTCGAAATTGCCGGAGGCGAGCTCGCGCATCGCCTTGCACATCGCGATCATCGGCCGCGAGATGCCGGTGGCGAGCAGCAGGGCGAGGACCGCGCCGAGCAGCGTGCCGCCGACGGCCAGCATCAGCACCAGCTGCTCGGTCTGCCCGATGGTCGCCTCCGACTCCGAATCGAGCCGCTGCTGCTCGGCGACGAGGTCCGCCTTCATGGCGGTGGCTCCTTGCTGGATCGCACCAGCCGAGCCGCTCATCTCGGTGACGAGGTCATCGACCAGCTTGGCGTTGGCGATGAGCTTCTCCAGCGCTTCGCGATAGGCTCCGAGAATGGTCTTGGCGTCCTTCAGGCCAGCGACGATCTTGTCGTCCATGGAATAGACGGCACCGAGCGAGTTCTCGACGAATTTGAGCCGTGCCAGCGCGCTTGTCGCGATCGCCTGGTCGGACGTCAGCACGAAATTGATCGCCGCTGCGCTCGCAGTCTGGAACTGGGCGTTGACCTGCTTGGTGCCGAACTCGATCGCCTGCGCCTCGGAATCGGAGGCATTGTTGCCGATGTCGTCGAGCTTGTATTTCAGGAGGTTGGCTTGGCGCTGCAGCTGGTTCTGCACCAGCAGCGCACTGTCGCGCTTGGCCTGCAGCACCTTGGCGAAGGTCGCGGAGAAATTGGAGAACTCCTTGGCGAGCTTGTTGAGGCTTTCCTGCCGCGCCGGCTTCTTGGCGCCCTTGATGGCCTGATCGACGGCGTTCTTCAGGCTGGCCTCGGCGTCGAGCGCCGCCTTGGCGTCGTCTTCCTTGCCGGTGACCACGAAATATTTGACGGCCGAACGATAGGCGAGCAGCTCGCGGTCGATGTTGCGGGCGAGATCGGCCTCCGACACGCTGCTGCGGTACGATCCGACCCCGGAGGCGACCCGCTCGAAACCGAAATAGGAGAAGGCCATGCTGCCGGCGGAGATCACCAGCACGGCGGCGAAGCCGAGGATGATTTTTGCGCGGAACCTGAGGGTCGGAAAAAGTGCACGCTTCGACGGCGACGCGGTACGCCCGGACATTCCCAACCCCCAGCTCATGTTCTTTCAGCATTCTGCGGTCCGGAAGCAGCCCGTTCCGAACCATGCGCAAAATTAGGGCAGAATCCTCAAGGGGTGGTAAATCCGCGCGGTCTGCGTCCTGAGTGGAGGCGTTCCTCCCGTGCTGATCCGGGCTGGCGCGCGACGGCTGCCGTGTTGCGGCGACCTGCAAAACGCCTTACTCTCGAATACTTATCAGGCACTTGTCAGGCACTTGGCGTTAGACCAAGCCTCGAGGGAGAAACGGAGTGGGGCAAACCGATTTCCGGTTTGGCGGTGCGTCGGGCGTTGCCGTGGCCAAGTCGAAGGCCGCGAGCGTCGATGGCGCCGTGGCCGAGCTCGCGGCCCAGCTCCCGTCCGACGGACTGGCGCTGCTCCTGGTGTTCCTCTCCCCCAGCTACGATCCCCATCACTTCATCGCCGAGGTCAGCCGGCAATTCGACGACACACAGGTCTGCGGTTGCACCACCGCAGGCGAGCTTGCCCCCGATGGCTGGGACGAGAACAGCGTCGTGGCGCTGGCGTTCAGCCGTGCCGACTTCTCCGCGGTGGTTCGGCCCATCTTCAACCTCGACAGCTTCCGCGTCGAGGACGGCCGCAGGGTCGGCGGCGAGCTCCGGCACGAGCTGTTGCGGGCCACGCCGCAGGTCGAGCGCGGCAGTCCCTTCGGCCTGGTCCTGATCGACGGCCTGTGCCGCCGCGAAGAAGCGGTGATGTCCGCGATCTATGCATCGCTGGACGATATTCCGGTCGTCGGCGGGTCCGCGGGCGACGGGCTGCGCTTCGAGAAGACGTTCGTGTTCTTCGACGGCAAGGCACACAGTAATGCCGCCCTGCTGATCCTGCTCAACACCTCGTTGCCGTTCCGCGTCTTCAAGTGCGACAATTTCGAGCCGCAGGCGCAGAAGATGGTGGTGACCGAGGCGGACATCGAAAACCGCACGGTCCGGGAGCTGAACGCCGAGCCTGCTGCGCAGGAATATTCGCGCGTGGTCGGCATCATGGACGCCAAGCTCGATCCGTTCTCCTTCGCCTCGCATCCGGTCCTGGTCCGCGTCGGCGGCGCCTATTACGCGCGCTCGATCCAGCGCGTCGAGCCGGACGGCTCGCTGCACTTCTTCTGCGCCATCGACGAGGGCATGGTGCTGACCGCGGCGACGTCGCGCAGCCTGGTCGGCGCGGCCCGCGAGACGTTCGCCGACATCCGCGACCAGATCGGAGACGTCTCGCTCTATATCGGCTTCGAGTGCCTGCTCCGCCGGCTCGATGCCGAGCAGCATCAGCTCGCCCGCGACATGTCCGAACTGTACCGGCAGAACCGCGTGGTCGGCTTTCACACCTACGGCGAGCAGTTCGGCTCCATGCATGTGAACCAGACCTTCACGGGGGTTGCGATCGGAAGGCGCCCGTCGTGACGGACATGTGGCAGGGGCCTGATGCGGTCGACCAGCTCAGGCGCGAGGCCGCCAAGCTGAGGAAGATCAATGCCGCGCTGATGTCGCGCGTCGAGCGCTCGATGGACCAGCAGCTCAACGCCTTTTCATTGTTCGAAACCGCCATCGCGCTCGACCACAAGGTTCGCGACCGGACGCACCAATTGCGCGAAGCGCTGCATTCGGTCGAGCGCGCCAATGAGGGGCTCTACCGCGCCAAGCAGCAGGCGGAAGCGGCAAGCTCGCTGAAATCCTCGGTGCTGATCTCGGTCACCCACGATCTGTTGCAACCACTCAACGCGGCGCGCCTGACCCTGTCCGCGCTGACGGAGATGATGGAGTCGCAGGAAGCGGGCGTGCTGATCGACCAGGCGAGCCGCTCGCTGGTGATGCTGGAGGACCTGCTGCGCTCACTGCTGGAGATCGCCAAGCTCGACGCCGGCGCACTCAAGCCCGACGTGCGCGCGATCGCGCTGGCGCCCCTGTTCGAGCAGCTCCGCAACGAATTCGAGCCGGTCACCGCGCGGCAAGGCCTGTCCTTGCGCATCCGCAGCTCAAAGCTGGCGGTGATGTCGGATGCGATGATGCTGCGGCGGATCCTGCAGAACCTGCTCGCCAATGCCATTCGCTACACTCGCAGCGGCGGCGTCGTGATGGGATGCCGGCCGCGCGGCGGCCAGATCTGCGTCCAGGTCTCCGACACCGGACCCGGCATCGCGCAGGCGCAGCAGGAGGCGATCTTCCGCGAATTCCAGCGCGGCGATGCCACGGCGGCCGACCAGGCCGGCTTCGGGCTCGGCCTCTCCATCGTCCGCCGCTTCGCAAGCGAGCTCGGGCACGAGGTGCGGCTGTCGTCGCAGCTCGGCAGGGGATCGACCTTCACCCTGGAGCTGGAGCCGGCCGACCTCGCTGACGTCGCCGACGAGGTGCAGGAGGTCGCGCCCGCCGCGCGTCACTACGATTACAGCGGGCTCGAAGGCGCCAAGATCCTGCTGATCGAGAACGATCCGAACGGCTCGGAGGCGATGGCCGCGCTGCTGGAGGGATGGGGCTGCGACGTCGCGACCACGCGATCGGGCGCGGACGCGCTCGTGCGCCTCAACGAGCTCGGCGGCGCGCCCGATGTCGTGATCGCCGACCTCCATCTCGATCACGGCGAGAGCGGCCTGTCGGCCATCACCGACGTGCGGGAGCATTTGAAACTCGACACGCCCGCCATGATCATCACCGCCGACTATTCCGAACAGGCGGCGAAGCAGGCGAGCCTCCAGGGCCTCGAAGTGCTGAAGAAGCCGATCAAGCCGGCCGAGATGCGGGCGCTGCTGTCGTTCCTGCTGAGCTGAAGCCGCACTCGGCGCACATCAAAAGTTGAAAACAACCCCATGCACCGTACCGGTAGCATCTTACAGCGTGACATGGCTTTGACCTGTCAATGAATTAGCTGCCGCTGAGACAAGTCCCGCCTGGCAAAAAGCGGGATTCTAATCACTGCCGATCCGGCGGAGCATGCTCGCGCCGTGCCGGAGCCCCCTCGCTGGCCAGCGTCGCGAAATCGATCCGGGACATTTCGACGATGGCCTTGGTGCGGCTGAGCACGTTGAGCTTGCGCAGGATGTCGGAGACGTGGACCTTCACCGTGGTCTCGGAGATATTCAGCTCGAAGGCGATCTGCTTGTTCTGCAGGCCGCGCTTGAGCATTTCGAGCACGCGCAATTGCTGCGGCGTCAGCTCGTGCAGGCGTTTCAGGAGATCCTGCGCGGGGCCGGCGGCGCGGTGCGGGCGGACCAGCCCGCGATAGGCGGCAGGGACACAGACCGCGCCGCGCAGCACCTCGCCGATCGACTGCGCCAGATCCTGCTTGGAGGACGATTTGAGGATGTAGCCGGAGACGCCGAGCGACAAGGCGCCGGACATGATCTGCGGATCCTGATGCCCGGACACGATGACGACCGGAATCCTGGGAAAGGCCTTGCGGATGCGGATGATCCCCGAAAGGCCTGTGGTGCCCGGCATCGACAGATCGAGCAGGATGAGGTCGAGCTCGGCAGCCGCCGCGGCCTGCTCGAGCGCACCGTCGACCGACGTCGCCTGAAGGATCTCGGCGGCCGGCGCCACCAACTGCAGCGCGCCCTCGAGGGCCTCGCAAAACAACGGATGGTCTTCGACGATCAGAAATCGCATCACGTGTGAGCCATTCCTGGTTGATCGGCCAGAGGATCGACGGGGTCGGTGTCGAAACGAGAATGTCCCAGCCGGATCAGACCGGCTTGATCCAGATCAAGCGGTATATTGCGCGTCATTGCGGCCGCCCGCGGTCGGCCCGCGCATAAGGCCGCGCCTTGGGATCCGGCAGGTCCACCTTGCCGATCTCGATGATCGCCTTGTTGCGGCTGAACAGGCCGAGCTTGCGCAGAATTTCGGTGATATGCGCCTTCACCGTGGATTCGGCGAGCTGAAGCTCCTGGCCGATCTGCCGGTTCGGATAGCCGCGCCGCAGCAGCTCGAGCACGCGAAGCTGCTGCGGGGTAAGCTCGCGCAGCTTGACCTCGAGCGCCTTGCTGGCCTCGGCCCGGCGCCGCTGCGGCGTTGCCACGAAATCCTTCGGCACCGATACCGATCCATTCAGCACGCCCTCGATCGATTGCGCCAGCTCGCGCTTCGACAGCGACTTCGGCAGATAACCGGCGGCTCCCAGCTCCAGCGCCTCGCGGACGACGCGCTGGTCCTCCTCGCTCGACACGATGGCGACAGGCAGGCGCGGATGGGCCTCGCGCAAGCGCAGAAAGCCGGAGAAGCCGGTCGCATCCGGCAGCGAGAGGTCGAGCAACGCGAGGTCGATGCCCTCGCCCTGCTCGGCCGTCAGGATATGAAGGGCATCCTCGATCGACACCGCCTCGACAATCCGCGCCTCTGGCAAGGCCAGCCGCACCGCATTGCCGAGCGCCTCGCGAAACAGCGGATGATCGTCGACGATCAGGAAGCTGGTCATGGCGCCTTCACAGGACTGCACCGCCGAATGCTGCACCGTATGGGCATCCGCCGCCGCTGCGGAAGAGGCGGAACCATCCGACATCCGTCCGGCACCGGGATGGTGCCGGATGGACGCTACCACATCCTCCTGATCGGGTTCGGTCAAGACCGTTCAGTCGTTCGATTCGGTCTGGACCGTCAGCAGGAAGGAATAGATGCTGTCGAACTGGTCATCGGTATAGACCTCCTTCCAGGCCGGCATGCCCTTGTTCGGCCGTCCCTCGTGCACGGTCGTCCAGTACTTCTCGCGCATCTCGTCGCCGTAGCGGTGACGCAGCAGCCGCAGATCGATCTTCCGCTCGCTCTGGATCGCGTCGGGACCGTGGCAATGCGCGCAGGTTCCGTTGAAGATCTCCTTGCCCGCGCCGACGGCCTCAGCGCCTGCCGCGGCCGCGTCGCCCTTGGTCTCGGTCGCCACCACATTGGCGACCTGCACCACGCCGGCTCCGGTTCCCGTCCCCGTCGTGACCGCCGGCACCGCACCGAAGCGAACCGGCGCGCCGCTCGGCAAACCGTATTTCGCGGCGAGCTCGCCGATCGTGCCCTGAAGCTGCGGCAGCACGGCATTGACGCGGTCGCGCAGCTCGGTCGAGGTCTTGGCGAAGCCGATGGCGGCATCCCATGACAGGCCTTCGCCCTCGGTGAGCTCGATCTGGTAGCGGCCGTCGTAGCTGGTCTTGTTCAGCCAGCCGGCGACCGGTCCCCAGATGAAGGCGACGTCGGCCTTGCCCTGGTCGAGCGCCTGCATGCCCTCCTCGGGCGACAGCACCGTCACCTTCTGGATGTCGTCGCGGCTCGCGAGCAGGTTTTGCGGCGTGCTGGCGAACTGCACGGCGACACGCTTGCCCTTGAGGCCGTCGATGCCGCCGACCGCCGCGCCCTTGGCGGCCACGAGGGCATAGCCCTCCTTCGCGAAGGCCTCGGAGAAGATCACGGCCGGGCCCATGAAATCCTCGGACCGCGGCAGGCCGATCATGGCGTCGCATTGCTTGCCGAGCAGCGTGACGCGCACGGTGCGCTTGCCGAAATAGGATTTGTACCAGTCATAGGCGATCGGCCGGCCGAGCGCCTGCGCCAGGGCCTGTCCGATCTCGACATAGAAGCCCGGCTTCGACGAGCTATCGCTCGAGAATGGCAGGTTGGTCGGATCGGCGCAGAGGCGGAACGGCTGCGCTTCCTCGGCCTGCAGCGGCGAGGCCGGACCGATCAGCGCCGCGGCGGCACATGCGAGCAGGCCTGCGATGGCGCGATGTCGGCTCGCACCGGTGGCGGAATGATTCGAACGCATCCTCGTCTCCCTTGCGTTGGCTTTGTTGCGCCGGAACTTTGTTGAGCCAGGCGCGGCGGCAGCAGGCACCGGCCGATGCCGCAGCTAAAGTCTGGAGAAAGCGCGCGCGTATCCCGTCACCTCGAGGATACGCGCGCGAGTTGTCACTGGACGGAGAACACGAAGAGCGAACCGCCCTCGGGGGCTGCGGCCGTCATCTTCTTTCCTACCTCGCCCAGGAACGCAGGCAGCGCAGCGGTGCGGCCGACGACGATGGCGACATATTGCTTGCCGTCGACCTGATAGGTCACCGGGCCTGCGCCGATGCCGGAGCCGAGATTCTTGCTCCACAGCACCTTGCCGGACTTCGCATCGATGGCACGGAAGTCGCCATGGATGTTGCCGGCAAACACGAGCCCGCCGCCGGTGGTCAGCGTGCCGCCGTTGAAGGGCAGGTCTTCCTTGATCGACCAGACCTTCTTCTGCGCGACCGGATCCCAGGCGACGAGCTCGCCGAGGAAGCCGCCGGGGCCTTCCTTGGTCGGGAATTCGGCGCCGAGATAGAACACGCCGCGCTTGTAGGCGACATCGCTGACCGACCAGTCCATGCAGACGTTGTTGGACGGGATGTAGACGAGGCCGGTCTGCGGGTTGAACGACATCGGCTGCCAGTTCTTGCCGCCGATCAGGTTCGGGCAGATGTCCTTGGCCGGATGGTTCGGCCCGGGACGCTTGTCGGGATCCTCGACCGCGCGCATCGTAGCGACGTCCCACTTCTGGGCCCAGTTGGAGAACACGTATTTCTCCGCCGACAGCACCTTGCCGGTCTCGCGATTGGCGACGAAGAAGAAGCCGTTGCGGTCAGCCTTCATCAGCGCCGGAACGGTGCTGCCGCCGATCTTGAGATCCGCGAGCACGGCTTCGTTGACGCCGTCATAGTCCCAGGCGTCGGCCGGCGTGGTCTGAATGTGCCACTTGATCTTGCCGGTGTTGGGATCGAGCGCGAGCGTCGAAGCCGTGTAGAGGTTGGTCAGCTTGCCGAAATTGCCGTCGCCGGTCGAACGCACCGCCGTGTTCCACGGACCGGGATTGCTGGTGCCCCAATAAACCGTGTCGCTCTTCGGATCGTAGGAGCCGACCAGCCAGGCCGCACCGCCGCCATGCTGGGCGGAATCGCCCTTCCAGGAATCGCCACCGGGTTCCTCCGGCGAAGGAACGGTGTAGGTCTGCCACACCTGCTTGCCGGTGTTGATGTCGAAGGCCAGCAGCGCGCCGCGCACGCCGTATTCGCCGCCGCCGAAACCGGTGATGACCTTGTCGCGCACGACGAGCGGCGGCGAGGTGATGACCGAGCCCTGCTTGTAGTCGACCACCTTCGCCGTCCACAGCGACTTGCCGGTCGCGGCATCAAGCGCGGTCAGCTTGCCGTCGAGGCGGCCGACGAAGATCTTGCCGTCGGCATAGGAGACGCCGCGGCTGTTCACGTCGCAGCAGGCGTATTGCAGCACGTCCTCGGGAATGTCGGGCTCCCAGGTCCATTTGCGCTGCCCCGTCGCCGCATCGAGCGCATAGACGTATTTCGGACCCCACGAGCTCGAAACATAGAGCGTGTTGCCGACGACGATCGGCGAGGATTCGTTCGAACGCAGCGACGCCAGCGAGAAGGAATAAGCGAGCGTCAGCTTGCCGGCGTTCTCGGTGTTGATCTGCTTGAGCGGGCTGAAGCGCGTGTTGCCGTAATCGTGGCCGGCAACGGCCCACTGATTCGAATCGGATTGCGCCTTGAGCAGGGAGTCGTTGGCGCGAACGCCAGGTGTAACGGCGGCAAGCATCGCAATCGTGGAGATGCCGGCCAAGAAGCCCTTCGTTCCAAAGGTCATGTATCCCTCCGCGGTGTTGTTGTGCACGCCTCGTTGGGCGCCTGAGCGCGTTGCGCTCGTGATGGGCAGTTCGCCTGCGAGCCATCGTTCGAAATTACAGCATCGCTTTTTCGCGCTTAGTATAGGCGGAAGGTAGTAGTGCAAATCATTGGCGGCTTTCGCCGCTCATCTCGTTGTCGCGCCTCACGTCCTGCCCTTGTTTTGCAGCTCGAAATGCGCCATCGGATGTGGGCAACATCGCGCCGCAATCCGATTCTCTCCGCGCATCGCGGTGTATCGCATATCCTTGTGGCGCTGGCCTGCGCGCACGCCTCGTCTCTTCGAGACGGCGCTTACGCGCCTCCTCAGGATGAGGCTAATCAGCATCGGCGCTTGTTGAACCTGCTGCCGCGCACTCCGCCCTCATCCTGAGGAGCCCGCCCAAAGCGGGCGTCTCGAAGGATGGCTGCAGGAAAAAAACTCGGATCCGACAGCCCTGCCGCCCCTGGGTTACGATGATGGCGCTACCACGCCTGCAAAACTTTCGAAGAAATTCGCGGCGAGTTTTCGCGACGTCGAGTCGATCAGGCGCGAGCCGAGCTGTGCGAGCTTGCCGCCGATCTGCGCGTCAGCCTCGTAGTGCAGGATGGTGACGTCAGGCGATTCTTCTTCCAGCCTGACCTTCGCGCCGCCCTTGGCAAAGCCGGCGACGCCGCCGGCGCCCTCACCGACGATGCGGTAGCCATTGGGCGCATCGATGTCGGTCAGCGTCACCTTGCCGCTGAACGTCGCCTTGACCGGGCCGACCTTCAGCACCACGGTCGCCGTCATCTCGGTCGGCGATGCCATCTCGAGCGATTGGCAGCCGGGAATGCAGCGCCTGAGAATTTCGGGATCGTTGAGCGCAGCCCACACCGTGGCCTTCGACGCCGGGATCCGCTGACTGTCGTTCATCTGCATCGCTTCCACCCTTGTTGCCGTTGCTTGTACGGCTCCACTAGGAGGGCGCGCGGCCGCATTCAATCGCCAGGAAGTACTAGTGCTGCTTTTTCGGACCATTCACTCGTTGTCATTCCGGGGCGCGCCTCTTGGCGCGAACCCGGAATCCATTTCCGCGCGGACTCTGCGGCCCGATGGATTCCGGGCTCCCTCGCTCCGCTCGGGCCCCGGAATGACGGAGTGGGCTGTACTGGCCGACGCGGCTTGACGGCGGCACTTCGCTGCACTGCCATAAGCAAAATCAAAGACTTAAGCCGTGACGTCCTACTACCAAGATCGCGATTACAAAGGCGGGGGCGCATGCTCCTATTCGCGCAACGAGCAAGGCACCCGAGGGAGGAAGGACGCACGACCGGGCCGAAGTCCAGGGGCAAGGGGCTAGGATGACCACGGCACGCGCGACCAGGTCACGCGCCTATTATGGTGGCAGCCGAGCACGCCATCGCAGAGGCTAGCTGCGACTTTCCGCGTGTCTTTCGCAACGTCGCAGCACGTGACGGCGGCGGCACGAGACATCGTGGCCGAATCGCACATCGGCGACCGTCACCACGATGACCCTTCCATGACCGCGGTCAGCAAAAACCCAGTTGCAAAGTTTCGTTCGCGCTGTCTCTAATTAGAACCAATCAAAATCACTTTGGGAGGACTTCAAGTGTCTACAGTCAAACTGACGGTCAACGGCAAGGCCGTTGCTGTCGATGTCGAGGACCGCACGCTGCTGGTCCAGCTCCTGCGCGATCACCTCAACCTGACCGGCACCCATGTCGGGTGCGACACCAGCCAGTGCGGCGCTTGCGTCGTGCACATGGACGGCCGTGCGGTGAAATCCTGCACCATGCTGGCAGGGCAGGCCGACGGCGCCAACGTCACCACGATCGAGGGCATCGCCAAGGGCGACGAGCTGCACCCGATGCAGGCCGCCTTCCGCGACAATCACGGCCTGCAGTGCGGCTATTGCACGCCGGGCATGATTATGTCGGCGATCGACATCGTGCAGCGCCATGGTGGACAGCTCGACGAGGCGACC
Source organism: Bradyrhizobium sp. WBAH42 (assembly GCF_024585265.1). Lineage (NCBI taxonomy): Bacteria > Pseudomonadati > Pseudomonadota > Alphaproteobacteria > Hyphomicrobiales > Nitrobacteraceae > Bradyrhizobium > Bradyrhizobium sp. WBAH42. Next base: position 595,048 of record NZ_CP036533.1, read on the forward strand.
GTCCGCACCGAGCTCGAAGGCAATATCTGCCGCTGCACCGGCTATCACAACATCGTCAAGGCCGTGCTGGATGCGGCCGGCCGCATGAAGGTCTCGCAGGCGGCCGAGTAACCGGCGCGCCTCGAAACAAGTACCACCGTCGCAGCTGTCGATGGACAGCGCGGTCAAGGAAATTTCCGGTCGGGAGGACCAGACATGGGTGTTGAAGGCATCGGCGCACGCGTGGTGCGCAAGGAAGACAAGCGTTTCATTACCGGCAAGGGCCGTTACGTCGACGACATCAAGTTGACGGGCATGACCCATGCCTATTTCATCCGCAGCCCGCACGCGCACGCGAAGGTCAAGAAGATCGACTCGTCCGCGGCGCTGAAGATGCCGGGCGTGGTCGCAGTGCTCACCGGACAGCAGCTGGTCGACGACAAGGTCGGCAATCTCATCTGCGGCTGGGCCATCACCTCCAAGGACGGCAGCCCGATGAAAATGGGCGCATGGCCGGCGATGGCGCCGGAGACGGTGCGCTTCGTCGGACAGGCGGTTGCGGTCGTGATCGCCGACAGCAAGAATCTCGCGCGCGACGCGGCGGAAGCCGTCGTGGTCGATTACGAGGAGCTTCCCGCGGTCGCCGACATGCACGCCGCCATCAAGTCCGGCGCGCCGCAGCTTCATCCCGAGGCGCCCGGCAACCAGGTCTATGACTGGGTGATCGGCGACGAGGGCGCGGTGAATGCCGCCTTCTCGAAAGCCGCCAATGTGGTGAAGCTCGACGTGACCAACAACCGGCTCGCGCCGAATGCGATGGAGCCGCGCGCGGCGATCGCCGATTACGACACCGCCGAGGAGCACTTCACCCTCTATACGACGTCGCAGAACCCGCACGTCGCGCGTCTCGTGCTCTCGGCGTTCTACAACATCGCCCCCGAGCACAAGCTGCGCGTGATCGCGCCCGACGTCGGCGGCGGCTTCGGCTCCAAGATCTTCATCTATCCCGAGGAAATGGTGGCGCTATGGGCCTCGAAGAAGGTCGGCCGTCCCGTCAAGTGGACCGGCGACCGCACCGAAGCCTTCCTCACCGACGCGCATGGCCGCGATCACATCACCCATGCCGAGATGGCCTTCGACGCCAACAACAAGATCGTCGGCCTCAAGGTGAAGACCTACGCCAATTTCGGCGCCTACATGTCGCTGTTCTCGTCCTCGGTGCCGACCTATCTCTACGCGACGCTGCTGTCGGGCCAGTACAACATCCCGGCGATCCACGCCGAGGTGATCGGGGTCTACACCAACACCACACCGGTCGACGCCTATCGCGGCGCGGGCCGGCCCGAGGCGAGCTATCTGATCGAACGACTGATGGAGACGGCGGCGCGGCAGCTGAACGTCGATCCGGCCCAGTTGCGGCGGACCAACTTCATCACCCAGTTCCCGCACCAGACGCCTGTCATCATGGCCTACGACACCGGCGACTTTAACGCTTCCCTCGATGCGGCGATGAAGGCGATCGACTATGCCGGCTTCCCTGCGCGCAAGGCCAAGGCGAAGGCGGACGGCAAGCTGCGCGGCATCGGCGTGTCCTGCTACATCGAGGCCTGCGGCATCGCGCCGTCGAAGGCGGTCGGCAGCCTGGGCGCCGGCGTGGGCCTATGGGAATCGGCCGAGGTGCGCGTCAATCCGGTCGGCACCATCGAGATCCTCACCGGCTCGCACAGCCACGGTCAGGGCCACGAGACCACCTTCTGCCAGCTCGTCGCGGAGCGCCTGGGCGTTCCGATCAGCCAGGTCTCGATCGTTCATGGCGACACCGACAAGGTGCAGTTCGGCATGGGCACCTACGGCTCGCGCTCGGCGGCCGTGGGCCTCACCGCGATCCTGAAGGCGATGGAGAAGATGGAATCCAAGGCCAAGAAGATCGCGGCGCACGCGCTGGAAGCGTCGGAAGCCGACATCGTCATCGAGAACGGCGAGTTCAAGGTAACAGGCACCGACAAGGCGATTGCCCTGCCGATGGTCGCGCTCGCGGCCTATACGGCGCACAATCTGCCTGACGGGATGGAGCCGGGCCTGAAGGAGAGCGCCTTCTACGATCCGACCAACTTCACCTTCCCGGCCGGCGCCTATATCTGCGAGCTCGAGGTCGATCCCGGCACCGGCAAGACCTCCTTCGTCAACTTCGTCGCGGCCGACGATTTCGGCCGGCTGATCAATCCAATGATCGTCGAAGGCCAGGTCCATGGCGGCCTCGTGCAGGGCATCGGGCAGGCGTTGCTCGAGCATGCTATCTATGATGCCAACGGCCAGCCGGTCACGGCCTCGTTCATGGATTACGCCATGCCGCGCGCCGACGACGTGCCGTCGTTCAACCTGTCCCACACCACGACGCTGTGCCCGGGCAATCCGCTCGGCATCAAGGGGTGCGGTGAGGCCGGCGCGATCGGCGCATCGGCGGCCGTGATCAACGCGATCACGGATGCGATCGGCAAGAACAACCTGGAAATGCCCGCAACCCCCGACCGGGTGTGGCGCACGATCCACGCGGCTTAAGGGAGGACCGAAGATGTACCAGACGACCTATCATCGCGCTTCCTCGGTCGACGAAGCCGCCAGCCTGTTCGCCAAGGGCAGCGAGTCGAAGTTCCTCGCCGGCGGCCAGACGCTGCTTCCGGTCATGAAGCAGCGCCTTGCTAGCCCCTCCGACGTCATCGATCTCGGCAAGATCAAGGAGCTGCAGGGTGTCGAGCTGTCGGGCGACACGCTGACCATCAAGGCCGCCACGACCTATTACGACATTATGACGAATGGCGATGTGAAGAAGGCGATCCCCGCGATTGCCTATCTCACCTCGGTGCTCGGCGATCCCGCCGTGCGGTATCGCGGCACGATCGGCGGCTCGATCGCCAACAATGATCCGGCCGCGGATTTCCCGGCCGCGCTGCTCGCACTCGGCGCCACCGTGAAGACCAACAAGCGGTCGATTGCGGCCGATGATTTCTTCCAGGGCCTGTTCACGACGGCGCTGGAAGACGGCGAGATCATCACCGCCGTGTCGTTCCCCGTGCCGGCGAAGGCAGGTTACGAGAAGATGCGGCATCCGGCGTCGCGCTTCGCGCTGACCGGCGTGTTCGTGGCGCAGACCAAGTCAGGCGAGGTTCGGGTGGCCGCCACCGGCGCCTCGCAAACCGGTGTGATGCGGGTGCCGGCGATCGAAGCGGCGCTGAAGGCGAACTGGTCGCCGTCGGCGATCGACGGCGTCAGCATCTCGGCGAACGGATTGCTGGCCGACATCCACGGCACGGCAGAGTATCGCGCCAATCTGATCAAGGTGATGGCGCAACGCGCGGTCGCCACTGCGCGCTGACGATCGCAATTTAGACGACAAGGCAAGTTCTCTCACTCCCTCTCCCCGTTCTTACGGGGAGAGGGTGGGGTGAGGGGCTGCCTCCGCTTATTCGATGCATCTTGCATGCGATCAGGTGCAGGAGAGATCTTTGATCGCGGTCGGCTGATTGCCATGCCCCTCACCCGGAATTCGCGCGGCGCGCGAATTCCGACCTCTCCCCGCGCAGAGCGGGGAGAGGTTAAGACAGCGTCTCCACGCAAATTTTCCGCGGCGCGCACTTCGGTGCGCGCCGTTTTATTTTGGCCGTGCGGCATGAAAACCGCTTGCCTCGTCGGCGTGAAGGCGGGAAAAGTTAATCGGCCGATTAACTCGCTCAACAGAAGAAACGTCAGAGGCGATTGCCGCATCAGGCGCATGCGCCCGCGACCCGAGGAAACAACAACGTGCTCGACAAACCAGCCCCCACCTCCTCCGTCCGCACTTCCGGCCCGCTCTCGGGCTTCCGCATCGTCGAATTCGCCGGCATCGGGCCCGGCCCGTTCGCTTGCATGATGCTGGCCGACATGGGCGCCGACGTCGTCACGCTCGACCGCGTCGGCGCGAAGAAGAGCATGAAGTCGGTGGCGGGGCGCGGCCGCAAGGTGATCGAGCTCGATCTCAAGGACAAGGCCGCGATCGTGCAAGTGCTGGATCTGCTCGCGAGCGCAGACGCGCTGGTCGAAGGCTTTCGCCCCGGCGTGATGGAGCGGCTCGGCCTCGGGCCGGATGTCGTGCTCGCGCGCAATCCGAAGCTCGTCTACGGCCGCATGACCGGCTGGGGCCAGGAAGGCCCGCTTGCGAATGCCGCCGGCCATGACATCAACTACATCTCCATCACCGGCGCGCTCGCCGCGATCGGCACGAAGGAAGCGCCGGTGCCGCCGCTCAACCTGGTCGGTGATTTCGGCGGCGGTGCGCTCTATCTCGTCGTCGGCGTGCTCGCAGCACTGCTGGAAGCCTCGAGGTCCGGCAAGGGCCAGGTGGTCGACGCCGCGATGTGCGACGGCGCGGCCTCGCTGATGTCGTTCTTCTTCGACATGACCACGATGGGACGCTGGACCGAGGCGCGTAACCAGAACTTCCTCGACGGCGGCGCGCATTTCTACGGCGTCTACGAATGCGCCTGCGGGCACTTCGTTTCGATCGGGTCGATCGAGCCGCAATTCTACGCGCTGCTGCGCGAGCACGCCGGCCTCACCGACGCCGATTTCGACGCGCAGATGGATCGCAAGGCCTGGCCGGCGCTGAAGGAGAAGCTGAAGGCCGTGTTCAAGAGCAAGACGCGCGAGGATTGGTGCAAGATCATGGAAGGCTCGGACATCTGCTTCGCTCCGGTGCTGACCATGTCGGAGGCGACACAGCATCCGCACATGGTCGCCCGCAACGTCTTCATCGAGCGCCACGGCGTGAAGCAGCCGGCGCCCGCGCCGCGATTCTCGCGGACGCCGTCGGCCGCGCGCGAGCCGGAGGCGGCGGAGATCGGGGCGGTGATGAAGGCGTGGACGCGATAGATCTAGCGCCGGCAAAGGTCGCGTAGGGTGGGCAAAGGCGCGAAGCGCCGTGCCCACGTCTTCGCATCAGTTCGGCAGGTACGTGGGCACGCTTCGCTTTGCCCACCCTACGGCAGTGTGCGTGGCGGCAGCGACCTACGCCGCGTTCCCAACCTTCAACACACCGCGCCGGATCTGGTCCTCCTCGATCGATTCGAACAGGGCCTTGAAATTGCCCTCGCCGAATCCATCGTCGCCCTTGCGCTGGATGAACTCGAAGAAGATCGGGCCGATCGCGTTGGCCGAGAAGATCTGCAGCAGCACCTTGGTCTGGCCGCCATCGACCACGCCCTCGCCGTCGATCAGGATTCCGTTCTTCTTGAGCCGCGCGACATCCTCGCCATGCCCCGCCAGGCGCGCGTCGATCTTCTCGAAATAGGTGTTGGGCGGCGAGGGCATGAAGGGCAGGCCGGCCTCGCGCAAGTCCTCGATGGTGCGGTGGATGTCGCGGCAGCCGCAGGCGATGTGCTGGATGCCTTCGCCGCGATAGGTCTGCAGATATTCCTCGATCTGGCCGGAATCGCCGGCGTCCTCGTTGATCGGAATGCGGATCTTGCCGTCCGGGCTGGTCAGCGCGCGCGAGAACAGGCCGGAGGCGCGGCCCTCGATGTCGAAGAAGCGGATCTGGCGGAAGTTGAACAGCTTCTCGTAGAAGCCGGCCCAGACATTCATGCGGCCGCGATGGACGTTGTGGGTGAGGTGGTCGAGATAGAACAGGCCGGCGCCAACCGGCTTGGGATCGCGCGCGCCGAGCCATTCGAATTCGGCATCATAGGCCGAGCCCTTGGCACCGTAACGATCGACCAGATAGAGCAGGCTGCCGCCGATGCCCTTGATCGCGGGGACATCGAGCGTCTTCTGCGCAGACGACACATCGGCGCGCTCGGCGCCGAGCGCGATCGCGCGGTCATAGGCCGCCTTGGCATCGACGACGCGAAACGCCATCGACGGCGCGCAGGGGCCGTGCGCGGCGACGAACTCAGTGCCGTGGGTGCCGGGTTCCTCGTTGACGAGATAATTGATGTCGCCCTGGCGATAGACCGTGATCTTCTTGGTCTTGTGGCGCGCGACAGGCGCATAGCCCATCAGCTTGAACAAAGCGTGCAGCTCTTCCGGATGAGGGTGCGCATATTCGACGAACTCGAAGCCGTCGGTGCCCATCGGATTGTCGGCACTAATTGTGGCCGGCGGTGCATCGTGCGGAAACGGACCCATGGTGTTCTCCCAAATGGCTGCTGGCACGAACTATCCTTCATGGGGCGCGCAAGGAGCGTGCAAACGGGGCACCAATTGGCTATAATATGCACGATCCGTGCATCAAATGGACAAAACGCGCATGATTTCCGTAGATGCCTTCGACCTCAAGATTTTAGGCGCGCTCCAGGACGACGGCCGCCTCACCAACCAGGAGCTGGCCGAGCTCGCGGGCCTCTCCGCCTCGCAATGCTCGCGGCGGCGGATGCGGCTGGAGGAGGAGAAGGTGATCGCGGGCTATCACGCCGACCTCTCCAGCGAGGCACTGGGCTTCGGCGTGATCGCCTTCATCCAGGTCGGGCTCGCGACACACTCGCCGGACAACTCAAAGCGCTTCCGCGCGCTGGTGAACCGGATCGACGAGATCCAGGAGGCGTATTCGCTGACGGGCGACGCCGACTACGTGCTCAAGGCTGTGCTGCGCGATCTCAAGGGTCTCTCCAACCTCGTCAACGACGTGCTGATGCCGCACCAGAGCGTGGCGCATGTGCGCTCCTCGATCGTGCTGGACCGGCTGAAGGAAAGCTCGAAGCTGCCGCTCAAGGAGATCAAGCCCGGCTGAAATCGAGGGAACTGCGGCATTCGCGCGCAGCGCACGATCTGCGATGATCGCAGCTCCATATGCGGAGATACAACATGGCGCTCCAGCTGCGACCGAACTGCGAATATTGCGATTGCGATCTGCCGCCGAACGCGACCAATGCGCGGATCTGCTCCTATGAATGCACGTTTTGTGCGGACTGCGTCGAGACCAAGCTGTTCAATGTCTGCCCGAATTGCGGCGGCGGCTTTGCCCCGCGCCCGATCAGGCCGGCGCAGGAATGGCGGCCGGGCGTGTGCACGGCCAAGCAGGTGCCGTCCGACAAACGGGTGCATTTGAAGTACAGCGTGGAGGATGTCGCGGCACATTGCGCGCGGGTGCGCGACGTGCCGCCGGAGAGGCGGTGAACTCGTAGGGTGGGTTAGCGCAGCGTAACCCACCACTTCTGCTGCCGCGGACGCCAAAGAGGTGGGTTACGCTAACGCTAACCCACCCTACGAAGCCCGAACGCGCGGCTCACTCCGCCGCCAAAATCGTCCCCTCGACCTCGCCGAACCCGACGCGATAGCCGTTGCCCTGGCACCAGCCGCGCATGACGAGGCTGTCGCCGTCCTCCAGGAACGCGCGCCTGGCGCCGCCGGGCAGCTCGACCGGCTCGGTGCCGTTCCAAGAAATCTCGAGCAGGCTGCCGCGCTGGTTCTTCTCCGGCCCGGAGATGGTGCCGCTCCCTAGGAGATCGCCGACATTCATGGCGCAGCCCGAGGAGGCGTGGTGCATCAGCTGCTGCACCGAGGACCAGTACATGTATTTGAAATTGGTGCGGCTGATGCTGGCCGGCGCATTGATGCCGGCAGCGCGCAAGGACACGTCGAGCTCGACATCGTAGTTCTGCGGCCTGGTCTGCTTGAGATAATCGAGCGGCACCGGCTGCTGCTCCGGCCCGTTCAGGCGGAACGGCTCCAGCGCCTCGCGCGTCACCACCCAGGGACTGATCGAGGTCGCGAACGCCTTGGCCAGGAACGGCCCGAGCGGCACATATTCCCATTGCTGGATGTCGCGCGCGCTCCAGTCGTTGAGCAGCACGAAGCCGAAGATCATCTCCTCGGCCTGGGTCTCGGTGAGCATGCCGCCCATCGGCGACGGCTGGCCGATGACGACGCCCATCTCCAGCTCGAAATCGAGCCGCTTGCACGGCGCAAAGCTCGGCAACTCGACATTCGGCGGCTTCAGCTGCCCGCGCGGCCGCTTCACCCTGGTGCCGGAGACCACGACGGTGGAGGCGCGGCCGTTATAGGCGATCGGCATGTGCAGCCAGTTCGGCTGCAGCGCATTGTCCTTGCCGCGGAACATCACGCCGACATTGGTGGCGTGCTCCTTGGACGAATAGAAATCGGTGTAGCCGGCGACGGCGAACGGAAGGTGCAGTCGGGCCTCGCGCATCGGCACCAGGGCCTGCTTGCGCAGCTCCTCGTTGTCGCGCAGCTCCGGATGATCGGCGCGCAAGAGCTCGCTGATGCGTGCGCGGGTCTTGGTCCAGACCTTCGGCCCCAGCGCCATGAAGGGATTGAGCGAGGGGCCCGAGAACACGCCGAGCGCGCCGACGTCGAGCCGGGAATCCTGCTCGAGCTCCCAGAGATCGAGCACGTAATCGCCGATTGCGACGCCGACGCGTGGCGTCGGGTTTGCCGCAGTCGAGAACACGCCGTAAGGCAGGTTCTGGATCGGGAAGTCCGAGGCGGGATCGACGGCGATGAAGGAGCGGAGGCTGGGGTCGTTGGGATGGGGCATGGGTTTCCCGTGGCACAGCGGTGACGGTGTCACCCTCCCCTGGAGGGGGAGGGTCGGTTCATATTGAGCGCAGCGAAATATGAGACGGGGTGGGGTGATCTCTCGACACGGGCAGTTTTCCTTGCGGAGAGACCGTCACCCCACCCCGCTACGCATTCCGCTTCGCTGCATGCGTAGCGACCCTCCCCCTCCAGGGGAGGGTAAGCGATACTACGGCTTGCTCGGATCGAAGCGCTTTTCCAAGCCGTTCCAGCAATCGGCGTAATCGTCCTGGAGCGTCGAGGACTTCGCGGCGTGTGCGGTGACGCGCTGCGGGTAGCGGGTCTCGAACATGAAGGCCATGGTGCCGGTCAGCTTCACCGGCTTCAATTCGCCATTACTGGCGTGCTCGAAGGCATCGCGATCCGGGCCGTGCGGCAGCATGCAATTGTGCAAGGAGATGCCACCCGGCACGAAGCCCTGCGGCTTGGCGTCGTAGACGCCGTAGATTAGGCCCATGAACTCGCTCATGATGTTCATGTGATACCAGGGCGGCCGGAAGGTGTTTTCGGCGACCATCCAGCGCTCGGGGAAAATGACGAAGTCGATGTTCGCGGTGCCCGCCGTCTCCGACGGCGAGGTCAGCACCGTGAAGATCGAGGGATCGGGATGGTCGAAGCCGATCGCTCCGACGGGAGAGAAGGTGCGCAGATCGTATTTGTACGGCGCGTAATTGCCGTGCCAGGCGACGACGTCGATCGGCGAATGCGGCAATGTCGTCTTGAACAGCGAGCCGCCCCATTTCACGTAGAGCTCGGTCGGCGTGTCCTTGTCCTCATAGTTTGCGACAGGCGTCAGGAAGTCGCGCGCATTGGCGAGGCAATTGGCGCCGATCGGACCGCGCTCGGGCAGCGTGAAGGCGCCGCCGTAATTTTCGCAGAGATAGCCGCGCGCCGGGCCGTTCGGTATCTCGACGCGGAATTTGACGCCGCGCGGGATCACCACGATCTCGCCGGGCTCGGCATCGATGCGCCCGAACTCGGTGACGAGGCGAAGATTGCCCTGCTGCAGCACGAACATCAGCTCGCCGTCGGCATCGTAGAAATGCTGGTCCACCATCGACTTGGTGATGAGGTAGACATGCGCGGCCATGCCGGCCTGGGTGTTGACGTCGCCTGCCGTCGTCATGGTCTGCATGCCCTGGACGAAGGTGACCTCCTCCTTGGGCAGCGGCGTCGGATCCCAGCGCAGCTGAGCGATCGGCAGGTCGTATTCATGGCACGGCGCCGAACGCCACAGGCCGGCATCGACCTTCTCGAAGCGGCCGGAATGCTTCACCGAGGGGCGGATGCGGTAGAGCCAGGAGCGCTCATTGGTGCCGCGCGGCGCGGTGAAGGGCGAGCCGGACAGTTGTTCGGCATAGAGCCCATAGGCGCAGCGCTGCGGCGAGTTGCGCCCGATCGGCAGCGCGCCCGGCAGCGCCTCGGTCTCGAAAGAGTTGCCGAAGCCGGACATGTAGCCCGGCGTGACCTGGGCCGAGCTGCGGATGATCTGGTCAGGCGAGGTATTGATGTTCATGACTATCCTCCTCCTTGCAAGGCCGCCCACATTTCCTGGTCGCGCTTGTCAGTCCAGATCACGGGGTCGTCGATTCCGGACGCTTCGTCGTAAGCGCGCGACACGTTGAACGGCAGGCAGTGCTCGTAGATGGCGAAGCTGTGGAATTTCGGATCCATCACCTCGCGCGTCGCCGCCATCGATTCCTTCAGCGTGCGGCCCTTGGCGACCGAGATTTCGGCCGCGCCATAGAGCGAGGTGACGAAGTCGCGCGTCATGGCGATGGCCTCGCGCACCGTGGCGGTGCCCTTCAGCGCATCGCCGCGGCCCGGCGCGATCGCCTTCGGATTGAAGTTGCGGATCTCGTTCAGCGTCATCGGCCATTCGCGCAAATGCGCATCGCCGCAATAGCAGGCCGAGTGATATTCGATGAGGTCGCCGGAGAACATGACCTCGGCATCCGGCACCCAGGCGACGATGTCGCCCGAGGTGTGGCCGGCGCCGAGCTGCATCAGCCGCACCTCGCGCTTGCCGAGGTAAATCGACATCTCGCCCTCGAAGGTCAGCGTCGGCCAGGTCAGGCCGGGAATGCTCTGCGCATCCTGGAACAGGCGCGGGAAGCGGCCGTATTCGGAATCCCAATCCTGCTTGCCGCGCTCGGCGATCAGCCGATAAGTCTCCTGCGAGGCGACGATGCCTTGCGCGTGATAGGCGGAGGCCCCTAACACGCGCACGGCGTGATAGTGCGACAGCACGACGTATTTGATCGGCTTGTCGGTAACCGTGCGTACACGCTCGATCACCTTGTTCGCCATGGCCGGCGTTGCCTGGGCGTCGAAGACGAGGCAGCCATCGTCGCCGACGATCACGGCCGTGTTGGGATCGCCCTCGGCGGTGAAGGCATAGAGATCGGTGCCGATCTCGGAGAAGGTGATCTTTTTCTCGGAGAGATCGCCGGTGGATGCGAAGTTCTTCGCCATCAATTCATCCTTACAAGTCTATTGTTGTTGCTGTTGTTGCTGCTGACCATCGATCATGCGGCGCTTGGCCAGTCCGATCGCCTCGCGCAGCACGTCGATGTCGCCGATATGGTTGGCGAGGATCAGCACCAGCGCCGCGTCGAAATCGGCGCTCTGCTCCTCGGTGAGCCCGCGATGCGCCTCGACGATGGCGCGGAACGCATCGTCGGGGCGTGCGAAGTTCGAGCTGGTGGACAGCGGCATGCGAAACCTCAATTCAGCCCTTCAGCCCGAGACAATGCCGCCGCGATCGCCTCGCGCGTCGGATGGCGGAAGCGCGCCGCCACGTAGCCATCAGGCCTGAGCAGATAGGCTGCGCCCGGTCCCGCATCGTAGCGCCTGGCGACGAGGCCGGAGGGATCGCCCAGTCCTTCCTCTCCGCCGATGCGAATGTTCTTCACGCTATCGGGCGCATCAAACCCAACGCCATTGCTGAACGACAGCAAGGTGAAGTCTGTTCCGCCCTTGCGGAAGGCATCGGTCAGATAGCCTCGCTGGGCAACGGGCGCATCGAGCATGGAACAGCCGGGCCGAGGCCCACCGGCCCAGGCATCGGCGTCTGGCGACGACAACGGCGTGTCGTAGCTGCACGGCACCGAGAGCCGGCCGCCATTGACCATGCGCTTGCCGAACTCGGTCTCCTTGGCCAGCGCCAGCACCGCCTTGCGCAGCCGCGCCTCCTGGTGCGAGTTCGGCGCCATGAAGTCGGTCGAACGGGTGGATTCGCGGATGTTCTCGTCAGCCGCCATGCTGCGCTCGAGATGGTAGCTCTCCAGCAGGCTCGCGGGCGATTTGCCGCGCAGCACGCGGTCGAGCTTCCAGGACAGGTTCTCGGCGTCCTCCAGTCCGGAATTGGCGCCGCGCGCGCCGAAGGGCGAGACCTGGTGCGCCGAATCGCCGGCGAAGACCACGCGGCCATGGATGAAGCGGTCCATCCGCCGGCATTGGAATTTGTAGAGCGAGATCCACTCGAACTCGAACTTGTCGTGGCCGAGCATGCGGGCGATCCGCGGCCGCACGTTTTCCGGCTTCTTCTCGAGAACCGGATCTGCATAGCGGTTGAGCTGGAGGTCGATGCGCCAGACATCGTCGGGCTGCCGGTGCAGCAGCGCCGAACGCCCGGCATGGAACGGCGGATCGAACCAGAACCAGCGCTCGGTCGGGAATTCCGCCGTCATCTTGACGTCGGCGATCAGGAACTGGTCCTCGAACACCTGACCGGCGAATTCCGCACCGACCATCTGCCGCAGCGAGGAGCGCGCGCCGTCGCAGGCGATGACATATTGCGCATGCAGGCGATAGGCGCCCTCCGGCGTCTCGATCGTCAGCGCCACGGAATCGTTGCGCTGCTCGAGCGCCGTCACCTTGTTGCGCCAGCGCAGGTCGATATCAGGCAGATCGTTGATGCGATCGACCAGATAAGCCTCGGCGTAATATTGCTGGAGATTGATGAAGGCCGGCCGCTTGTGCCCGTCTTCCGGCAACAGGTTGAACTGATAGAGTTGCGACTCGCCGTGGAAGATCCGCCCCACACTCCACACCACGCCCTTCTCGACCATGCGGTCGCCGACGCCGAGCCGGTCCCAATATTCCAGCGAGCGTTTCGAGAAACAGATCGCGCGCGAGCCCTCGCCGATGCGGTCGGCATCATCCAACAGCACGGCGCGCTGACCGCGCTGGGCGAGATCGATCGCCAGCGACAAGCCGACCGGGCCCGCGCCGACGATCACGACCGGATGCTCCGCGGGGCTCCAGCCAGGGCGGTCCTGATCGGGGTGACGGCGGTAGCCGAACTGGGTCTTGGCGTGAGGGGTATTGGCCGGCGCCATACACGAACCTCGGCTCTGGTCAGGACAGGATCGATCTGCTAGATAGTCTCACGTGCAACTATTTTGGACCGGAGCCGGCCGGCCGTCAACTGGAATTCGGAGCGCTTCCTTGGCGAGGACATCCAGCGACATCGCGCTCAAAGCGCGCGCGGCCGACGAGGCTTCAACGCGGCCCAAGCCGCGGCTCGATTTGTTCAAGTTCGTGCCGTTCCGCCTCAACCGGCTCGCGGCGGAGGTCAGTTCCGCGCTGTCGGTCGAATATCAGGAACGCCACGGCCTCGACATTCCGGCCTGGCGCGTGATCGCCACGCTCGGCTTCCGCGTTGATGCCTGCAGCGCGCAGTACATCGCGCAGTGCACCCGCACGCATAAATCCACCATAAGCCGCGCGGTGACGACGCTGCTCAACGACGGCCTGATCGAGCGGGTCGAGAACGCAGCCGACCGCCGCGAATTCCGCCTGCAACTGACGAAAAAGGGCCGGGCGCTCTACGAGGAGCTGTTCCCGCAATTGCTGCGGCGAGAGGACGAGATCCTCGCCTGCCTCTCAGCGCAGGAGCGCAAGCAGCTCTCGGCCCTGCTCGGCAAGATCGAGCAGAGCCTCGATTTGATCCAGACCAGCGAAGAGGCCGACGCCAAGCAGGCGTATTAGGGCGCCCACCCATAAGGCGCAGACGTCAGCTTTTGGGAGTCCGGTTGAGAAAGCTTGGTAGGACCGTGACGGCAGCGACGTATATAGCGATGCTACTTGTGGCGCTTATCGCAACTCGCGCATACGCCGCTGACATAGGTTATCTGGCTCCCCCCGGAGTCGCGGCAAACGAGTTTCCCTCACCGCGACGCCCTGTTGCACGGATCGTCAGCCCACGCCGCGCCGCCGAAGAGCGCCGCGACGCCCTCAATGAGGCCGGCCAAATCGCGCGTGTTCTTGAACTGAAACCAGGCATGACAGTCGGCGACATTGGAGCAGGCAGTGGCTACCACACGGTCCGGCTCTCGCACCTCGTCGGACCCGCTGGCTCTGTCGTTGCCCAGGACGTCACGCGGGATTACCTCATCGAACTCGCCAGGCGAACAGAACTTCTGAAGTTGACGAACGTGCAATTCGCGCTCGGCGAACCCCACGACCCGCGTCTGCCCGCTTCCTCGCTGGATGCCGCAATCCTCGTTCACATGTATCACGAGATAGCCCAACCCTATGCCTTCCTCTACAACCTCGCACCCGCCTTGAAGCAGGGTGCGCGGGTCGGAATTGTCGATCTCGAGCTTCCGACGTCGAAGCATGGCACGCCAATTGAGCTCTTGCGCTGCGAAGTGACCGCCGTCGGTTATCGCGAGGTCGCCACATATAAGCTAGCAGGTGACGGAGGATATTTGGCGGTATTCTCTCCGCCGGAGGTAGCGGCTCGAAAATCTCCCCACGATATCGTTGCTTGTAGGAATCCTGCCGGCGCTCGTTGACACCACGCCCCCCGATCTCAGAGGCTGAACGTGTCCGAAGCAAGGGGCAGACCGGAAGTCGCCGGCTGAGACTCAAACCGGGCGCTTTTGACCCAAAGCAGTCCTTCCACTCTCCTTCCTTCAAGAAAGTGCTAAGGTCGCCTTCCGTAGGTGTGGTCTCTTGCAGGGAGCGGCACATGCGACGTCGGGAATTCATCGCCGGAGGAAGCGCAGATGAAACGACGTGAATTCATCAGCATCGTCGGCGGTGCAGCGGTCGGGTTGCCATTTGCCGCGATGGCGCAGCGCCAGATGCCATTGGTTGGCTTCCTGAATAGCGCATCGCCCGAGACCTATCGCTTCAATGCCGACTCTTTTCAAGAAGGTCTGGCAAAAGCTGGCTTTGTTGCGGGGCGCAACGTCCGTATCGAGGAACGCTGGGCTCGGGGTGACTACAGCGTGTTACCCCGCCTTGCGGCCGAACTTGTCGCTATGGGCGTCGTCGCGATTGCTGCCACAGGAGATGTCGCCTCTGCTCGGGCGGCGCAGCTTGCGAGCAACACGGTGCCAGTGGTGTTTACTATCGGCGGAGACCCAGTCCGCCATGGACTCGTCGAAAGCATAAACCGCCCCGGCAGGCACGTCACTGGAATCCTTTTTAATCCGAACGTACTCGGCGCAAAGCGAGTTGAATTGCTCCATGAAATTGCCCCGGATATTTCCCGCATCGCACTGCTGATGAACCCCACGAACCCAAACGCCAAAACCGAAGAAGCTGATGCCGAAGCAGGGGCGAGGAAGCTGAGCCTGCAGACCATCACGTTCAATGCGAGAAACGCGAGCGAAATGGAAGCCGCACTCGAACAGTTGCTGAGTGCCAAGGCCGAAGCATTGATTACCGCGAGTGATCCGATCCTGCTGGATCGGCGCGAGCAGATTGCTTCCTTCGCACTACGGCACAACGTGCTGGCCATAGGCTTTGTGCAACAGATCGCTGCTGCGGGTGGCCTTCTGAGCTATGGTCCGAGCATCAGTTGGATGTACAGACAAGCAGGCGACTACGTCGGACAAATCCTGAAAGGCTCAAATCCGGCCGAAATGCCCGTCCTGCAGCCGACACGCTACGAACTGGTGATCAATCTGAAGACCGCCAAGACACTTGGCCTCACCGTTTCGCCATTGCTGCTCGCTCGTGCGGACGAAGTGATCGAATAAGATGCTACTTCCGGAATTGGCCCGACTCAGACCTCCGACGATGTTCTTTTCGGCTGCATTCGGGAGCATAGCGGACATAAGGCCCGCCTGACCCGAGCCAAAAGAGTGCTCGCGGCGCTGCCCGGCAAGATCGAAGCGAGCCTCGACCTGATCCAGACCCGCGAAGAGGCGGATGCGAAGCAGGCGTATTAGCCCAATTTGGCATTCCGGGGCGCCGCAAAGCGGCGAACCCGGAATCTCGCGCTACAACTTCTGGATTCCGGGTTCGCGCTCCGCGCGCCCCGGAATGACGGCTTCGCCGTCACCTCGCAAACGACCGCGACGGCGGCAGGTGCAGCGCCCAGGCGTCGACCTTGTCGCTGGCGCGCGGGTAGATCTCGGTCACGATCGGATCATGACCGGGGATGTAGCGATCGGGATGGCCGGCGAGGCGCTCGATCGTTTCCCAGCCTTGCGCCATGTCGCCGACATTGTAGACGATCGGGAACGGGCTCCTGCGCTGCAGATTGGCGTAGTAATGCGCGGCATCGGAGGCGAGCACCACGGGGCCGCGCGCGGTGTCGACCCTCACCACCTGCAAGCCGTCGGAATGGCCGCCGACGCGGTGCACGGTCACGCCGGGAGCGACCTCGCCGTCGCCGGAATAGAAGGTGACGCGCTCGCCATAGACGTGGCGCACCATCAGCGTGACATGCTCGACCGAGAACGGGTGGCGCAGCATACCGTTGCACATGCAGCGCCCGGTCGCGTAGGCCATCTCGCGCTCCTGCAGATGGAAGCGCGCATTGGGAAAGCGGTCGAGATTGCCGGCGTGGTCGTAATGCAGATGCGTCACGATGACGTCACGAATGGCTGACGCCGCGACGCCGAAACGCTCCAGCGCATCGACCGGATTGAGCGTGAGCTTGCGCGCCCGCGCGCTCGCCTCCTCGGCGTTGAAGCCGGTATCGACCAGAATGTCGCGGCCGTGGCCCCGAATCAGCCAGACGAAATAATCGAGGTCCTGCGCCGCGCTGTCATGCGGGTCGGGCGCGAGGAAGTTCATGTGGGGGGTGCGCGGCGACATCGTCGCATAGCGCAGGGCGTAGATCTCGTAGACGTTTCCCATGGGTGTTGCTTTTTTCGCGTTGGATCTTCTGGAGCGATCGCGCCCACCAAGCCATCGCCGGCAGGAAAGGTCAAACGCGGGGCGTTGCGGCGGAGGCGGGCCTGCAATGTGAGATCGATCACGTCTTCATCGCCATGGTTGTCTTAACGTCCGCCGATCGCATCGAGATACCGAGGACTGTCATGACAACCCGTCTATTTTCGCTCGCGGCACGCCCGTCCGTTGCGGTCAATCGTCGGATTAAGGTCGAATCTCCAAGTGGTTGACGCCCCCCGTCCCCGGTTTGATAATGGGGTAAGCGTAAGTTAAGGTCGCCGCGGCGCAAGCTGGAACGGCGCCTTTTTGGCTGGACCGCGCTGATTATGAAAATTCGCTTCTTTGTTCTCCTGTCCTTGCTCATCTCGCTCGTCCCGACTGCCCCCTCGCTTGCGGCCGGTGACCGTTTCGCGCTTGTCATTGGCAACGCCAAATATCCGGACGCGGATGCCCCGCTGAAGGAACCGATCAACGATGCGCGCGCCGTCGCCGACGAGCTCAAGCGCGACGGCTTTTCGGTCGAGCTCGGCGAGAACCTGACCGGCGACGCCATGCGCCGCGCCTTCGACAAGCTCTACGGCAAGATCAAGCCGGGCTCGGTCGCGCTGGTGTTCTTCTCGGGTTTCGGCATCCAGTCCGCGCGCCAGAGCTATCTGCTGCCGGTGGATGCGCAGATCTGGACCGAGTCCGACGTGCGCCGCGACGGCTTCAGCCTCGAGACCGTCCTCGGCGAGCTCAACACCCGCGGCGCCGGCGTCAAGATCGCGCTGATCGACGCGTCCAGGCGCAACCCGTTCGAGCGCCGGTTCCGCAGCTTCTCGGCCGGCCTGACCCCCGTGATCGCACCGAACGGCACGTTAGTGATGTACTCGGCGGCGCTGGCCTCGGTGGTCTCGGACGCCGGCGGCGACCGCAGCCTGTTCGTCCAGGAACTGCTGAAGGAAATCCGCGTCCCCGACCTGATGGCCGAGGAGACGCTGAACCGCACCAAGATGGGCGTCACCCGCGCCTCGCGCGGCGAGCAGGTGCCGTGGATTTCCTCGTCACTGGCCGAAGATTTTTCGTTCATTCCGGGCGCCGGCGGTTCGCGTCCGGCAACGCCGCCGCCGCCGCCGCCGCCCAATGACGTGACCCGCCCCTGCTTCAGCATCACGATCTGCGTCGCGAGCTGGCGCAGCTCGGCGACGTCATGGCTGACATAGACCATGGGCACATTGGCCTCGTCGCGCAGCCGCACGAGATAGGGCAGGATCTCGAGCTTGCGGCCCTCGTCGAGCGCGCCGAGCGGCTCGTCGAGCAGCAGGAGGCGCGGCTTCGACAGCAGCGCGCGGCCGAGCGCGACGCGCTGGCGCTCACCGCCGGACAGCTTCCCGGGACGGCGATCCCTGAGCGCGCCGATGTCGAGCAACTCGATGATGCGCTTGTGCTGCGCCGGATCGGGCGCAAGTCCGTTCATCCGCCGCCCGTAGTCGAGGTTCTGCGCCACGCTCAGATGCGGAAACAGCCGCGCATCCTGGAACACGTAGCCGATGCGGCGGCGGTAAGTGGGCACGTGAATGCCCGCCGCGGTGTCATCGACGGTCTCGCCGTCGATCGCGATGGTGCCGCGGTCGGGCCGCAGCAGCCCGGCGATCATGTTGACCAGCGAGCTCTTGCCGGCACCCGAGGCGCCGAACAGCCCGATGACGCGCCCCTCGCTGCTGAAGGATGCGTGAAGCGAGAATTCGCCGAGCTGTTTTTCGACGTCGACGCGCAGCATGGTCAATTCCCGTGCAGCCGCTGCGTGGCGCGGCGGGCGAACCACTCGGCCGCGATCAGCGCGCCGATCGCGAGCACGATCGAGACGATCACGAGCCTTCCCGCAGCGGCATCGCCGTCCGGCGTCTGGATCAGCGAATAGATCGCCGACGAAATCGTCTGGGTCTCGCCGGGAATGTTGGAGACGAAGGTAATGGTGGCGCCGAACTCGCCGATCGCCTTGGCAAAGCCCAGCACCATGCCGGCGAGCACGCCCGGCAGCGCCAGCGGCAGCGTCACCGTGAAGAACACTTTCCACGGGGCTGCGCCGAGCGTCTCGGCGGCCTGCTCGAGCCGGCGATCGATCGCCTCGATCGACAGCCGCATCGGGCGGACGAGAAGCGGAAACGCCATCACGCCGCAGGCGAGCGCAGCACCGGTCCAGCGGAACGCGAAGACGATGCCGAGATGGTCGGCAAGAAAGCCGCCAATGAGACCTTTGCGGCCGAAGCTGAGCAGCAGCAGATAGCCGGTGACCACAGGCGGCAGCACCAGCGGCAGGTGCACCAAGGCGTCCAGTATCGACTTGCCCCAGAAGTCACGTCGCGCGAGCAGCCACGCCAGCGCGATGCCGAACGGCGTCGCGACCAGCGTGGCGATGACGGCGACCCTAAGCGAAAGCAGGATCGCCGTCCATTCGGCGGCAGAGATCTCGAACATCAAGTCGTCATATCGGGTCGCAGAAATCAGGTTTGCAAGAATCAGGTCGTTGGGCTGATCAGGAACTTGAAGCCGTATTTTTCCAAAATGGTCTTGGCCGCCGTCGAGCGCAGAAAGGCGAGATAGTCGTTCGTCTCCGGCTTGGCGGTGCTGGTTGCCGCGACCGGATAGATGATCGCAGGATGCGAATCCGCCGGGAAGGTGCCGACGATCTTCACGCCCGGCTCGACCTTGGCGTCGGTGGAATAGACGATGCCGAGCACGGCCTCGCCGCGGGCGACCAGCGTCAGCGCCGTGCGCACGCTCTCGGCCATGGCGAATTTCGACTCTACGGCCTGCCAGGCCCCGAGCTTTTCCAGCGCCGCCTTGGCATATTTCCCTGCCGGTACCGACCTGACGTCGCCGGTCGCGATCCTGCCGTCGCCGGCGAGCTTGGCCAGATCGAAGCCTTGCGCGATCGTCACGCTGTCGATCTTGGAATCCTTCGGCGCGATCAGCACGATGCTGTTGCCGAGCAGGTTGACGCGTGTCGGCTCGTTGATGGTCTTCTTGGAGATCGCGTAGTCCATCCAGTCGGTGTCCGCGGAAACGAACACGTCGGCCGGCGCACCCTGCTCGATCTGCTTGGCCAGCACCGAGCTTGCGGCGTAGCTGACGCTGAACTTGACGCCGGTCTTGGCGGTGTAGGCGGCGTCGATCTCGTCCAGCGCATTCTTCATCGAGGCGGCAGCGAACACCGCGATGGTCTTGTCCTCGGCCGCGGCGGGCGCGAGGGCCGTGCCGGCGAGAATGACGAAGGCGGCGAAAAGTCCTGAGAGACGAAACATGGGATGCGCTCCGTGCGAGCTCGCGCGCGCAAGGTGCACGCGCAAAATCTGGCGTTGGGTCGGGCAGATGCGACGGGCGGAAGCGCTGTTCCACGGTCCCTTGCGACGGCTTACGGCCGGCGGGGATATCGCAGTGCAAACATAGCAGGCCGCGGCGCCACGTCAAAGGCAACTGAGTTCGTCATCCCGGGCTCGCTTCGCGCCCCGGGACGACGGCGGTGCATTCCGTGGCAGCTTACCTTATGGCTTCGCGTCGCCTGCATGCAGCACCGCCTTGCAGGCTGCCGGCATCTGCGCCAGCGTCATCGGCGGCTTGGGCTTGGGCGGCTCCGGCGGCGGCTTGGGGTGCAGCACCGCGTCGGAGAACCAATAGGCGAGATCGGCGGGCTTGCAGCCTTCGTCCTCGGCCTGTGACGACTGGCCCTCGCATTCGCCCGCCCCCGCCGGGCAGCGCATGCGAATGTGGAAGTGATAGTCGTGGCCCCACCAGGGGCGGATCTTCGACAGCCATGCGCGATCGCCCTTGGCCTCGCGGCATAACGCTTTCTTGATCGCGGCGTTGACGAAGATGCGCTGCACGGCGGGCTCCCGCGCCGCGTCGCGCAGCACCAGCACGTGGCCCGGCGTGAACACCTTGGGATCGACGTCGAGCCGATCCTGGCGCACCATCATCACCGCCGACATGTCCTCGCGCTCCTCGCGCGAGAGCCGGCGGTCCGGCATCGGCGTCAGCCAGATGTCGGCATCCAAGCCGATCTGGTGGCTGGCATGGCCTGACAGCGCCGGCCCGCCGCGCGGCTGCGCGATGTCGCCGACCAGGATGCCGGGCCAGCCGGCGTCCTTGTGCGCTTTGGCGGCGAGCCGCCTGATCAGCGCGATCATGTCGGGATGACCGTAGCTGCGATTCCGCGACAGCCGCATCACCTGCCAATGATCGCCGTTGACCGGCATCTGCTCCGCGCCGCCGATGCAGCCCTTGGTGTAGGAGCCGATGACATGGGCCGGCCCCTTCGACGGCAGCAGCTTGCGCGCGAACAGTTCCTTCGCGGCGAGATCGGGGTCGTTCGGATTGGCGAGCGGCGGCAGCGGCTTCGGGGTGATGCTGCCCTTGTCCTGGGCCAGCGCGCTACCGGCGCCCAGGCAGACGAACGAAAGCAGGAGGAGGGTGATGCCGCGGCGACTCATGCTGACGCTCTTATAGCCCAATGCTGCACCAGGGTTAAGAACGAGGCGCTGAGCCCGCCGCCGGCTCACCGCAGCTCGCCCGAATCGCGTCTCGACCCGCCGCTTCTTAACGGTGCAATAACCGTATCCTGCATTGACCAAAATTCGTGCGTTGAGCGGGGAATACTTGCGGCTCGCATGCAATCGCGCGCGGTTTCGGAACGGATTCAGGCGCGCGCGCAATTTTGCACCAGATCGCTCATTGATTGCGACGCCACACTCAGTCTGATGGCGCCTGCAGCCGCTCGCCACGCCGCGCAAACAGGCAGCAAGCGCCGCCGCGTGCGGACCGCGTCCGGGCAAGATTACTTTTTTTTCAGACACTTGCCCCAAAGCTTGCGGCCGCTGGGCGCGACTGGGACGAGTGAAGTTGAGTTTGGGGTCTCGAAAAGCAAGAAAGCGAAAGCAAAGCGTGCTTGCCCGTGCCGGCCAGAAGGCGCGCAAGTCGCGTTTCGCGCGTGCCTCGCGTGCGCTTTCCGAACGCGACGAAGTCCTGCGCAGCCGTGCCGAGGCGGAAGCCGCGATCGCGGACGCGCGCAAATCCCATGAGCGCCTGCGCCAGGCCATCGATATCCTGCCGCAAGGCATCGTGTTTCTCGATGCCGAAGGCCGCTACGTCCTCTGGAACAAGAAGTACGCGGAGATCTACAGCAAGACCGCCGATCTGTTCGAGGAAGGCGCGCGCCTCGAGGACACGCTGCGCATCGGCGTCGCACGCGGCGACTATCCCGAGGCCGTCGGCAACGAGGACGCCTGGATCGCCGAGCGCCTGCAAAAGCTCTACAAGCCCGGCGCGCGCCACGAGCAGAAGCTGTCCGACGGCCGCGTCATCCTGATCGACGAGCGCTTGACCGATGACGGTGGCGTCGTCGGCCTGCGCGTCGACATCACCGAGCTCAAGCAGCGCGAGGCCTCGTTCCGCCTGCTGTTCGACGGCAATCCCGTGCCCATGATCGTCTGCGCGCTGGACGACGAGCGCATTCTCGGCGTCAACGATGCCGCGGTCGCGCATTATGGCTATAGCCGGGCCGAGTTCGAGCGATTGAAGATCCGCTCCCTGCAGGCCTTCGACAGCGAGCCGCCCTGGACCGTCGATGAGACCGGCGAGGAGCAGGCCGGCCGCACCTGGAAGCATGTCAAGGCCGACGGCGCGCTGATCGACCTTGCGATCTATTCCCGCGAGCTGACCTATGCCGAGCGGCCCGCGGTGCTGCTCGCGCTGATGGACATCACCGAGCGCAAGCGCGCCGAGGCGCGGCTCGCCTTCATGGCCCAGCACGACGGGCTGACCGGCCTGCCCAATCGTAGCCTGCTGCGGCAGCAGGTCGACGAGATGTTGCTGCACACGCGGCGCAGCGCCGAGAAGGTCGCGCTGCTGATGCTGGGGCTCGACAATTTCAAGGCGGTCAACGACACGCTGGGGCACGCGGTCGGCGACAAGCTCCTGCGCGGCGTCGCCAAGCGGCTGCGCTCCACCTTGCGGGAAGAGGACGCGCTGGCGCGGCTCAATTCCGACGAGTTCGCGATCGTGCAAAGCGGGCTGGCGCGTCCCGAGGACGCGGTGATGCTGGCCAAGCGCCTCCTGGCGGCCATTGCCGATCCCTATCTGCTCGACGGCCATTCCGTGGTGATCGGCGCCTCGATCGGCATTGCGATGGCGCCGGGCGACGGCGAGGATTCCGAAAAGCTGCTCAAGAGCGCCGACATGGCGCTGTCGCGCGCCAAGCTGGACGCGCGCGGCAGCTTCGCCTTCTTCGAGGCCGCGCTCGATGCGAAGGCGCAGAGCCGCCGCAAGATCGAGGTCGAGCTGCGTGACGCGATCCAGAACGACGTGCTGCGTCCGTATTACCAGCCGCTGATCGACCTCACGAGCGGCCGCATCACCGGCTTCGAGGCGCTGGTGCGCTGGCCGCATGCCGAGCGCGGCATGGTGTCGCCGGCCGAGTTCATTCCGGTCGCCGAAGACACCGGCCTGATCAATCCGCTCGGCGGGCTGATGCTGCGCCGGGCCTGCCTCGATGCCGCGACCTGGCCCGACGACGTCCGCGTCGCGGTCAACCTGTCGCCGCTCCAGTTCCGCAGCGGCAATCTGCTCTCGATGGTGACCGACGCACTGAAGCATTCCGGCCTGCCGCCGCGGCGGCTCGAGCTCGAGATCACCGAGACGCTGCTCCTTGAGAAGAGCGCGCAGGTGCTGGCGACGCTGCATGCGCTGCGCGCGCTCGGCGTGCGCATCTCCATGGACGATTTCGGCACCGGCTATTCCAGCCTCAGCTATCTGCGCAGCTTCCCGTTCGACAAGATCAAGATCGACCAGTCCTTCGTGCGCGATCTCGCCGCCAACCGCGAGGCCCAGGCGATCATCCGCTCCATCGTCAGCCTCGGCAAAGGTCTTGGCGTCACCATCACTGCCGAGGGCGTCGAGACCGAGGCCGAGCTCAGCTGCCTCCGCGCCGAAGGCTGCCATGAGGGCCAGGGTTTCCTGTTCAGCAAGGCCCGGCCGAATGCGGAGATCATCAGCCTGCTGGCCGCACAACGCGGCATCGACGGTGAAGAGGACGCCGCGCTGGTGGCGTGACCACTCGCTTCCTCGATATGTAGGAACGCACCGCTCTCTCCGTCGGCCTCTCCGGCCTCGCCTGGCAACCGCGGTCGGCGACGCGCTCGTCAGTTCGAAGCGCACCGGTTCCAGCCCGGCGCGTCGTGCTTCCTCGTCGAAGCAAGGCTTTGCAGAGCCGCTCACGAGCCGCCGGCAGGCTCCGGGATCGGCAGATGTGCTTGGTGGGACCAGGGTTGGCCGTCAACGGCGGTGAATCCCATCGCTTCCCAAAACCGTACAGCGCCGGCATTTCCTGCGTGGACGGTGACCATTGCGACCTTCCCAGCAGCGTCTTGCAGCAAGGCGTTCGCGATGGCCCTGGCGATGTTGCGTCACCTGTAGTCCTGGTGCACGTAAAACCGCCGCATCCGCCACATCGGCACCGGCGCCGGTGCAGGCTCGTTGGTGATCGCGCCGATACCCGCCAATCTGCCATCGAGATGGCAGGTGAATATCGTGTGAAACATGGCGCGATCAGTTGCGAATTCCGCCGCCAGACGGGTGATGTGCGCATGTCCATCGGCCTTGGCGTCGGCCTCCAGCGCGGGAAAATCCGCGGGAAGAGTGTCGGCGCTGCGCTCAAGAGAAATGATGGTCATGACGTTCGGCTGGGAAAATCAAATCCGGCAATCGCCACAGGTCGGTGTCACGCCGTCGCGCGGCCAAGTTCGAGCGATGGCCGTCTGGTCGGGAAGCTCAGTGCGACTGCGACCGCCGCAAGCCCGATCGCGAAGGAGCCGGCGTGCAGCCAGGTGTATTGCTGGAACGTGTCGAACACGATCCCGCCGGCCCAGGGCCCGAGCGCCATGCCGAGGCTGGCGAAGGCCGAGACCGCACCGAACACCGTGCCCATGATGCGCGCGCCGAAGAATTCGCGGACCAGCACCGCATAGAGCGGCATCACCCCGCCATAGGCGAGGCCGAACACGACTGACAACGCGTAGAACTCGCCGAGCTGCGCCACCGCCAGATAGGTCGCGATGCACATCGCCTGCACGAACAGCCCGCCGACAAGGACCGGTTTCGCGCCGATGCGATCGGCCAGCGCGCCCAGCAGCAGGCGTCCCCCGAGGCCTGAGACGCCGGCGACGCTATAGACCGTCACCGCCGTGAGCGGAGCGATGCCGCAGACCATCGCATAGGACACCATGTGGAAGATCGGGCCGGAATGCGCCGCGCAGCAAGCGAAATGCGCCGCTGCGAGCGCGATGAATTGCGGCGTGCGCAGCGCCTGCGCCGCGTTCATCTCGACCGCCGGCGTCGCGTCCGTCGTTGCGGAGCCCGCGGCTGACGGCGCCGGCCGCACCAGGAAGCAGGCGGGGATCAACAGCGCCCAGGCAGCGCAGCCGATCATCAGCATCGCGGTGCGCCAATCATAGGCCGTGATCAGCCAGCTCGCGGCCGGCGCGACCGTCACTGGCGACACGCCCATGCCGGCGGACACCAGCGCCACGGCGAGGCTGCGGTTCTTCTCGATCCAGGCGCTCGCGAGCGCCATCATCGGCGCGTAGAAGCTGCCCACGGCGATCCCGATCAGCACACCGAAGCAGAGCTGGAATTGCCACAAGCTTGCGGCCTGGCTCGCGGTGACGAGACCTAGTCCCAGCAGAACGCTTCCCGAGAGCACCACGATGCGGGTGCCGAACCGGTCCGACAGCGTGCCCCATAGGAATGCGGCGAATCCCATGCAGAGGAAATCCAGCGTCGCGGCCGCCGACACGCCGGCGCGCGACCAGCCCATCGCCTCCGAGATCGGCTGCAAGAACACCGCCAGCGACAGCATCGTACCGAACCCGATGCAGGTCATCAGCGCACCTGCGGCGACAACGACCCAGCCATAGTCGAAGCTTGACGGCTTGCTCATGCGTTTCCTCAGCGCTTTTGCTCTTGTTGATGGTGCGCGGGATGGATGGTGACTTATCTGCGGGGCAAGAGCAAGGCGGGTGGCCACCGCCGGCTGACACCGTCTGCTCGTAGTGATAGCATGCCGCGCGTCACTGGCCTGCGATGTTGTTCTCATAAGCGCACACACACACGAACGTGCGAGGAGGCAAGTGCAATGATCCGGGGAGCGCTGTGCAGGCCACGCGGGTGCCGCAGGCTTTTTTTGTCCGTCATTTTCGCCTCCGCCGTCTGGACGGCCCCGGCATGCGCGCAGGACGTCCGAAGCGCGCCCGCCAAGCCGGGGCCGGTCTTTTCGGACAGCGGTCCCGATGCCGAGCTCTACGGCGCGGCGGAAGGCTATCCGGTCGGCACGCGGGGAGCCGCCCCGGAGCTCGACAGGCTCGTCGGCAGCTACAGCCATTTCGGCGAGATCTATCCCTCGCGCCGGGTCGCTCGCGCGACGACGGCCTGGCAATTCAAGCGCGCGCCGGAGCCGTCGATCACCTACAGTTTTGGTACCGAAAAGCTCGGCATCGCGGACTACCTCAAGCGCAACCCGGCGACGGGACTCCTGATCGCCAGGGACGACACCATCCTCTACGAGCACTATCAATATGCGCGGACCGATCACCACCGCTTTGTCTCGCAGTCCATGGCGAAGACGCTGGTGGCCATGCTGGTCGGGATCGCGGTCTCGGAGGGACGGATCAAGTCGATCGATGACGTCGTCGTGACCTACGTTCCCGGCCTTGCAGGCACGGAATATGGCAACACGTCCATACGCGCCTTGTTGAACATGTCGTCGGGCGTCGAATTCTCGGAAGTCTACGACGGGAATGACGACATCGCCCGGCTTGGGCGGGCCCTGTTCGCCGGCCCGCCGAAAGATCCCGCCGCCATCGTCGCGCAGTTCAACACCCGAACCGCACCGCCAGGCACCAAATTCCACTATGCCAGCGTTGAAACCGAGATCCTCGGCCTGGTCCTGCGCGCCGCCACCGGCACGGCGGTTGCCGATTATCTCCACGACCGGATCTGGGATCCCATCGGCACCGAGGCGGATGCCTCCTGGGTGATCGACGGCAGCGGGCAGGAGATCGCCTTTTGCTGCTTCAACGCAACCTTGCGCGATTATGCGCGCCTCGCCCGGTTGCTCGCCCATGACGGCGCCTGGGAGGGCCGGCAGCTGATCCCCCGGCAGTGGCTGCTGGATGCCACGACCGTGCGGCCGGCGGATGGCCATCTCGCCCCGCACGTGGCCACGCGCTATTTCGGCTATGGCTATCAGGTGTGGCTCCTCCCCGGCGAGCAGCGCCGATTTGCCCTGCTCGGCATTCGCGGTCAGGTCATCCTGGTCGATCCGGCCTCCAAACTCGTCATGGTGCACACGGCCGTTCGCCAAAAGCCGAACGAACCCGGAGCGCTCAGGGAGCCGCTCGCGTTGTGGTCTGCTGTGCTCCAACAGCTCGGGCAATGATCGATCAGGGATCGGGCGTGCAGACGCACGCCTGCATCACCTTCATGCGTTTCTTCGTGCTTTTTGTCTTGTTGATGCTTCGCAGCAGGGATGATGGCTTACCGGGCGAGGGGCAGGGCGGTTGTGCCCGGGTAAGATGGGTTACTCAATCACTTCGTCGGCGCGGGCGACGACAGTTGCGGGCAGGTCGAGACCCAGCGCCCTGGCGATGCGGAGATTGATCCTGAGGTCGAACTTGGTGGGTCGTTCGAAAGGCAGGTCGCCCGGCTTTGCGCCCCGCAGAACGCGATCAACCTGCGCAATCAGGCGGCGCCCTGCGTCTGCAAAGTCGGGGCCGAACGACATGAAGGCGCCGTTCGCGACCCAATCGGGTGAAGCAAAGATCGCGGGCTTCCCGCTCAGGTTCACCAGCCTGATGACTTCGGCCTGGTGGCCGCTGAGCACGACGTCCGGAACGAAAACAAGACCGTCAAATTGGGCAAGGTTGTCCGCGCTCAGCATCGTCCCGATGCTTGCGGGATCATCGATGTTGATGGTTTCAACCTGAAAGCCGAGCTTGCGGCCGGCCTCCAGAACAGGCGTGAGACTCTGTGCACCGCTCGACACCTTTGTCGTGACAGTTCCGAGGCGCACGGCCTGGGGCATGATCTCCCGCATGAGCTCGATCCGCTTTGCAGTGGTTTCCTCCGAGAAGACCGCGATGCCGGTCACGTTGCGGCCAGGGCGGGCGAGGCTGTCGGCCAGTCCGGATGCGACGGGATCGACGGCAGCAAGGGTCACGATCGGGATGGTTCGCGTTGCCTTGTAGGCCGCGAGAGCGGCAGGTGTGCTGATTGCGATGATCACGTCCACCCGGCCATCCCGCACGATCTCCTGCGCGAGCGCCGGTAGTGCATCTGCATCTCCGGCTGCGTGACGAAACTCGAGTCGAAGCCGTCCCTCGACGTAACCAAGCTCTGCAAGCAGCCTTTTGGTTGCTGCGATCTGCGCGGGAACTTCGACCGGTCCCAACTGGACGACGCGCGGCGTTGCGGAAGACTGCTGGCCGCGTGCGATGAGCGGCCAGCCGATTGCTCCCGTCATCAGCCCGATGAATGCGCGCCGTCTCATCTGACCTCGCTCGAAAGCTGCCGTGCGACAGCCAGACTATAGCACGCTCCAAATGTTCGTAAGCAGTCCACCTGGATCACGGGCCAGATACCCGGCGAGGCGTCGCCGGCAGCACGCCTGGATCAGAGGTTGGCGGGAGGCAACACCTCGATCTTTCTTGTGCCCCTGGCCGGGGGCGCCCAGGCGAGGACTTTGAACCATTCCGCCTTCCGGCTGCACCAAAGTCGCGTATGTCGGTGAGAACCGCGACCAAGGAACGCGTGATGAAGGCTCTGAAAGCATCGATCTGCGTTGCAGTTACTGCGCTTGCCTTGAGCCTGTCGTTCGGCGTGCCATCCTATGCCGAAGAGGACGAGGCGGGCACGCTGACCCGGCAGATGAAGGAGCTTTATCGGGCCGGGAAGTACATGGAAGCACTGCCGTTGGCCCAGAAGTCGCTGGCCCTCCGCGAGAAGGAGTTCGGCCCCGATGGTGCGCTCGTCGCGATGCCGCTGAACGACCTCGGTACGATCCATTACAATCTCGGCCAATATGCCGTTGCTGAACCGCTGTACAAGCGGGCGCTGGCCATCCGGGAGAAGACACTCGGTCCGAATCATGTTGAGGTCGCAATGGTGCTGAACAATCTCGGCGATCTCTATCGCGCGGAAGAGCGTTACGCGGAAGCGGAGCCGCTACTCAAGCGCTCGATCGCCATCAACGAGAGGAGCGACAATCCGTCGATCGTGCCGGCGTTGAGCAATCTCGGCGCGGTCTACAGCCATCAGGGCCGGTACGATCAGGCTATACCGCTGTTCAAGCGAGGCCTCGCCGTGCTGCAGAAAGCGCTTGGCCCCGACGATCCCGAAGCGACGGTGCTGATGAACAATTTGGCCGACGCCTATATCAATCGGCATCGCTATGCCGATGCCGAGCGGCTGCTGAAGCGGTCGATGGCGGTGACCGAGAAGGCGTTCGGCCCCGATCATCCCGACATCGCGCAGGCGCAGAACAATCTGGCTGCACTCTATGGGCGTCAGGGCCGTAACGCGGAGGCCGAGCAGCTGTTCAAGCGGTCGGTGGCCACCTTCGAGAAAACCCTCGGCCCCAACCATCCGGATCTCGCCGGCGTTCTGGATAACCTCGCCGGTCTCTACAAGTATCAAGGCCGCTATGCCGATGCCCAGCAGGTCCTGAAACGGTCGATGGCCATCCGGGGCAAGACAAGGCCGATCTGAGGAGCAGCGCAGGATGCGACGAGGGAAGGCACGATGAAGGCGCTGAAAGCATCGATCCGTGTTGCAGTCACGGCGCTTGCCCTGAGCCTGCCATTCGGCGCGCCATCTCATGCCGAAGGGGACGAGACGGACGCGCTGACGCGGCAGATGAAGGAGCTTTATCGGGCCGGGAAATACATGGAAGCCTTGCCGTTGGCTCAGAAGTCTCTGGCCCTTCACGAAAGGGAGTTCGGCCCTGACGATGCGCGCGTCGCGATGCCGCTGAGCGACCTCGGTACGATCCATCACAATCTCGGCGAATACGCCGTTGCCGAGCCGCTGTACAAGCGCGCGCTGGCCATCCGCGAGAAGACGCTCGGTCCGGAACACGCGGAAGTCGCAATGGTGCTGAACAATCTCGGCGATCTCTACCGCGCGGAAAGACGCTACGCGGAAGCGGAGCCGCTCCTGAAGCGATCGATCGCCATCGACGAGAAAGTGCTCGAACCCGACGATCCGTCCATCGTGTTGCCGCTGTGCAATCTCGGCGCCGTCTACAGCAGCCAGGGCCGCTACGATCAGGCCGAGCCGCTGTTCGAGCGGGGCCTCGCCGTGCTGCAGAAAGCGCTCGGCCCCGACGATCCCGAAGCCACGGTGCTGATGAACAATTTGGCCGATACCTACACCCAGCAGCATCGCTACGCCGATGCCGAGCGGCTGCTGCAGCGGGCGATGGCCGTGACCGAGAAGGCGTACGGCCCTGATCATCCCGACATCGCGCAAGCGCTGAACAATCTCGGTGCGCTCTACGGGCGTCAGGGACGCAACGCCGAGGCCGAGCGGCTGTTCAAGCAGTCGGTGGCTATTTTCGAGAAAACCTTCGGCCCTGATCATCCGGATCTTGCTGGCGTCCTCGACAACCTCGCCAGCCTCTACAACAATCAAGGTCGCCACGCCGATGCCGAGCAGGCCCTGAAACGGGCGATGGCCATTCGAGGGAAGACAAGGCCGATCTGAAGAGCGCGCAGGGTGGTCAAGCGAGGTGTTCGCGGTCGGCCGAAGAGCGAAGGTGTAACCGAAAGCCACCGAACTTCGTCGCATCGTTAGCGAGCATCGCGAGAGCGCGATGAAATGAGGCTTGATCGTTCCAATAACGGAGGTGCGCTCCCTCTCCCGCTTGCGGAAGAGGGTTGGGGAGAGGGTGTTTCCGCAGTGGGACAATCCCCAAGTGGAGAAAGCCCTCACCCGGCGCTGCGCCTTAGCCGAGGCCTTGCCTCGGCGTTTTTTGAGACGACGGCCGCCAAAGGCGGCCTATGCCTCTCCCGCAAGCGGACGAGGTGAACGAGCCCGCGGCAATACGACTTTCCTGACTTTTTTGCGCATTGATGCCGCACCATGTCGGCATGGACCGCCCTCGATCGTCCTTGGGTTGACACGCCTCGGACGTGCCGGAGATGACCCGGCACACGTGACGTGATTTCGTCAATTCGAGCCGTCAAATTGCAACTGGAGCAATGCCAATGAGGATCACCGTCGAAACCAGCGTAGCCGCCCCGATTGATCAGGTTTGGCGCGCCTATACGACGCCAGCCGACATCGTGAACTGGAATACCGCGTCCGACGACTGGCATACGACCAAGGCGACGGTCGACCTGCGGGAGGGCGGCGCCTTCTCGTCGCGGATGGAAGCCAAGGACGGCAGCATGGGTTTTGACTTCGCCGGCACCTACACGAAAATCGTCGAACACCAGCGGATCGAATACGCGTTCGGTGATCGCCAGGCCGAGGTTGAGTTCGTGCCCGGCGCAAAAGGCGTTGTCGTCCGCGTCGTCTTCGACGCCGAGACCACGCACTCGGAGGAGCAGCAGCGGAGTGGCTGGCAGGCGATCCTCGACAATTTTGCACGCTACGTCGAGGCGAAGAAGAAGATGCCGTGATGATCCGCCGCGAGAAGCGAAGGCGAGCACAGCTTTCGTAGGGTGGGCAAAGGCGCGCCGAGCGCCGTGCCCACCACTCTTCCCGGCGGCACACAAGCAGTGGGCACGCTTCGCTTTGCCCACCCTACGAAGCCGTCGAACTTGACGAAACCGACCTCACGCGGCCTTGGTCAACACCTCGGGAACGGGACGAAAAGACCGGCCGTCCGCGGGCTTGCATGCATCGACTTGCATCAGTCGATCATTCTATCACCCCGTCCGCGCGGGCCAGCAATGTAGCAGGAACTTCGATCCCGAGTGTCTTTGCAGTCTTGAGGTTGATGAATAGTTCATACTTGGTCGGTTGCTCGACCGGCAGATCCCCGGGCTTGGCGCCCTTGAGGATCTTATCGACGTATTCAGTGCATAGCCGGTTCAAGTCGATGATATCCGCTCCGTAGGACAGTAGCGCACCGAGTTGAACAAATTCCTTGCCAATGGCAAAAAGCGGCAGCCGATGTTCTGCGGCGAGCTCGACGATGCGCTTGCGTGCAATGAAGAACATCGGGCTGGGAAATAGGAAGAATGCATCGGCGCGCGCGCCCGCATGCGCGGAAAACGCCTCGCCCAGCCCGTCAGGATCTTGGACAGCAATGAGTTGCAAATGAACGCCTACGGTTTTTGATGCTGACTCCGCACCGCTGATCATGCCTTGAATTGTAGACTTGCCGTATGCAGCCGGGTGCCAAATCGCTGCTATCCGAGACGCCATGGGCAAAGCTTCCTTCAATTGCGCGAGCCGCTTGGGAACAAGCTGCGGGCCGATGAAGGTCAGTCCGGTGATGTTACCTCCTGGTCGGGCGATGCTGGCAACGAGTCCGTCTTCGATTGGGTCGCCCATAACTGGCACAACAACAGGAATCGATTTGGTGGCTTGCTGCACGGCCCGCGCAGCAAGCGAATTCGCTGCAACTATAAGAGCAGGATTCAGACGGACGAGGTCACTCGCCAACGCCGGGAGTTGTTCGACCTTTGAATCGGCTGCTCGAAGCTCTACGATGATATTCTCGCCGTCGATATAACCGCGTTCGCGTAGTCCTTGCTGAAAGGCAGCCACCGAAGTGCGGGTTTGCTCGATCGAGCCGGTGGTCAAGAAGACAATATGGGGGACTTTCTTTGGCTGTTGCGCGCGAGCAAGGGGTGACCAGGCCGCCGCGGCACCGATCAGTGCGAGAAGCTCGCGTCGCTGCATGACAGCTCCGTTCATGAATGAAATGATCGG
This sequence comes from Bradyrhizobium sp. WBAH42, assembly GCF_024585265.1. NCBI lineage: Bacteria > Pseudomonadati > Pseudomonadota > Alphaproteobacteria > Hyphomicrobiales > Nitrobacteraceae > Bradyrhizobium > Bradyrhizobium sp. WBAH42. The sequence continues at coordinate 627,709 of NZ_CP036533.1, forward strand.
TACTTTAAAAAATGCAGATGGACGATCGTGCTGGCTCATCCGGCCTGCTGCGATGATGCCACCATACCCCTGTTTTGCCCGACGGAGCAAGCCGACTTCGTAAAATCGAAAAAAGCACAGTGCCGCCAAGGGGGCGGCTACTGTGCATGGGGTTGTTTTCGCGCTTTTTTGTTTGCCGCCTGTTTGCCGGCCTCGGCGACCGCGCCGGCCCGTCCCGAGCGTCGCCTCAGCTGTCCACCTTCAGCGCGGCGATGAAGGCCTCCTGCGGGATGTCGACCTTGCCGAACTGCCGCATCTTCTTCTTGCCTTCCTTCTGCTTCTCCAGAAGCTTGCGCTTGCGCGTGATGTCGCCGCCGTAGCATTTTGCGGTGACGTCCTTGCGCAGCGCGCGCACCGTCTCGCGCGCGATCACCTTGCCGCCGATCGCCGCCTGGATCGGGATCTGGAACATGTGCGGCGGGATCAGCTCCTTCATCTTCTCGACCATGGCGCGGCCGCGCCCTTCGGCGCGGGTGCGGTGGACCAGCATCGAGAGCGCATCGACCGGCTCGGCATTGACCAGGATCTGCATCTTGACGAGGTCGGCCGGCTTGTAGTCGGTCAGGTGATAGTCGAACGAGGCGTAGCCTTTCGACACCGACTTCAGGCGGTCGTAGAAGTCGAACACGACTTCGTTGAGCGGCAGGTCGTATTTCACCATGGCGCGGGAGCCGACGTAAGTGAGCTCCTTCTGCGCGCCGCGGCGGTCCTGGCACAGCTTCAGGACGCTGCCGAGATATTCGTCGGGCGTCAGGATCGTCGCCTCGATCCAGGGCTCGTCGATCTCGGCGATCTTGACCACGTCCGGCATGTCGACGGGATTGTGGATCTCGATCTCCTGGCCGTCGGTGAGCTTCATCTTGTAGATGACGCTCGGCGCGGTCGCGATCAGGTTGAGATCGAATTCGCGCGACAGCCGCTCCTGGATGATCTCGAGGTGAAGAAGCCCCAGGAAGCCGCAGCGGAAGCCGAAGCCGAGCGCAGCTGACGTCTCCATCTCGAAGGAGAAGCTGGCGTCGTTGAGGCGCAGCTTGCCCATCGCGGCGCGCAGCGTCTCGAAGTCGTCGGCATCGACCGGGAACAGGCCGCAGAACACGACCGGGATAGCCGGCTTGAAGCCCGGCAGCATGTCCGCGACCGGCTTCCTGTCGTCGGTGATGGTGTCACCGACGCGGGTGTCGGCGACTTCCTTGATCGCGGCGGTGATGAAGCCGATCTCGCCGGGGCCGAGCTCTTCGACCTGCTGCATCTTCGGCGTGAAGAAGCCGACGCGCTCGACGTCGTAGGCCGCGCCGGTGCCCATCATGCGCACGCGCTGGCCCTTCTTCATGCTGCCGTCGACGATCCGCACCAGCACGACGACGCCGAGATAGACGTCGTACCAGCTGTCGACCAGCAGCGCCTTCAGCGTGGCGTCGCGGTCGCCCTTCGGCGGCGGCAGGCGGGTGACGATGGCTTCCAGCACGTCGGGGACGCCGAGGCCGGTCTTGGCCGAGATCATCACCGCATCCGAGGCGTCGATGCCGATGACGTCCTCGATCTGCTGCTTGACCTTCTCGGGCTCGGCCGCGGGCAGGTCGACCTTGTTCAGGACCGGGACGATCTCGTGATTGTTGTCGAGCGCCTGGTAGACGTTGGCGAGCGTCTGAGCCTCGACGCCCTGGCTGGCGTCGACCACGAGCAGGGAACCTTCGCAGGCCGCCAGCGACCGCGAGACCTCGTAGGCGAAGTCGACATGGCCGGGCGTGTCCATCAGGTTGAAGATGTAGTCCTTGCCGTCCTTGGCGCGGTAGGCGAGGCGCACCGTCTGCGCCTTGATGGTGATGCCGCGCTCGCGCTCGATGTCCATGGAATCGAGCACCTGCTCCTTGCCCGCCATTTCGCGGTCGGAAAGGCCGCCGGTCATCTGGATCAGGCGGTCGGCCAGCGTCGATTTTCCATGGTCGATATGGGCGACGATGGAGAAATTGCGGATGTTGGAAATGGGGACGGTCGTCATGGGCGCGGGATACCACTCACATCCCCGTGCGGCAACCATATTGCTGTATTTTCAGGGCCTTTGTTCACGCCAAGCTGATTCCATGAGGGGCCAAAACGCGCTACGCACGGCCCATGTCCACGACCTCTCTTCCCTCCTCCAGAACGCGGGCAAAGACCCGCTTGAGTTACGACCGCTTCCGGGCCTTCCTGGTTGCCTGCGCGGTCCGCCCCGAGGCGCGCCTGTGGCTGGTGATCCAATTCGCCCTCCTGCATGCGGTGCTCTGGACCTTCATCCTGATCAATCTGAAGGCGGCGCAGGACGTTCACATGGACGTCGCAGAAGCCTGGGGCTGGGGCCAGAAATTCCTCTGGGGCTATGGCAAGCACCCGCCGCTGTCGGGCTGGGTGGCCGGCCTCTGGTTCGCGGTGTTCCCGGCGGCGGATTGGGCGACCTATGCGCTGGCGATGGCAATGGTGAGCATCGGCATGGTGCTCTGCTGGCTGATCGCCTTGCGCGTGGTCGATGCGCGCCGCGCGTTCCTGGTCGCGGCGATGATCGCGCTCTACCCGATCTTCAATTTCAAGGGCTTCAAGTACAATCCGGACCTGCTCCAGCTCGTCACGCTGCCGCTCCTGGTGCTCGCTTATCTCAACGCATTCGAGAAGCGGAGCTGGCAATCCGGAATCCTGCTCGGGCTTGCCGGCGCGCTGGCGCTGATGACCAAATATTGGGTGCTGACCATGATCGGCGCGATCGGGCTCGCCGCGCTGATCCATCCCAACCGGTTGCGCTTCCTGTCGTCGCCCGCGCCGTGGGTCGCGATCGCCACGATGGTGGCGGCGATGATCCCGCACATCGTCTGGCTGGCGGATGCGCATTTCGTGCCGCTGACCTATGCCGGCGACACCTACAGCCTGCAGGACAAGAGCCAGGTGCATCAGCTCGTCGCGGGCTATGTGCTGCACAATTTCGCGCTGCTGGCCTTGCCGGTGGCGCTCGCGGCACTCGCCATGGCGCTGGTGCCGCCTTGGGTCAAATTGCTGCTGGGGGCGCCCTTGCGCATCGTCACGCGCGCCTGGTCGCGCGGCGCCAATGCGGGCGTCAATGTCTCGCAGGCGCTGAACGTCTGGATCATCCAGCTCATCGTCGCCTTCGGCCCGCCGCTCGGCGCGCTGGTGTTCAGCATCTACATGAAGACCGATTGGGGCATCTCGCTGTTCTTCCTGGTCCCGCTCGCGCTGGTCGCGATCCCGACGCTGCGCGTGCAGAGCGCCGCGCTGTTCAACATCGCGGCGATCTGGCTCGTGCTCAGCGCCGCGACGCTTGCGGCCTCGCCCCTCATCGCCGCGCGCGAGATGGAGGCCAATGCCGGCAACACCGCAACCTACGGCGCGCGCTCGGAGCTGGCGCGCAAGCTGACTCAGGAATGGCACATGCGCTTTGCCTCGCGCTGGGCGGTCGTTGCCGGCACCATGGAGTCGATCCAGCCGATGGTGTTCTACAGCCCGGATCACCCCGCAGCGTTCACGCCGAACGAGCCGTGGAGCTCGGGTCTGACGTCGCTCGACGACGTCAAGCGATACGGCTTCATCGGCGTGTTCGATCCGACCGATGGCCGCCTGCCTGGATTCGAGAAATGGGTGTCGGAGGTTGCGCCGAACGCCGAGCGCATGGTGATGAGCACGCGCCGCTTCACGAGCGGCAAGGCCGGCCCATCGATGAGCTGGAACGTCTACATCGCGCCGCCGGGGAAATAGCCGGGCTGCCGTAGTGCCGCAGGGTGGGCAAAGGCGCGAAGCGCCGTGCCCACGAACTTTCAATGATCATGAGATGTGGTGGGCACGCTTCGCATTGCCCACCCGACGGTGCCGAGCGCGTGGCTCAGACCCCTTCCTCGTTGAACTTGCTCTCCACGAGCTCCGTGATCGCCGCCAGCGCGGCTTCGGCGTCGGTCCCTGCCGCCGCCACCGTGATCGTCGTGCCGGGCCCCGCGGCGAGCATCATCAGGCCCATGATCGAGGTGCCGCCGACTGTCTCGCCGCCGCGCGTCACCCACACCTGCGCGTCGAAGCGCTCGACCGCCTGGACGAACTTCGCCGAGGCGCGCGCATGCAGGCCGCGCTTGTTGATGATCAGGAGATCCTTGGAGATCGCGCCCGCGGGCACGCCGGTCGCGGCTTGTGGCGCCTCCTCGCTCATTTGCCTGCGAGCACGCGGCTGGCGATGGTGACGTATTTGCGGCCGGCTTCCTGCGCCATCGCGATCGCGTCGGGCAGCGGTCGCTCCTCGCGCACCTTGGCGAGCTTCACCAGCATGGGCAGGTTGATGCCCGCGAGCACTTCGACCTTGGGCCGGCTCATGCAGGATATTGCCAGGTTCGACGGCGTGCCGCCGAACATGTCGGTGAGGATCGCAACGCCGTCGCCGGAATCGACGCGGTTGACCGCCTCGATGATGTCGCTTCGGCAGAGATCGGAATCATCCTCGGCGCCGATCGTGATCGCTTCGATTTGCTTTTGTGGGCCCATGACATGCTCAAGCGCCGCCTTGAATTCGTCGGCAAGGCGCCCGTGGGTCACAAGTACTAGACCAATCATCGGAAAACTCCTCGCGGGCGCTTTTGGTGCACCGCACGAACGCGCCACTTTGACCATCCAGAGCCCCCGCGCAAGAGGGGATGTTGCGTATCTCCCTGAATCTATACGGATGTATGAGGGGAGCTGCGCCGGTCTATTCGGTCGCGATAGTGGGGTTCATATGGTTACCATTTCCCTTCAAACAATCGCCTGAAGGGTTAACGGAAGATGAACTCTTGGTAGTGGTCAAGGCCGCAACAACCAGAGGAAGGGGCGAATAGTCGCGGGCAACGGGGATTCGCGGTATTTCGACACCAAAAATGCTGGTTTTCAGGGCTTCGGCCGGCGGCAGCCGCTCGGCGTCCGCGGCGGCCAGATCGACCACGAGACCGACGGTCGCATGCTCCACGAAGTCGCAGCGGCGGATTCCGAGGCCCCGGATCTCGATCAGGCCGGCCAGGCGAGGCGCGGGGCGGACCTCAATTTCATGGCCGAGTGTCGCCAGATGGACACGGTCATCGCCGACCAGAACGGCGCTTTCCACAACGCCTGAGCGTCCGGCCATGATCAGATCGAAGGCAAGCCGCGACTTGCCGGACCCCGAGGGCCCGCGGATCAGCACGGCGAGTGTCCCGACCTTGACGGCGGAGGCGTGAACGCTGGGCCCGCCGTCACTCATAGCGCCGGCAGCCTCACCACGAAGCGCGCGCCGGCAATTGTCGGAGTGCCGTCGGCGTCCGGCGGGCCAGGGCGGTTCTCTGCCCAGATCCGTCCGCCATGAGCGTCGACGATCTGCTTGGAGATCGACAGGCCGAGGCCGGAATTCTGGCCGAAGCCCTGATGCGGACGGTCGGTATAGAAGCGCTCGAAGATGCGCTCCAGCGCGTCCTCGCGAATGCCGGGGCCGTCGTCGTCGACCACGATCTCGATCTCGGAGCGCACGCGCCGGCAGGTGAGGCGCACCTTGCTGCCGCGTTCGGAGAAGGATTGCGCGTTGGAGAGCAGGTTGGAGACGACCTGCCCGAGCCGGGAATCGTGGCCGCTCACGGCAAAGGTGTCGGTCGGGCTGCGGCCCTCGAAGCGTGTCTCGACCGCGACGTCGTGGCCGAGCTTGGTTTCATTGGCGACGGACACCAGCGTGGTCAGCAGGCGGCGCAAATCGACCGGGATCGCATCCTGGCGCTGCAGCTCGGCATCGAGACGGCTGGCGTCGGAGATGTCCGAGATCAGCCGGTCGAGCCGCTTGACGTCGTGCTCGATCACCTCGAGCAGGCGCGCGCGGCTGTTCTCGTTGCGCGCCAGCGGCAGCGTCTCGACCGCCGAGCGCAGCGAGGTCAGCGGGTTCTTCAATTCATGGGCAACGTCGGCGGCGAACATCTCGATCGCCTCGATGCGGCTGTAGAGCGCGCTGGTCATGTCGCGCAGCGCGCCGGAGAGGTGGCCGATCTCGTCGCGGCGGCGGGTGAAATCGGGGATTTCGATGCGGGCCTTGATGCGGCGGCGGACGCGCTCGGCGCTGTCGGCGAGCCGGCGCACGGGACCCGCGATCGTGCTCGCCAGCAGGAGCGACAGCATGATCATGACGGCGGCGGCGACGCCGCCGACCTTCAGGATGGCGAGGCGCTCGGCGGTGACCATCTGGTCGATGTCGTCGCCTTGCGTCGACAGCATCAAGGCGCCGTGGATCGCGCGCGAGCGCAGCACGGGGACCGCGACCGAGACGATCACCTCGCCGCGTGCATTGACCCGCACCATCGAGCGCTTCTGGCCCTGCAGGGCGTCGCCCACTTCGGCATAGCCATTGCCGTTCTCGGGCCCGAGCTCGCGATAGAGCGGCAGGTCGCCACGGTTCAGCCAGGTGCGCACCGCGACCTTGCCGCGCTCGATGATGCCGGGTTGCTCGGCCGGTGGCGGCAGCGGAAAGCGCAGCACGTTTTCGAGGTTGCGGCTGTCGAGCAGCAGGCTGCCGTTGGGATCGTAGATGCGGGCGCGCGTCTTGGTCGGCGAGATCAGGGTGCGCAGCACCGGCGCGACGCGCTCCGGATTGATCGGGAAGTCCAGCGGCGAATACTCGTCCGAGCCGCCATAGGTCTCGCCCGGCTTGAGGTCGAGCAGCCGATCGGGATCGATGGTGATGGCGTTGGTCTGCACCGTGGCGGAGGCCGCGATCGCGCCGGCGATGATCTCGGCCTGGACCAGGAGGCTCTGGGCGCGCGCGTCGATCAGGCCGGCACGGAATTGCGACAGGTACAGGATGCTCGCCACCAGCGCGACGAGGCCGGCGAGGTTGAGCGAGACGATGCGGCGGGTGAGGCTCGAGAAGGACAGCGCGAAGAAGAACTGCCCGGCGCGTTTCAGCCAGTTCAGCGGCCGGAAGCCTTGCGGCTTGTCGTCGGCAACGTGCTCCTGAACGCCGTCGGATGCGAGATCCCCGGCGCTCTGGTTAGGCTCAGGCTGCGTTCGGTCAAGCAATGCTTACGCCCGCGTTAGGACGGCCCGTGCGAAGGTCCCCGCATCCTAGAGCGATCCTCGTCCCGATGGAACGAGAACCGGAGATGCTCTCGATCGCGCTGGAGGGTGCGCCTCAGGCTTCCTTGAAACGGTAGCCGACGCCGTAGAGCGTCTCGATCATCTCGAACTCGTTGTCGACCACCTTGAACTTCTTGCGCAGCCGCTTGATGTGGCTGTCGATGGTGCGGTCGTCGACATAGACCTGGTCGTCATAGGCGGCGTCCATCAGCGCGTTGCGGCTCTTCACCACGCCGGGCCGAGTCGCGAGCGCCTGCAGGATCAGGAATTCGGTGACGGTGAGCGTCACCGGCTCGTTCTTCCAGGTGCAGGTATGGCGTTCCGGATCCATGCGCAGAAGGCCGCGGTCGAGCGCCTTGGCGTCGTTCTCTTTCGGCGCGACGGTCGGGTCCTTCGGCGCCGAGCGGCGCAGCACCGCCTTGACGCGCTCGACCAGCAGACGCTGCGAAAACGGTTTGCGGATGAAATCGTCGGCGCCCATCTTGAGGCCGAACAGCTCGTCGATCTCCTCGTCCTTGGAGGTGAGGAAGATCACCGGCAGGTCGGACTTCTGCCTGAGACGGCGGAGCGTCTCCATGCCGTCCATGCGCGGCATCTTGATGTCGAGGATGGCGAGATCGGGCTGGGTGGTCCGGAAACCGTCGAGTGCGGAGGCACCGTCGGTGTAGGTCATGATACGGTAGCCTTCGGCTTCCAGCGCGATCGAGACGGATGTGAGAATGTTGCGGTCGTCGTCGACCAAAGCGATTGTGGGCATGAGCCTCTCTGCTTTCTGCTTTCCGTTTGGGTCGTGGCTTGAAACGGCGAGCGATCCAGTGATGCGCCGCATACATGGGTGCCGAAGTGGCGTTCGAACCTTGTCACCGAGCAATGCAAGCTGGGCTGAAGTGTGACCAAGTTCCACGAGACACGGCAGATTCGCCGCGTCTCGACCCATAACCGGGCCCCCGTTTACCCGAAAAAAGGCCCACCTTGCAACCACCTGAGCTGAGAAAGCCGATGCAACCGACCCCCGATTTCGACCCCGCAAGGCTCGCCAGATCGCTGCTGAGGCGGTCCCGGCAGGGGGCCTTGGCGACGCTGATGACCGGCAGCGGCGATCCCTATTGTTCCCTGGTCAATCTCGCCAGTCATCCCGACGGCTCGCCGATCCTGTTGATCTCGCGCCTTGCCGTGCATACCAGGAACATCCTCGCGGACTGCAGGGTCTCGCTGATGCTGGACGAGCGCGTGGCCGGCGATCCCCTGGAAGGCGCCCGGATCATGCTGTCGGGCCGAGCCGAGGAGGCCAATTCCGACAAGGATCTGCTCCAGCGACGGTATCTCAGTGCCCATCCCTCGGCGGAAGGCTTTGTTTCCTTTAAGGATTTCTCCTTCTTCCGGATCCGGCCCACGGGAACCCATCTGGTCGCCGGCTTCGGCCGGATCGTCGACCTCAAGCCCGAGCAATTCCTGACCGACCTCACCGGCGCCGAGGACCTGCTGGCGGCGGAGGCGAGCGCCGTCGAGCACATGAACGCAGACCATCGCGATGCCCTGAATCTCTACGCAACGAAGCTGCTCGGCGCCGCCGAGGGCGACTGGCGCTGTACTGGCTGTGACCCTGAAGGCCTCGACATGCAAGACGGGCAAGCCGCGCTGCGGCTGGACTTCCCGGAACGGGTGACGGATGGCACGGGCCTGCGCAAGATGCTGGTCCGCCTCGCTGGCGAGGCGCGCACGAGGATGGACCAGGGCGCAACCGCTTGAACGCCGCTACCGATCGCCGCGACCCATGACCGTGACGGTTGTCGGGTACGCAGCGAGAGGGGTCATGACGCGTCGACGTTTGGCATGGACTGCGGGTCTGGCGCTCGCCATCACCACCCTGCTGGCTACCCCGGCCCTCGCCCAAAAGGGCGACCTCGCCGCACAGGGGGCGCGGATCAACGCGCTCAACCAGGCCGGCAAATATGCGGAAGCGCTGCCCCTGGCGCAGGCCATGGTCGCGAGCCTGGAGAAGGGCAATGACGGGCGCGAGCTCTCTGCGGCGCTCAACAATCTCGGCCAGGTCTATGCCGGGCAGGGCCGCGACGATCTGGCCGAGCCGGTCTACAAGCGCGCGATCGCGCTGATGGAAAAGTCGCTCGGCCTCGACACCGCCTTGATCTCGCCCGAACTGACCAATCTCGCCGCGCTGTATCAGCGGCAGGGCCGCTTCACTGAAGCCGAGCCGCTGTTCAAGCGCGCGCTCGCCGTCAGCGAAAAGAGCCTGTCGCGCGAGCATCCAGATGTCGGCCGGGCCCTCAACAATCTCGCCACGCTCTATGTGAAGCAGGAGCGCTTTGCCGATGCCGAGCCGCTGTTCCGGCGTGCGCTCGCGATCTATCAGAAGGCCGCAGGTCCCGAGCATCCCGCGGTCGCCACGGTCCTGAACAACATCGGACAGGTCGAGCGCGACCTCGACCGCGACGCCGATGCCGAAGCGCCGATCAAGCGCTCGCTCGCAATCCGTGAAAAGGTGCTGGGGCCGGACCACCCCGACGTCGCGCGCTCGCTCAACAATCTCGCCGGGCTCTACCAGCACCAGCAGCGTTATGCCGATGCCGAGCCGCTGTATCGCCGCGCGCTGGCGATCCGCGAGAGTGCGCTCGGGCCCGATCACCCCGATGTCGCGACCTCGACGAGCAATCTCGCCGATTTCCTGCAGGCGACGGGACGGACGGCGGACGCCTTGCCGTTGGCGCAGAGGACGCTCGCGGCCAACCGTGTGCAGCTGCGTGTCGTGTTGCCGATCCTGTTCGCGGCGAGGCAGCAATCGCTGCTCGCGAGCGAGAAGGCGCTCGACGACGCCCTCGGTGCGATCCAGCGCGGCTCGCAATCCTCTGCTGCTTCCGCCGTGAACAAGCTCGCGGTGCGGCTCGCCGCCGGCAGCGACCGGCTCGCCGAGCTCGTGCGCAAGGATCAGGATCTCGCGGCCGAGTCCGAAGCGCTCGACAAGGCGATCATCGCTGCGGTGTCGAAGCCATCGGCCCAGCGTGACGTCGCGGCCGAGCAGCGCAGCCGCGCGCGGATCGCGGCGATCGCGAGCGCGCGTAGCGGATTGCAGGAGACGCTCGCGGTCGAGTTTCCCGACTATTCCTTGCTTTCCAACCCGCTGCCGCTGACCGTGAAGGACATCCAGCCGCTGCTGGCCTCCGACGAGGCGATGGTGGTCTATTCCGTCGTCGACAGGCGGAGCTATGTCGTCGCGATCACGCGCGAGCGCGTCGATTGGAAGGAGATTCCGCTCGAAGCGGACGCGATCACGCAGAAAGTCACCGCCTTCCGCAGGGGGCTCGATGTCGGCAAGGCGCGCGATGCCTCCGGCAAATCGGGATTGTTCGATCTCGGGCTCGCCAACGAGCTCTATGTCGCGCTGCTCGGCCCGGTCGAGGCGCTGACCAAGGACAAGCGCAACCTGCTGGTGGTGCCGTCGGCGGCACTGACCGCATTGCCGTTTCATCTGCTGGTCACGGAGAAGCCGCAGGCTGCGATCCCGGACCGGCTCGAGGGCTACCGCAGTGCTGCCTGGCTGCTGCGGCGCCAGGCCGTCTCGGTGCTGCCGTCGGTGATCAGCCTGAAATCGCTGCGCGCTTTTGCCCGCAGGGATCAGAGCATCAAGCCGATGACCGGTTTCGGCGATCCCGTGTTCAACCCTGCGGCCGAAGGGCCTGCCGACCGGCGCGCCGCGAGCGGCAAGGTCGCCGCACGCAGCATTGCGACGATCGCCTATGCCGACTTCTGGCGCGGCGCCGGCGTGGATCGTGCGCGGCTGGCCCAGGCACTGCCGCAACTGCCCGATACGGCCGATGAATTGAACGCGGTGGCGAGGGACGTCGGCGCGGCTGAGGGCGATATTCATCTCGGCCGCGACGCCAGCGAAACGACGCTCAAGCGTGCAGCGCTTGCCCAATACGGCATCATCTACTTTGCCACCCACGGCCTCGTTGCCGGCGACGTCAAGGGATTGGGGGAGCCCTCGCTTGCGCTCTCCATCCCCGACCAGCCGACGGAGCTCGACGATGGTCTTCTCACCGCGAGCGAAGTGGCCCAGCTCAAACTCAATGCCGATTGGGTTGTGCTATCCGCCTGCAACACCATCGCGGGCGACAAGCCCGGTGCCGAAGCGTTGTCGGGATTGGCGCGCTCGTTCTTCTACGCAGGCGCCCGCGCGCTCTTGGTGTCGCATTGGGCCGTGGATTCGGAGGCTGCGACCCGCTTGACCACATCGACCTTCGAGCTACTCAAGAACGAACCGAAGCTCGGTCGTGCCGAAGCTTTGCGCCGCGCGATGTTAGCCTATCTCGATGATGCCTCGTCGCCACGCAACGCTTATCCCGCGATGTGGGGGCCGTTCGCGCTGATCGGCGAGGGTGAGGTAAGATAGGGCGTCGGCGCCGCGATTGTGCGTCGCAATAACCGGGCATAACGCGCAAACGTGCATTTGGTTGCGCGATCATCAGCACTTTCTCGATGCAGCCATTCAGAGCTGACATGCGCGACGTTTGGCGCGGTCCTTGAATAAACCAAATCCTGCGGGATCAGCTTGGCAACGCCAGCGTTCATCAGTATTACGTCGTTCAGCCGAGGCCGAACGGCCCATATTCACGGTGATCGCGACGGCGCCAGACTTGGCCGCGCTGAGTGTCGCGAGTTCTAGGAGGATTTTTTCGTGCAAGAGACGGGCGTGCGCAACGGTGCCTTCGGCGCTGACAAATTCGGCTTAAAGAATCTCAAGCAGGTTCACTGGAACCTGGGTGCGCCGCAACTCTATCAATACTCGCTCGCAGCGGGCGAGGCGGTGCTCTCCGCCGATGGCGCACTCTGCGCTGACACCGGCGAGTTCACCGGGCGCAGCCCGAAGGACAAGTTCACGGTGCGCGACGCCGCCACCGACAAGAAGATGTGGTGGGCCGGCAACCAGTCGATCACCGCAGAGCAGTTCGAGACGCTCTATCAGGACTTCCTCAAGCACGCCGAAGGCCAGCGCCTGTTCGCGCAGGACCTCTATGGCGGCGCCGACCCGGCCTACCGGATCAAGACGCGCGTCTTCACCGAGCTTGCCTGGCACTCGCTCTTCATCCGCACGCTGCTGATCCGCCCCGAGGCGATCGAGCTGTCGACCTTCGTGCCGGAGCTCACCATCATCGACATGCCGAGCTTCCGCGCCGATCCCAAACGCCACGGCTGCCGCTCGGAGAACGTCGTCGCGATCGATTTCACCCGCAAGATCGTCCTGATCGGCGGGTCTTATTATGCCGGCGAGATGAAGAAGTCGGTGTTCACGACGCTGAACTATTATCTGCCCGAGCGCGGCGTGATGCCGATGCACTGCTCGGCGAATGTCGGCGCCAAGGGCGATACCGCGATTTTCTTCGGCCTGTCGGGCACCGGCAAGACGACGCTGTCGGCCGATCCCAACCGCACGCTGATCGGCGACGACGAGCACGGCTGGGGCCCGAACGGTGTCTTCAATTTCGAAGGCGGCTGCTACGCCAAGTGCATCAAACTCTCGAAGGAAGCCGAGCCCGAGATCTATGCCGCCTCGACTCGCTTCGGCGCGGTGCTCGAGAACTGCGTGCTCGACGAGGACACGCGCGTGGTCGATTTCGACGACGGCTCCAAGACCGAGAACACGCGTTCGGCCTATCCGCTCGACTTCATCCCGAACGCTTCGCGCACCGGCCGCGCGCCGCAGCCGAAGAACGTGGTGATGCTGGCTGCCGACGCCTTCGGCGTGCTGCCGCCGATCGCAAAACTCTCGCCGGCGCAAGCGATGTATCACTTCCTGTCCGGCTACACCGCCAAGGTCGCCGGCACCGAGCGCGGTCTCGGCAACGAGCCGCAGCCGGAATTCTCGACCTGCTTCGGCTCGCCCTTCCTGCCGCTCGACCCCAGCGTCTACGGCAACATGCTGCGCGACCTCATCGCCCAGCACAATGTCGATTGCTGGTTGGTGAATACGGGCTGGACCGGCGGCAAGTATGGCGTCGGCTCGCGCATGCCGATCAAGGTGACGCGCGCGCTGCTCACCGCCGCGCTCGACGGTTCGCTTCGCAACGTCGAATTCCGCACCGACAAATATTTCGGCTTCGCGGTCCCGACCGCGCTGCCGGGCGTGCCGGCCGAGATCCTCAACCCGGTCAACACCTGGAAGGACAAGGACGAGTTCGACAAGACCGCCCGCGCGCTGGTCGGCATGTTCCAGAAGAATTTTGCCAAGTTCGAAGCCCAGGTCGACGCCGAGGTGCGCGCAGCCGCGCCGGATGTGAAGCTGGCGGCGGAGTAAACGCTCTGTCTTAATGCAAAAGGGCGGCCGAGAGGCCGCCCTTTTTATTTGCCCCATTTCTCTCCACCGTCATTGCCAGCGCAGCGAAGCAATCCAGAATCCCTCCGCGGAGACAATCTGGATTGCTTCGTCGCCTGCGCAAAATTGCTCCGCAATTTTGTCGCGGGCTCCTCGCAATGAGGAGTCTGGAAGCACCTACGCCTTGAAATACGCGATCTGCGTCGTGGTCGCGAGCAGCCGGCCGTTCGGCGACCACAGCTCGGCGTTCTGGTCGGCGTAGCTCTTGTGCATGATCTTCGAATCGGCCGTCGCGAGCACGCGCGTGATGTCTTCAGCCGCGAGCTCCTCGGCGTCGGTGTGGAAATACGTCGTCAGCGACACCGTGCCGAACGGCACCAGCTCGCGCCGGGCGTGGAAGATGCGGCCGAAGAAGGCGTCCGACATCGACATCAGCGACAGCATGTCGAGCTTGCGCGGGGTGCGGTCGCTGATCCAGATCTTCGAATAGGTGCTGGCGGGCTCGGCCTGCGGCGGGCCCATCCGCATCTCGCCCTCGACGAAGCGGAATTCGTATTGGTTGGCCCAGGATGCCGAGATCTTCGGGAATGGCAGCGTCTGCTCGAACGGCTTAGCATCCGGATATTGCGCCACCCGGTGCTCCCAGGACGGCCGCCGCTCGGCGAACACCGCGGTGGCGAGCGTTGCGACCTCGCCGCCGCCCTGGCTGAGCTCGACGCTCCAGTGCTGGCTGGAGCGGTTGGCCTTGACCAGCCGCACGTCGAGATCGAACGGACCCTTGGCGATCGGCGCGCAATAATTCACGGTGACGGCGAGCGGATCGCCGGCCGCTTGCGGATGTTCGATCAGCGCGCGCAAAATGGTCGCGGCCGTGGCGCCGCCGAACGGGCCGACAAAGGCCCAGTAATCGTCGCTGGTGTGTCCCTGCCAGCTGCTGTCACCGGCGGTGACGCGCGTGGCCTCGTCGAAGGGGTGCGGGAGCTTGGCGTGCATTGTCGGTCCTCGGTGCCTCGTCGTCATTGCGGGTGCAGCGAAGCAATCCGGATTGTCTTCGCGGAAAGATTCTGGATTGCTTCGCTGCGCTCGCAATGACGGTGCTTGAGGTTGCGGCGTCGTGTCACGGACCCGCTTTGGGGATGATGATGATCATATCATCATCCCTTGCGAAGGATGCAATAACCTCGCAGGTAACACCGCTTCCACCCCGCGGAAAATCAGCCGGCGGCGTCGCGCAGGTTCGGTAGCAGCGGCGTCGTCGGGTTGACCGGCACGTTCCAGATCTCCTCGGCGTATTCGCGGATGGTGCGGTCGGAGGAGAACCAGGCCATGCGCGCCACGTTGAGGATGGAGGCGCGTGTCCAGGCCGGCGCCACCTGCCAGCGCGCATCGACCGCGCGCTGCGTCTCGTAATAGGAATCGAAATCGGCGCTGACCATGTAATGGTCGAGATAGCGCAGCGCATGCGCGATGGATTCGAAGCGGCCGGGATCGCCGGGCGAGAACTCGCCGGCGCCGATCGCGTTGATGGCGCGCTGCAGCTTTGGTGACCTGCGGATCACGTCGGAGGCATCCAGCCCCTGCTTGCGCCGGATCATGACATCGCCTGCCTCCATGCCGAAGATCGCGATGTTCTCCGCGCCGACATGGTCGCGGATCTCGATGTTGGCGCCGTCGAGCGTGCCGATGGTGATGGCGCCGTTCAGCGCCAGCTTCATGTTGCCGGTGCCGGAAGCTTCCATGCCGGCGGTGGAGATCTGCTCGGACAGATCGGCGGCGGGAATGATTACTTCGGCGAGGCTGACATTGTAGTCGGGCAGGAACACGACCTTGAGCTTGCCGCCGATCGCGGGATCGTTGTTGACGATGTCGGCGACGTCGTTGATCAGCTTGATTATCAGCTTGGCATAGCGATAGCTCGCCGCCGCCTTGCCGGCGAAGATCTTCACCCGCGGCACCCAATTGCCGTTGGGCTCGTCCTTGATCGCCTGGTACAGCGCGACCGTCTCGATGACGTTGAGCAGCTGGCGCTTGTATTCGTGGATGCGCTTGATCTGCACGTCGAACAATGCGCCCGGGTCGACCCTGATGCCGAGCCGTTCGCCGATCAGGCGGGCGAGCTGGGCCTTGTTGTGGTGCTTGACGCTGCGGAATTTCTTCTGGAACTCGACATCGCTGGCGCGCGCCTCGATCAGCGAGAGCTGGGTCGGATCGTCGAGCACGGCCTCGCCGCAGGTCTCGCGCAACAAATCGGTCAGCTTCGGGTTCGCCAGCATCAGCCAGCGGCGGAAGGTGATGCCGTTGGTCTTGTTGGTGATGCGGCCGGGATAGAGATGGTTGAGGTCGTGGAACACGGTCTCGCGCATCAGGTCCGAATGCATCGCCGAGACGCCGTTGATGCGGTGCGAGCCGACGAAGGCGAGCTGGCCCATGCGCACGCGGCGGCCGCTCTTCTCGTCGATCAGCGAGACCGAGGCACGGAAGTCGATGTCGCCGGGGCAGCGCGCTTCCGCGAGCGCCAGATGCTGCACGTTGATGCGGTAGATGATTTCCAGATGCCGCGGCAACAGTCGCTCGAACAGCTCGACCGGCCAGGTCTCCAGCGCCTCCGGCAGCAGCGTGTGGTTGGTGTAGGAGAGGGTGGCGACGGTGATCTTCCAGGCCTCGTCCCAGCGGAAATTGTGGAGGTCGACGAGGATGCGCATCAGCTCGGTGACGGCAAGGCTCGGATGGGTGTCGTTGAGCTGCACCGCGACCTTGTTCGACAGGCTGCGCAGCTGGCCGTCGGACGACAGATGCCGCTTGACCAGATCCTGCAGCGAGGCCGAGACGAAGAAATATTCCTGGCGCAGCCGCAGCTCGCGGCCCGCCGGGCTTTCGTCGTTCGGATAGAGGAATTTGCAGATCGCCTCCGCGCGCGCCTGCTCGGCGCTGGCGCTGACGTAATCGCCCTTGTTGAAGGCATCGAGCTTCAGCGGATCGGGCGAGCGCGCCGACCACAGCCGCAGCGCGTTGACGTGCTGGCCGCGCCAGCCGACGATCGGCGTGTCATAGGCGATCGCCTGCACGGTCTCGCTCGCGTGCCAGATCGCGCGGTCGCGGCCCTTGTCATCGACATGCTCGACGCCGCCGCCGAAATTGATGTCGTAGATCACCTCGGGCCGCTGCAATTCCCAGGGATTGCCGAAGCTCAGCCATTCGTCGGGATATTCCTGCTGCCAGCCCTGATTGATGATCTGGCGGAACAGGCCGTAATCGTAGCGGATGCCGTAGCCGATCGCGGGGATCGACAGGGTCGCCATGCTCTCCATGAAGCAGGCGGCGAGCCGGCCGAGGCCGCCATTGCCGAGCGCTGCATCCGGCTCGCATTTGCGCAGCTCCGGCAGCGAGACGCCGAGATCGCCGAGTGCGACCTCGAAGATCTGCAGGAGGCCCATGTTGTTGAGCGCATCGGTGAAGAGCCGGCCGATCAGGAATTCGAGCGAGAGATAATAGACGCGCTTGCGGCCCGCGTCGTAGCTGTGCTTCTCGGCCGTGAGCCAGCGATGCACGATGCGGTCGCGCAGTGCGAGCGCCGCGGCCTGATACCAATCGTGCCTGGTCGCCATGCCAGCGTCCTTGCCGATGGCAAGGCGCAGCTTTGCCAGGATTGCGCCCTTGATCTCGGCCAGCGCGAGTTCGTCGATGGGCTGCCCGGGGGCCGGAAAACTGGGCTGGAACGATGAATCCTGCAAAGCCGTCACTTCCTAGGTCGAAGTACTCTCACCAATCTACGCGTCCTGCCCCTTGCACCGGAACTGACGCCCGGCGGTCGTGCACGCCGCTGGCGCAAAATTATGCAAGGAACGGGCCGAGTTGGGAACCCGGAGGAGCACGGAGAAAGCCGGATTCGGTGCTAGATTACGAAAGATTCAGCCATCAGTGTGGAGGAGACGACCATGAGATTGCTGATCGAAATCGCCACTGCAGCCCTGCTCGTCGTCTGCATCAGCGCCACCAGCGCGGCGTTTGCCGCCGGCAAAACCGGTCGCAGCGCCGACGGCCTCAGCTGCGGCTTCACGGTGCCGCAGAATGCGTCGCCCGCAGCCCGCTGCACTGCGATCAAGCGCCAATGCGGCGGCAAGTTCTACGCAAGCGCGTGCGGTGACAAATTGATGTCCGCTGCGAATTGAGCGGAGGTCCGGCGAGCTCAAGCCGCCTTGCTCTGCACCGCATCGCAAAACTCCGCGAGACGATCCGCAAGCCGCAGCGTTGCCGGGCTCGCATCCGGTGAAGCCATCAGCGCCACCTCGGTCTTGTTGATCGGCGCAAAGCCATCCTTTGCCGTCAGCACGCGGTGATCGGACTGGATCGCCATCTCCGACAGGATGCTCAAGCCCATGCCGGCGGCGACCGCGGCCTGGATGCCGGCGAGGCTCGACGAGGTGTAGGCGGTGTGCCAGGCGCGGCCCGCGCTTTCCAGCGCGTGGATGGCGCCGGCGCGATAGATGCAGCCGAGCGGAAAGCCGATCAGCGGCACCGAGGGCACATCGACCTCGACCGGATGGCTCTTGCTGGTGACCCAGTGCACCCGCTCCGGCCAGACCGCGATCGCGTCCTTTGCCCCGGCCTCGCGCTTGTAGAGCGCAAGGTCGAGCTCACCGCGCGCGAGATCGCGGGCGAGATGCTTGCTCTGGTCGGCGCGCACGTCGAGCCGCAACCCCGGATGCGATCGCGAGAACGCGCCGAGCAGTTTTGCCAAGCGGTAGGCCGCAAAGTCCTCGGGGATGCCGAGCCGGATCGCGCCTTCGCCGCCCGGCTGGCGCAATACGTCGCGCGCCTCCTCGGCGAGCGACAGCAACCGCCGCGCATAGGAGAGCAGCCGCTCGCCGGCCTCGGTCGGGCGCACGTCCTTGCCGTCGCGGTGCAGCAGCACCTGACCGACATCCTCCTCCAGCCGCTTGATCTGCTGGCTGACGGTCGATTGCGTGCGGTGGACCCGTTCGCCGGCGCGGGTGAAGCCGCCGGCCTCGACCACCGAGACGAAGCTGCGCAGCAGCTCCAGATCCAGCATCGCCGCCTCCATTGAAAAATCCACTGGACTGCAGTTAATCATTTAATTTCCAAATGACAAGCGGCCTCCCTAGATCGAGGGCAGAAGAAAAACATCCGAGAATGCCCTCATGTCGCTCGCCACCTCGCTTCCCGCCCCGCGCAGCCGCTTCAACACATTGCCGCTCGCGATCGGCCTGTTCTGCCTGCTCTGGAGCTACGCCTTCGTCGCCGGCAAGATCGGCGTCACCCATTGCCCGCCGCTGATCCTGCTCGCCGCGCGCTTCTCGCTCGCGGGCATCCTGATCCTGGGCGCCACGCTCGCCCGCGGCGACGGCTGGTCATTGACCTGGCGTGACGCCGCGGTCTTCGCAGTGCTGGGCATCGCCAACAACGCTCTCTATCTCGGGCTCGGCTACACCGGCCTGCAATCGGTCTCCGCAGGCCTTGGCGGCCTGATCGTGTCGGCCAATCCGGTGTTCACGGCGGCGCTCGCCGCGCTGCTGCTCGGCGAAGGCATGACCTGGCGCAAGGCGAGCGGCCTCTTGCTCGGGATCATCGGTGTGACGGCAATCGTCTGGCATCGCCTGTCGGTCGGCGCCGACAGCCTGGACGGGATCGTCTTCACGCTGGCCTCGCTCGCCTCCATCGTCGCCGGGACCATCCTGTTCAAGCTACTCGCACCGAAGGGGTCGTTGTGGATCGGCAACGGCGTGCAGAACCTCGCTGCCGGCATCGCGCTGACGCCAGTCGCGCTGATTTTCGCCGATGTCCACGCCATCGACTATACGCCGGGCCTGATCGGCGCCTTCGCCTTCCTCGTGCTCGGCGGCTCGATCCTCGCCTCCTGGCTCTGGTTTCATCTCCTGAAGACGTGTGGCGCCACCGCCGCCAGCGCCTATCATTTTCTGATGCCGCCGCTCGGCATGCTGTTCGCGTTCCTCGTGCTCGGCGAGCACATCGAGGCGCGCGACCTGCTCGGCATCATTCCGGTCGCGCTCGGCATCTACCTGGTGACGCGGCCGGCGAAGGCGAAGTCGTGAGCGAGATAGAGGCCCCGCTATCTCAACATCGTCATTGCGAGCGCAGCGAAGCAACCCAGAATCTTTCGCGGAGGGACTCTGGATTGCTTCGCTGCGCTGGCCGTCTCGGCCTTGCCGATGAACGCCGTTGATCACGACCTCATAGCGATGCTTCAACCGCGCTTGGCTTTCGATACGTAACCGGCGGTGACCTCATCTTTGTGGCTGGCGAACGCAGCCAGTACTTCGGTCTTCTCGCGCTTCGGGACCTTGGCGAAGTCAAGTGTCCGTCCGAGTTCAGCTGCGACCTCGTCGAATTCCGCCGGGGAGATCAGCAAGGCCCGGTGCGCCTCCTCAAGGCCAAGGGGCGTCGTACCCGGCCTGGTGGCCTTGAACTGGAACGGCCCGCCCGAAACGTCACAGACCCAAAGTGTTCGCATGAACTTGAGGCCAGGCAAGCGTTTCAGATTCTTGGTGTGCCATTCCCTCAACTGCGGATTTTTGGACTTCTGGCCGACGATCGGGTTCTTTACGACAGCCTCGCTGAAGTGATCCACGACCGCTGCAATGGCGAAAACACCGCCAAGTCGTTCATACAGACTTTGATCCGGAGGAGTTTGCTGGGCCTGCGCATGCGCCTGATTGGCTCCAGCCAACGCCACGGGGGCGGCTGTCAGCGCCAGGCCTGCGACCACGCTTCGTCTGCTGATGGAAGTCGAACGAGCCCTTGCCATGGGTACCTCCTTACAGGGTTTCGTGAGGCATTGCGGCACCAGCATCGTCCCGTCGAAACCGCGGCCGTGCGCACACCGCGTGCCGGGCGGCCTTGTCGGTATTTGCCGTGCTCCCCATCGGATGGTTCGGAATGGAAATGGTTCCGGAGAAATTTTGCGCGGGATGCAAACCCATGCGCCGGCAGGTGACTCCGAAATGTCCGCTCCGGGGTCACAAGCAGTAATGCGCTGGCGGTTCAAGAATTTCCGTTCGGCCCTCGGGACATTCCTCTTACGAGCACACGGCCTAGTCCTTCCTGAACACGATCGAGGCCATCCACCCCGTCATCAGCGCCATCGCCACGGTGGCGAGGCCGTAGATCAGGCCGTTGTGCCGTGCGGTGGTCGCGACGAACTGCTCGAAGCCGACCTTGACGATCTCGAACGCGGTCTCGGTCTTGCCGATGAACGCACCGTTCGCGAACAGCTTGATCTCGACCTCATAGGTGCCGATCGGCACCTCCGCGGGCAGCGGAATGCCGGTACGGAACAGCGTCGGGGTCAGGAACGTCACCGCGCTTCCGTCTTCGCGATAAAGCCCGCGCTGGGTGCGCAGGCGAATGAAGGCCGAGCGGAACGCATCGTTCGGCACCACGTCGGCAAAGTCACCGCTGACCCGCTGGGTCAGCAGCACGTTGTTGAGCCCGATCTGCTGCCGCCGCGCAATCTCGGGCGAGGTGATAGCGTCGAACGGGCGGTTGGCGAACAGCGCGAGGTAGCTCGGCACCTGCAGGAACTGCCGGTAGTCGGTGTTGATCCAGATGCCGAAGGTGCGCTCCTTCCGCCGCGTCACCATCTCGGCGCGCGGGCCCATCACGGTGACGACGAGATCGTAGGCCGTGCGGTCCGCCGGCGTCGTCGCATCCTTCTCCACCGAGCCGAACAGCACCAGCTCCTCGCCGGAATAGTTCGGCGTCACCGTGACGCGGTGGTTCGAGACCGACACGATCAGCCGCTCGGCCCGCGCAGCGCCGCCGAGCAGCAGGACAAGGACGATGGCGAGAAGTGTGCGCTTCATCCGCTCACTCCGAGCTCACGGATGGTGAAAAGATCCGAGGGCTGGATCACCAGCTCGATCGCGAAGCGGACGCCGACCGAGAGGATGAGCAAGCCCAGCAGCAGCCGCAGCTGCTCGCCGCGAATCTTCTGACCGGCACGGGCGCCGAACTGCGCGCCTGTGACGCCGCCGACCATCAGGATCAGCGCCAGCACGGCATCGACCAGGTGATTGGTCGCCGCGTGCAGCATGGTCGCGAACAGCATGGTGACGAGGGTGAGGACCATCGAGGTCCCGATCACCGTCGAGGTCGGCACCCTCAAAAGATAGATCATGATCGGCACCAGGATGAAGCCGCCGCCGATACCCATGATGGCGCCGATGAAACCGATCATGGTGCCGACGATCAGCACGGGGATCACCGAGAGGTAGATTTTCGAGCGCTTGAACCGCATCTTCAGCGGCAAGCCGTGGATCCAGTTGTGCGTGCGCCGCGGCGGCACCGCGCCGCGCCGGGTCCGCATCAAGGCGCGCAATCCTTCCGAGAACATCAGGCTGCCGACCGTGGTGAGCAGCACGACGTAGGAGAGCGCGATCATCAGGTCGAGCTGGCCGTGCGCGCGCAGCTGGGTGAAGGTCCAGACGCCGAGCGTCGTGCCGGTCACGCCGCCGCACAACAAGACGCTCGCCAGCGCCGGATCGATCGCGCGCCGCCGCCAATAGGAGAGGGCGCCGGAAAACGAGGAGGCCGCGATGTGGCTCGCCACGGAGGCCACCGCCACCGCCGGCGTGATGCCGATGAAGATCAGGAGCGGCGTCATCAGGAAGCCGCCGCCGATGCCGAACATGCCGGAGACGAAGCCGACCGCCGCGCCCATGGCGAGCACCAGGAAGACGTTGACCGGAAGATCGGCGATCGGGAGGTAAAGCTGCATTGAACCTGCGCACCGGCGAGATGGATCGACGAACGCGGAATGCTCGCGGAAAGGACGGAACGATTGCCGCGTCCCTCAATAGCGGAATTCGCTGGCGGGCGGGACCGGGATTTTCAGGCGTGGTGAACGGGCGTGAGAAGCGCGTGCGGATATCCGCGATCGTCCCCACTCCATGCCGCAGGCGCGGAGAGGCGAAAGATCAGAACGGACTGACCGAGAAATAGCGCAGCCAGAGATCGGTATAGCGGCCTTTTTCCCAGATCCGGAACATCGCCCAGTTCAGGGCCTGGCGCAGCACGTCGTTGCCCTTGCGCACGGCGATGCCGATGCCCTCGCCGAAGAAACGGCTCTCGACGAAGGGACCGCCGGAGAAGGCGCAGCAATCGGCCGAATCCGTGCCGTTGATCCAGAACGCCAGCGAGATGGCGTCGCCGAAGATGAAATCGACCTCGCCCTTGCGCAGAGCCGCGCGCATCGCATCGTCACTGGAATAGGCACGAAGCTCGGCGTCGGTGAACATCGCCTTGAGATACGCCTCGTGCGCGGAGCCGGCGATGACGCCAACCTTCTTGCCTTCGAGATATTCGGGGCGGATCTCCGGCATCACCGCATCCTTGCGCGAGACGAAGCGCGCCGGCACGCGGTAATAGGGATCGGTGAAGTCGACGCGCGCGCGCAGCTGCGGGCTCACCGCCATGGAGGCGATGATGGCATCGCCCCGGTTCGAGGTGAGCGCATCCACCAACGTCTCGAAACGCCGCATCTGCACCGTGCAGGTGACCTTGATCTCCTCGCAGAGCGCGCGGGCAAGGTCGACGTTGAAACCGGCCGGATTGCCGTCGGCGCCGGTGAAGTTGAACGGCGGGTAGTCGGTCTCGGTCAGGAAGCGGATCACGGTCAGGCGCGACAGGTCCGGCCGCTCCGGCCGCCGGCGCGGGTCCCAGAACCCGGGCACGGCCTGCGGGGCGGCTTGGGGCGCGGCTTGGGGCGTGGCCTGAGGTGCCGCGGGCGGTCGCTTGGCGGGGGCTTGCGCGTCCGCCCCGGTGAGGCCGCCGAGCAGGCAAAGGCCGGCCGCTAGCCCTGCCAGCAAGCCACGGACAGATTTGAGCGATTTCGCCTGTTGCGATGGAGCCATCGGCCGAAGGAATGAATTTCGTCGGGATCAGAGGGCCTTATAGACGATCCGCCCGGGAACGCGAGCGCCGATTGTGGCCAGGATGGAGCTCAGAGATAGCGCTTCAAATCAACCGCCGCCTCTTCCGGCGTCCGCTTCAAATTGAACGGCGAGACGAACCTGCCGTCGCGGTCCATCAGGTAGATCAGCGCGGTGTGGTCCATGGTGTAGTCGCCGTCCTTGGTCGGGACTTTCTTGGCATAGACCCGGTAGGAGGTGATCACCTTGGCGGTCTCGGCGGGGTCGCCGGACAGGCCCTGGAGGTGCGGATCGAAGCTCGACAGGTAATCCTTCATCGTTGCCGGCGTGTCGCGCTCGGGATCGACCGAGATGAAGATGGCATTGACCTTGTCGGCGTCCTTGCCGAGCGCGCGCAGCACTTCCGAGATCTCGAACAGCGAGGTCGGGCAGACGTCGGGACAATGGGTGTAGCCAAAGAAGATCAGGGTCGGCTTGCCCTTCAGGCTCTTGTCGGTGACCGCCTTGCCGTTCTGGTCGGTCAGCTGAAACGGGCCGCCGATCGCGGCCGGCTGTGCCACCTTGCTGACCCCGCCCATGGCCCAGAACATGATCAGGAGCCCGACGACGAGGCTTGCGGCGAAGGCGGTCGCGATCACCAGCGGGCGGGTGGCGGAGCTCATGGGCGGAAAACTTTCTTTCGCAGGTCAGAAGCAGGCGGCGAAGCCGGTCCTGATCATTTCGAAGAACACCTGGCTGCCATAATGGAACCAGAGCGCCAGCGCGCCGATCACGGCGAGACCGCCGATAGCCGCGCCAGCCCACAGCAGCACGGATGGCATCCGCCCGGCAGTGGGCGAATTGTCCGATAGCCGATGTGATGGGTGCAGCGGTTGAGCCATGACAACGATCGGGACGAAGGCCCCGGTTCCCTGGCTTTCAGATAGGCTTTACGCCGCCTGCGGGCAAGGCGCCGCCAGCAGGCAAGACGCCGCCGCCGGCGCCACAGGATGCCGTCAGGCTGCGGAGGTCAGTGAAGGAGCTGGCCCCGAGCGGACTCAAGTTGCTCCGCCTGCGGAAGCGACCGGCGCGACGGCTTGGCCGTCGAAGCCTGCGCGTCCAGGTAGCAGGGCTTGTACATGGCCTCGAGCTGCTTGCCCCTCAGGAACAGCATCCGCGGGGTCAGGCCGCCCCGCTGGCCGATCCAGCGCCTCACCTGCGAGGGATACATCGCATAGAGCATCTGGGTTGCCTCGGGATTGGTGACGGCGCGGCCGTTGGCACCGAAATCCCAGGCGGCGTGGAAGCCCAGCGTCGCATGCGAGGTCACGCAGATCCGGTCGTGCGGGATGGCGCCGAGAACGATGGTGCAGGCCGAGGCGCAGAGACCGTCGATGATGACCGTCTCGCCCGATTGCCTGAGGTCCTGGTATTTGTCGACGTAGGTTCCAATCCGGCCGCCGCGGTCATCCGCGATCCGAACCACCGCGTGAGAAGCCCCCATGCCCGCGATCAAGAGAACCGCCGCAAGCAACCCCGTCAGAAACTTCATTGTCCCCCGCCCCAGTCGAATTCGAATCTTCGTGTCCGGTGGTGATGCACGGCTAGCGTCTGTCGTAACCAAGGTTTTGTCTAGGCAGGCCTGCTGGCCCAAAACAAATTCAAATCCAGTGTTGCGTTCGCGCTGCACCCCGCCGGTCTCTATCCCAAAGTGGAACAAGTTAACGAGGTCTTACGCGCCATACCCTTGATCTCAGTTGCAACCGCTGGCTTCAATCCGGGCAATTACCGGGAGAGACTCATGGAGGGGGAGAAGCGCATGGCTGAGGAAACCGACGTCATCGTCGTCGGCGCGGGACTGTCGGGGCTCGTTGCCGCCACCGAGATCGCCGATGCGGGCAAGCGCGTGATGGTCGTCGACCAGGAAGGCGAGCAGTCGCTCGGCGGCCAGGCGTTCTGGTCGTTCGGCGGATTGTTCCTGGTCGATTCGCCGGAGCAGCGCCGGCTCGGCATCAAGGACTCCTACGAGCTCGCCATGCAGGACTGGCTCGGCACCGCCGGCTTCGACCGCGACGAGGATTTCTGGCCGCGCCAATGGGCCGAAGCCTATGTTGCCTTCGCGGCCGGCGAGAAGCGCGGCTGGCTGCGTGCGATGGGCCATCGCTTCTTTCCCGTGGTCGGCTGGGCCGAGCGCGGCGGCTATGACGCGATGGGACACGGCAATTCGGTGCCGCGCTTCCACGTCACCTGGGGCACCGGCCCGGGGATCGTCGAGCCGTTCGAGCGCCGCGCGCGCGAGGCGATGAAGTCTGGCCGATTGATCTTCAGATTCCGCCATCGCGTCGATGCGCTCTCTATCACCAATGGCACGGTGGACGGCGTCAGCGGTGTCGTTCTTGCGCCTGATAATGCAGAGCGCGGCAAGAGCTCCTCGCGCAACGTGGTCGGCGACTTCGCGCTGAAGGCGCAGGCCGTGATCGTCGCCTCCGGCGGCATCGGCGGCAACCACGAGCTGGTGCGGCAGAACTGGCCGGAGCGGCTGGGCGAGCCCCCGAAATTCATGATCTCCGGCGTGCCCGAGCATGTCGACGGCCGCATGATCGGTATCACGGAAAAGGCCGGCGCGCGGCTGATCAACCGCGACCGCATGTGGCATTACGTCGAGGGCATCCAGAACTGGAACCCGATCTGGCCGCGCCACGGCATCCGCATCCTGCCGGGTCCCTCCTCGATGTGGTTCGACGCTACAGGCACGCGGCTGCCGGCGCCGCTGTTCCCGGGCTCCGACACGCTCGGCCAGCTCAAATACATCATGTCGACCGGCTACGATTATTCCTGGTTCATCCTGACCCAGAGCATCATCAAGAAGGAGTTTGCGCTGTCGGGCTCGGAGCAGAACCCCGATCTGACCGGCAAGAGCTGGCGTATGACACTTCGCCGCGCCACCAACAAGGGAGCGGCGGCGCCGGTGGAGGCGTTCAAGAGCCATGGTGTCGACTTCATTGTCCGCGACAAGCTCGATGAGCTCGTTGCGGCCATGAACAAGCTCGCCGGCAGCGATCTCCTCAAGCTTGAGCACATCAGGATGCAGATCGAGGCGCGCGACCGCGAGATCGCCAATCCCTACGTCAAGGACGCGCAGGTCATGAACATCCACAATGCGCGCCGCTATATCGGCGACAAGCTGATCCGCACCGCTTCCCCGCACCGCATCCTCGATCCCGCGCATGGGCCGCTGATCGCCGTGAAGCTCAACATCCTCACCCGCAAGACACTGGGCGGCTTCGAGACCGATCTCGACTCCCGTGTGTTCGGCGACGAGGGCCGCGTCATTCCCGGTCTCTACGCCGTCGGCGAAGCCGCCGGCTTTGGCGGCGGGGGCGTGCATGGCTATCGATCGCTGGAGGGGACTTTCCTGGGCGGCTGCCTGTTCTCGGGCCGCAATGCAGGCCGGGCCGCCGCCAAGGCGGTGGGCTAGATGGTGCGGCGGTGGATGTGCATCGGGACGCTGATCGCTGCATTGGCGGCAGCTTCAGCTGCATCCGCCGATACGATCGACGTCAACGGGGTGAAACGCTCCTACACCGCGCAGCTGCCGGCCAAGCGGCCCGCACCGCTCGTGATCGTGCTGCACGGCAAGACCCAGCGCGGTGCCGACATGGTGACGCGGACGGCCTGGCCGCAGGTTGCCAGGCGCGAGGGCCTGGCCGTGGTGTTTCCGGATGGGCTCAACAACGCATGGGCGGACGCGCGCACGAAGGCGGGGCCTGCCCTGCGCGGACCACCGGCGGGCACCGATGACGTCGCCTTCATCGCAAAGCTCGTCGAGAAGCTGGTGGCCGACGGCACGGCCGATGCAAAGCGCGTCTTCGTCGCCGGCGTCTCCAATGGTGGCGCCATGGCGATGACCTTGGCCTGCGCGCGTGCCGATCTGTTTGCGGCAGCTGCGAGTGTGATCATGAATCTCACCGATGAAGCTGCCGTCACCTGTCATCCGTCGCGGCCGCTGCCGATGCTGCTCATGAACGGGACCGCCGACCCGCTGGTCCCTTATGAAGGCGGGCGCGGATCGAGCTATTTTGCTGCAGACGGATTCTGGTCGACGGACGAAACGCTGGCGTTCTGGCGCAGGCTGAATGGCTGCGAGACCGACGACGCCGGGATGTCCGACATGCCCGACACGGCGCCGGCAGACCAGTCCACAGTGACGCGGATCGGCTCGCGCTGTCCGGCGGGGCACGACGTCGTCCTCTACCGCATCAACCATGGCGGCCACCGCATGCCAGGCTTCGCTCCGGATGCCCGCTTCCCAAAAGTGGCCAGGAGCCTGCTCGGATCGCAAAATGGCGACATCGACGGTGCCGAAACGATCTGGACCTTCTTCAGTCGGTTTCCGTGAACGGCGCATGCATTGCCGGCCAACGCATGCGTGGCAGGCAACGCATGCGTACCGGGGGTGGCACAGTGCAAATCGCTGGGCTAGACAGGGCCGCCATTCCAGTCAGGAGATCCCCAATGAGCATTCAGCGTTTTGAAACCGGCCCGCGCATGAGCCAGGTCGTCGTGCACGGCAACACCGTCTACCTCGCCGGCGTTGTCGCCAATAACGCGGCCGGTGAAAGCGTGACCAAGCAGACCCAGGACATCCTGAAGACGATCGACGGCCACCTTGCCAAGGCCGGCACCGACAAGTCGAAGCTGCTCTCGGCCACGATCTACATCACCGACATGAAGACCTTCGGCGAGATGAACGCGGTGTGGGACGCCTGGGTCTCGCCCGGCAATACGCCTGCGCGCGCCACCGTCGAAGCCAAGCTGGCGGCCCCGCAATACACCGTCGAGATCATGGTGACGGCAGCGAAGTAATTCTTGCGAAAACTTCACGCGCGTTGATGACCTCCGAGGTAATCGATCAATGCGCGTGAACCTTCGATAGTCACGGTCAGCCGGACAACACGGCGCCATCGAAGGAGAGCATCATGACCGATCCCGTCACCATCGCCCGCCGCTACATCGAGCTCTGGAACGAGCGCACTGCTGGCCGCCGCCGCGAGCTGCTCAGCGAAAGCTGGACGACGGATGCGAGCTATGTCGATCCCCTCATGAAGGGCGACGGCCAGGACGGCATCGAGGCGCTGATATCAGGCGTGCAGCAGCGCTTTCCCGATTTCAAATTCAAGCTGATCGGCGAGCCCAATGGCTACGGCGACCACATCCGCTTCTCGTGGGGACTTGGTCCTGACGGCGTCGACAGCCCGATCAAGGGCACGGATTTCGCCGTGCTCAAGGACGGCCGGATCAGGAGCGTGACCGGATTTCTCGATCAGGTGCCGGCCGGGGCGTAGACCTCGGGCCCTCCTCGTGCAGGCGGGGAGGGCGGCCCCCCTCGACGAAGCCATCCCTACGGCTTACCTGTCATGCCGTGCCGCCCCGTATCCTCCAAACATCGGCCGAGCCGGCCGCGCTGCTGCCGGATCGCTTCCAGGCTTGGTTCGCAGCCCGCGGCTGGTCGCCGCGCGCGCATCAATTGGCACTGCTGGAGAAGGCGCGCGAGGACCGCTCGGCCCTGCTGATCGCGCCGACCGGCGCCGGCAAGACGCTGGCCGGATTTCTGCCGACGCTGGTGGAGCTGTCGGCGCAGCCGGTGACGCGAGACGCGGGCGCGAAGAAGAGCCTCGTCTCCACCGGCCGCAGCGTGCAGCGCAGCGGCGGCCTGCATACCCTTTATATCTCGCCACTCAAGGCGCTCGCCGTCGACATCGCGCGCAACCTCGAGCGTCCCGTCGCCGAGATGGGCTTGCCGATCAAGGTCGAGACCCGCACCGGCGATACGCCGGTCTCGCGCCGTCAGCGGCAGCGGCGTTATCCGCCTGATGTGTTGCTGACGACGCCCGAGCAGCTCGCGTTGCTGCTCTCCTCCGACGACGCACCGTTCCTGTTTTCTGCCCTGAAGCGCATCGTGCTGGATGAGCTGCACGCGCTGGTCACGTCCAAGCGCGGCGATCTGCTCTCGCTCGGGCTCGCGCGATTGTGGCGCCTCGCCCCGCAGATGCGCGCGATCGGCTTGTCGGCAACCGTGGCCGAGCCGGAGCAGCTGGCGCGCTTCCTGGTGCCGCAGCCCGACGGCAAGGAACGAGCAGCCGACATCGTCGTCGCCGGCGGTGCCGCGCCGCCCGTGGTCGAAATGCTCGACACGCGCGAGCGGCTGCCCTGGGCCGGCCACAGCGCGCGCCACGCGCTCCCCGAGATCTACGAGCTGATCAAGGCCAACAAGACCACGCTGGTCTTCGTCAACACCCGCAGCCAGGCCGAGATGCTGTTCCAGAATCTCTGGAGCATGAACGATGACGGTCTTGCCATTGCGCTGCATCACGGCTCGCTCGACGTCGCCCAGCGCCGCAAGGTCGAGGACGCCATGTCGGCGGGCCGGCTGCGCGGCGTGGTCTGCACCTCCTCGCTCGACCTCGGCGTCGACTGGGGCGACGTCGATCTCGTCGTCAATATCGGCGCGCCAAAAGGCTCCTCGCGCCTGATGCAGCGGATCGGCCGCGCCAACCATCGCCTCGACGAAGCTTCGCGCGCCGTGCTGGTGCCGGCCAACCGTTTCGAAGTGCTGGAGTGCCGCGTCGCGATCGACGCCATCGCCGAGAATGCGCAGGACACGCCGCCCTTGCGCACGGGCGCCCTCGACGTGCTGGCCCAGCATGTGCTCGGCTGCGCCTGCGGCGAGCCGTTTTTCAGCGACGAGCTCTATGGCGAGGTCCGCACCGCAGCGCCCTACGCAAGTCTGTCGCGGCAGGATTTCGACGATGTCGTCGATTTCGTCGCCTCCGGCGGTTACGCGCTGAAGACCTATGAGCGGTTCGCCCGCATCAAGCAGGACAAGGAGGGACGCTGGCGCGTCGCCAATCCAAAAGTGCGGCAGAGCTACCGCATGAATGTCGGCACCATCGTCGAGGACGACATGCTGAAGGTGCGGCTGGTGCGCTCGCGCGGCGGCGGGACAGGATCCACGGGCGTGATCGCGCGCGGCGGCCGGCTGCTCGGCGAGATCGAGGAAGCCTTCATCGAGGGCCTCTCGCCCGGCGATACCTTCGTGTTCTCGGGCGAGGTGGTTCGCTACGAGACCCTGGTCGAGGACCAGGTCTATGTCTCGCGCGCGCATGACAAGGACCCCAAGGTGCCGTCCTACATGGGCGGCAAGTTTCCGCTCTCGACCTATCTCGCCGAGCGCGTCCGCCGCCTGCTCGACGACGGGCGCGCCTGGGGCGGCTTGCCGGAGCAGGTGCGCGACTGGCTGTCGCTGCAGAAGGATGTCAGCAGAGTGCCGGCGGTCCGCGAGCTGCTGGTCGAGAGCTTTCCGCGTGCCAACAAGCATTATCTCGTGTGTTATCCCTTCGAGGGCCGCCTCGCGCATCAGACCCTCGGCATGCTGCTGACGCGGCGGCTGGAGCGCGTCCGCGCGCGGCCGCTCGGCTTCGTCGCCAACGAATATGCCGTGGCGATCTGGGGGCTCGGCGATCTCTCTTTCATGATCCGTCAGGGCCGGATCGACCTCAACGCGCTGTTCGACCCTGACATGCTCGGCGATGATCTCGAAGCCTGGCTCGCCGAATCCGCGCTGATGAAGCGCACCTTCCGCAATTGCGCGATCATCTCCGGCCTGATCGCGCGGCGCCACACCGGCGAAGAGAAGAGCCGCCGCCAGGTGCTGTTCTCGACCGATCTCGTCTACGACGTGCTGCGCAAGCACCAGGCCGATCACGTCCTGCTCCGCGCCGCGCGCGCCGATGCCGCCACCGGCCTGCTCGATTTGCGCCGCCTCAGCGACATGCTGATGCGCATCCAGGGCCGTATCACGCACCGGGAACTCGACCGCGTCTCCCCGCTCGCCGTGCCCGTGATGCTGGAAATCGGCCGCGAGTCAGTTTATGGCGAAGCTGCAGACGAGCTTTTGGCGGAAGCCGCCGACGAGCTCGTCAAAGAGGCGATGGATAGAAGCGGGTAAGACGTGACGGCAGGCGCGCAGGTATCGGGAGATGTCGAGGACATGCGCGTTTCCAGAGTCACGATCAGCGATGTAACCTTCGCGGCCGATCTTTCCGGCGCGTTGTTCTGGGACGAGCAGCGCCTGCTCGTCGTCTCCGACCTGCATCTGGAGAAAGGCTCGAGCTTCGCGATGCGCGGCGTGCTGCTGCCGCCTTACGATACCATCGCGACGCTTGGCCGGCTCGCTGCTGTCATCTCCCGCCATGATCCGCGAGTAGTCATCGCGCTCGGCGACAGTTTTCACGACCGCAGCGCGCATGAGCGCTTGTCGGCCGAGGACCGCGACGCGGTGGCCGCACTCCAGACCGGCCGCGACTGGATCTGGATCTCGGGCAATCATGATCCCATGCTGCCGCGCGATCTCGGCGGCACCATCGCGGATGAAGTGGCGATCGGCCCGATCACCTTCCGCCACGAGCCGACCGGCGCATGCGGCGAGATCGCCGGCCATCTGCATCCGAAGGCGCGTGTCTCGGCGCGCGGTCGCTCGATGGAGCGCCGCTGCTTCGCCAGCGACGGGTTGCGCGCCGTCATGCCAGCGTTCGGCGCCTATGCCGGTGGCCTCAGCATCCGCGACGCTGCCTTCGCCAGGATCTTTCCGAAGAACGGCTTTGTCGCCCATCTCCTCGGCGACCGCCGTGTCCACGCCATTGCGGCGTCGCGTTGCTATTGAGGCGCCCGCCGAATTAGGACAGCAGTACGATCGGTATTTTTCCGGAATCGCGAAAGCCCGTTGTCGGTTTTAACGTCACGCTTGCCGGGGCTGGATTTCATCCCGAACAAGATTGCAACCGGCAAGGGGTCGCCTCGGGCGGCCCCTTTCGATTCCGCACACACCTGGAACAAATTAAGAACACTTTAGCAAGTCTTTGATATATCATTGTGATTCGGTATCGAGCCGACACAATATCTAGCGTTTGTCAGACTCCGCGAGGACTACATGTCCACCATTGCCTTCGACCAGTTTGCCCTCACCCGGATCGCCGATTTCGCGCGCTCGCTGTCGCGGCTGCATCAGGCCGCGCGGCGCCAGAGGGTCGACGATGACCAGTTCGATCGCGAGTTCAACGCGGTGTGTCAGTCGATCTGGGGCTACACCATCGACGACGTCAGCGACGATCTGTTCTCGCCCGAAGATCATCTGTTTCTCGACACGCTGGACGAAGCGCATGCGCGCATCTTCGCGGCCGAGCAGGGCTATGACCTCGTCGGCGATCAGGGCATGCTGACGGACTGGTGGGGTTTCTGCTGGATGATCCTGGCCGAGAAGCGCGGCCTCCTGACGCCGGAAAACCGCGCGGCCGCGCGCGCGGCGATCGAGGAGAAATATCTGGCGGCGCCGAACGTGATCGGGGTGATCATCGGGAGGTAGTGCCGCAAACTCCGTCATTGCGAGCGTAGCGAAGCAATCCAGAATCTTTCCGCGGAGGGATTCTGGATTGCTTCGTCGCAAGGACTCCTCGCAATGACGGCTCGGATGCAGTGAGCTAATCCAACCCCGCCCGCTTCGCCGGCTTCGCGGCCGTCTTCGGCACCGTCACGTCAGGCAGCGGCTCGCGCACGATCTCGGCGGCGGGCGCATCCGCCGACACCGTCTCTGCCCGCACCGGCGCCACCTTCATCTCGCCGAGCCGCGCGCGGACCTGGGCAGTGAGGCCGGGGTAGGAGGCGACCGGGGTGAATTCCGCAGCCTGGTCGTTGCCGACGCGGATGCCCGTATAGGCGACGAGGCCGTCGGTGGTGGCGATCACGTCACCGGCTTTCAGCGAGGAATCCAGGGCAAGATCGACCGGAGCGAGGCCGACCGGCTCACGGCCGTTGCAGGTGCAGTCGGCGCGCAGCGCCTTGCGATAGGCGAACGCATTCTCGCTTTCGGCGTAACGCTCGCCGGTCTGGGAATAAGCGCCCTCGATGCTGGAGCCGAAATAGACTTTTGTCGCGGTGGCAGGGCAGAATGCCTGACACATCTGCGCCGGCGAGACGAGGCCGCGCATCAGCGGGAAATATTTGCCGTCACAGCTGCGCACGCAGAAGGCAGGTCCCGAGCCGCCGGCCGCGGCCGAGCGGGTCGGCGGCACATATTGCGGAGAGGCATTCTGCTGGCTGCTGAAGGGATCTACGTAGGAGTTCGCCTGCTGCGGCACCTCGCGCTGCGGCCGCTGCTGCTGCATACCGCCGAAGAGGAAGTCGAACAGGCCTTCGGCCGAAACCGGAGCCGGAGTTGCGAGCAGCGGCGCTGCCAGCATGGCGGCCACAAGCATCGCGCGACGCCGCCGGCGCGCATGGGACATGACTGTACGCAATGCTTACTCCACCCGACGCTACTGAACCGGCTGGGACCGAGAGGTCTCAGCACACGATTCACCATAAAGCGGGATGGTAAATGAGCAGTTGAGCGGAGGCGGTTTCAAGACGAGGCGGTGGCCTCTTTAAGGCCGGGCCCAGCTTTGGACGGATGGTGGCTTCCGGGGCACACTGAGGCATGACGGCGGAGAAATTTCCGCCTTCACCCCTTCAAAAATTCCGACGCCTTGTACAGCGAGCGGAACGGCAGGCCGGCCGCACCGAACGTGTCGGTGGCGCCCTCTTCGCGGTCGACCATGGTCAGCACCAGCACGACATTGGCGCCGGCCTCGCGCACCGATTCCACCGCCTTCATCGCCGAGCCGCCGGTCGTGGTGACGTCCTCGACGATCACGACGCGCTTGCCGGCCAGCGTCTCGCCCTTGGGCAGGCCCTCGATCGCGAGCTTGGCGCCGTGCTCCTTCGGTTTCTTGCGCACGAAGAAGGCCGCGATCGGATGGCCCTTGATCCAGGAGATTTGCGCCAACGCGCCGGCGAGCGGCACCGCGCCCATCTCGAGCCCGCCGATGAAATCGAGCTGGTCGTCCTTCAGCGCCTCGTAAGTCAGCTCGGCGAGCAGCGTCGCTCCCTCGGGGTCGAGCATGGTCGGCTTGAGGTTGAAGTAGAAATCGCTCTTGCGGCCCGACGCGAGCGTCACCTCGCCGCGGCCGAATGAGCGCCGGCGGATGATTTCGAACAGGCGGGCGCGGGAGGCGGATTTCGACACGGCGGTCCCTCGAACAGCGTTTTTGGAGGAGGCGGAATTTATCCGCGACCGGCGCGACATTCCAGAGGGGGCGTCTCCCGTCAACAGGGATCGGCCATCCCGGTCCGCCGGTTGTGAGGGTGCAACCTTCTGGAGTAGTTCAGGGGGCCACGCCTCTTGGGAAGGACATGGAATGACCATCGAGCTCTACACCTGGAACACGCCGAACGGCCGCAAGATTTCGGTCGCGCTGGAGGAGATGAGGCTGCCCTACAAGGTGATCCCGGTGAACATCACCAAGGGCGAGCAGATGGCGCCCGAGTTCCTCAAGCTCTCCCCAAACAACAAGATCCCCGCGATCGTCGACCCCGAGGGGCCCGAGGGCAAGCCCGTCAACATCTTCGAATCCGGTGCGATCCTGCTCTATCTCGGTGAAAAGACCGGCAAATTCCTGCCGAAATCGCTTATCCAGCGCATCCCGGTCTACGAATGGCTGATGTGGCAGATGGGCGGCTTCGGGCCGATGCCCGGCCAGGTGCACCATTTCATCGCGCTCGAGAACGAGCAGGACCGGGCCTACGGCTTGAAGCGCTTCATGGCCGAGACGCGCCGGCTCTATGGCGTGCTCGATCGTCGCCTGGAGGGGCGCGACTTCGTCGCCGGCGATCTCTCGGTTGCCGATTTTGCCATCCTGGGCTGGGCCTGGCGCCATCCTCGCCACAAGGTTGAGCTGGCCGACTTCCCCAACGTCAAGCACTGGTACGAGGCCCTGATGGCCCGGCCGGGAGTGAAGCGCGGCATGGAGGCGAAGCTGGATTGAGCCCGTTGCTCTGCTGTCGTCGCCCGGCTTGACCGGGCGACCCAGTATTCCAGAGACGGCGGTGATTGAGTCGAGAGGCCGCGGCGTACTGGATGCCCCGGTCAAGCCGGGGCATGACAGTGTGCCCTCACACCTTCTTCGCTTCCACCGCCATCCGCACCGCAAGCCCAGCCAGCACGGTGCCCATCAGCCAGCGCTGCACCAGCATCCAGCTCGGCCGGTTCGCCAGGAACAGCGCGATCGAGCCGGCGGCGAGCGCGATCATCGCGTTGACGCTGACGCTGATCGCGATCTGGATCGCGCCCAGCACCACCGACTGCGTCAGCACGCTGCCGGCGGCGGGGTCGATGAATTGCGGCAGCAGCGCCAGATACAGCATCGCGATCTTCGGGTTGAGCAGGTTGGTGACGAAGCCCATCGCGAACAATTTGCGCGGGCTGTCGACCGCGAGCTTCCTCACCTGGAACGGCGAGCGCCCGCCGGGCTTCACCGCCTGCAAGGCGAGCCACAGCAAGTAGCCAGCGCCGGCAAAGCGCAGCGCGTCGTAAGCGAAGGGAATGGCGAGCAACAGCGCCGTGATGCCGAACGCCGCGCACAGCATGTAGAACACGAAGCCGAGCGCGACGCCGCCGAGCGAGACGATGCCAGCCGCGGGCCCCTGCGTGATCGAGCGCGAGATCAGATAGATCATGTTCGGCCCCGGCGTGAGCACGAGGCCGAGGCAGACGAGGGCAAAGCCGAGCAGAGCGGAGGTGTGGGGCATGGGTGAACCGGTGCGGGAGATGCAAAGGTTCTAATATGGGCGGGATCGCCGAGCCATCGCGCAATTGCACGGAGGACAATCAGGTGCTCGCTGCGCGTTCGGTGCGCCCCCTCGCCCCGTTCTTACGGGGAGAGGGTTGGGGTGAGGGGCTTCTCTCCGCGAATGAGATAGTCGATAGACCTGTACCCCCTCACCCGGATCGCAAGGGCGATCCGACCTCTCCCCGCAGGCGGGGAGAGGTGAAGAGGAGGCCATCAATGCGCCTCGTCCCAATTGTTCGCAGCGCGTGCGTCGACATGCAGCGGCACCGAGAGCAGCACGGCCGGGAACGGCGCGTCCTGCATCACCTTCTGCACGACGGGAAGCGTGGTCTCGACCTCGTCGTCCGGCACCTCGAAGATCAACTCGTCGTGCACCTGGAGCAGCATCTGCGCCGAGAGCTTCTTCTCGGCCAGCGCATCCTCGACGCGCGTCATGGCGCGGCGGATGATGTCGGCGGCAGTGCCCTGAAGCCGCGCGTTGATCGCGGCGCGCTCGTTGAACGCGCGCACCGAGGCGTTGGACGCCTTGATGTCGGGGTAGTGGCACTTGCGGCCGAACAGCGTGGTGACGTAGCCGTGGTTGCGGCAGAAGTCGCGCGTCTCGTCCATATAGGCGCGAATACCGGGGAAGCGCTCGAAATACTTCTTGATGTAGGCGGAGGCTTCCTCGCGCGCGATGCCGAGCTGGTTGGCGAGGCCGAACGCGGAGATGCCGTAGATGATGCCGAAATTGATCGCTTTCGCGCGGCGGCGGATCTCGCTCGGCATGCCCTTGATCGGCACGCCGAACATCTCCGATGCGGTCATGGCGTGAATGTCGAGACCGTCGCGGAACGCCTGCTTCAGCACGGGAATGTCGGCGATCTCGGCGAGCAGTCGCAGCTCGATCTGTGAATAGTCGGCGGAGACCAGCCTGTGCCCGGGCGTGGCGATGAAGGCGCGGCGGATCTTGCGGCCGTCCTCGGTGCGCACCGGAATGTTCTGTAGGTTCGGCTCGTTCGACGAGAGCCGGCCGGTCGTGGTCGCAGCCAGCGCGTAGGTGGTGTGCACGCGGTGGGTCTGCGGGTTGACGTAGGTCGGCAGCGCGTCGGTGTAGGTCGATTTCAGCTTGGAGACCTGGCGCCACTCCAGAATCTTCTTCGGGAAGTCGTGGCCCTGCTCGGCGAGCTCGTCCAGCACCTGCGCGGTGGTCGACCACGCGCCGGTCTTGGTCTTGGTGCCGCCGGGCAATCCCATCTTGCCGAACAGGATGTCGCCGATCTGCTTGGGGCTGCCGACATTGACCGGCTCGCCCGCGATCTGCTGGATCTCGGCCTCGACGCGCGCTGCGGTCTGGGCGAAGTCGCCGGACAGACGCGACAGCACCTGGCGGTCGATCGAGATGCCGCGCCGCTCCATGCGCGCAAGCACCGATACCAGCGGCCGCTCCAGCGTCTCGTAGACCGCACTCATGTGCTCGGAAACGAGACGCGGCTTCAGCACGCGCCAGACCCGCAAGGCGATGTCGACGCCTTCGGCCGAGAGCGGTGCGGCCTTGTCGATCGGCACCTGGTCGAAGGTGATCTTGCCCTTGCCACTGCCGAGCAGCTCGCTTTCCTTCAGCATGGCATGACCGAACCAGCGCTCCGACAGCTGCTCCAGCGCATGCGAGCCGCGGCCGGCATCGAGCACGTAGGAGATCAGGAGCGCATCGTCGATGTTGCGCAAGGTGATGCCGTGCTGCGCCAGCATCACGGCAGTGAACTTGAGGTCGAAGCCGATCTTGAGGATGCCCGCCGATTCCAGCACCGGCCGCAGCGCTTGCAGCGCGTCGTCATGCTTGACCTGGTCCGGCGCGAGG
The DNA here is from genome assembly GCF_024585265.1 of Bradyrhizobium sp. WBAH42. Classification (NCBI taxonomy): domain Bacteria; kingdom Pseudomonadati; phylum Pseudomonadota; class Alphaproteobacteria; order Hyphomicrobiales; family Nitrobacteraceae; genus Bradyrhizobium; species Bradyrhizobium sp. WBAH42. The sequence goes on from NZ_CP036533.1 coordinate 665,611, forward strand.
CCGGCATCGAACAGGCCGGCGCCACCGCCGGATTGCTTGTGCGCCAGCGGCACGTAGCAGGCTTCGTTCGGCGCCAGCGCCAGCGCGATGCCGCAGAGATCGGCCTGCATCGGATCGATCGAATTCGCTCTCGTCTCGATCGCGACATGGCCGGCATCATGGATGCGCGCGATGAAGGCGTCGAGCTCCCCAGGGGTCTTGATAATCTGGTATTTGCCGCGATCGACCGGAAGCTTGCGCAGCGCCTCTTCGCGTGCGGCGGCGAGCGAGATCGGCGCACCCTTCGGGCTCGCAGCCTTGTCCTCCTTGCCTGCCGACTTGTTCGGCTGGTTCGGCCGGGCCTGCGCCGGGGTTCCCGTGCCTGGCGTGGGCACGACGTCCGAGGGCGGCAGCGTCGTGAACACGCTGGCGCCGCTGGCATAGCCGGGATCGGCATCGACATTGGCGGGATCGATCTGCGCATATTCGGCGACGCGCCGCGTCAGCGTCGTGAATTCCATCGCCTTGAGGAAGGCGACCAGCTTGCGCGCATCGGGCTCGTGGACGGCGAGGTCGTCCAGCGGCACGTCCAGCTCGACCTTGTCGTCGAGCAGCACGAGCTGCCGCGAGATGCGCGCCTTCTCCGCGTTCTCGAGCAGCGCCTCGCGCCGCTTCGGCTGCTTGATCTCGCCGGCACGGAACAGCAACTGGTCGAGATCACCATATTCGGTGATCAGCTGCGCCGCGGTCTTGATGCCGATGCCGGGCACGCCGGGCACGTTGTCGGTGGAATCGCCCGCGAGCGCCTGCACCTCGACCACCTTGTTCGGCGGCACGCCGAACTTCTCGATCACCTCTGATATGCCGATGCGGCGGTCCTTCATGGTGTCGTACATGGTGACGCAATCGGTGACGAGTTGCATCAGGTCCTTGTCGGAGGATACGATGGTGGCGCTGGCGCCGCGCTCGCAGGCCTGTCGCACATAGGTCGCGATGAGATCGTCGGCCTCGAAGCCAATCTGTTCCAGGCAGGGCAGGTCGAAGGCGCGCACCGCCTCGCGGATCAGCGCGAATTGCGGAATGAGATCGTCGGGGGCGGGCGGGCGGTGCGCCTTGTAGTCCGGATAGATCTTGTTGCGGAAGGTGATCTCCGACTTGTCGAACACGATCGCCAGATGCGTCGGCCGGTTGTCTTCGGGCATCTCGCGGAGCAGCTTCCACAGCATGTTGCAGAAGCCGAGCACGGCGTTGACCTGGAGCCCGTCGGACTTGCGGTTCAGCGGCGGCAACGCGTGATAGGCGCGGAAGATGTAGGAGGAACCGTCGACCAAGAAGACATGGTCGCCCTTGCCGGCCGCCTTCGCCGCGACCGGTTTGGCAGCAGCTGTCGCGGGTATAGTCTTGGCGGCAGCGGGCTTGGTCTCGGCAGCTTTCGGCGCGGCCTTGGTGTCAGCTTTGGCGGTGGTCTTCGGAGATGTCTTGGGCATGGCCGCAATGTATGAATTTTTGCGGGCTTTGACAGCCTTGGAAGGGGGATTTTTGCGCTGGTAGCGCGACTATCCCCCGCTGTCATTCCCCGCGAAAGCGGGGAATCCAGTACGCCGCGGCTTCTCGGTTCAATGACTGGCGTCTCGGCGTACTGGGTCGCCCGATCCCGTCTCCGCGAGGCTACGCCGGGCCCACAGCGGTGCTCGGCCGGCGAAGCTTTAGCGAAGACGGCAAGCCGGGCGACGACACCGTGGGCGCGGCTACTCCGCCGCCTGCAACACCGCACCCGTTTTCCTCGGCGCGATCCAGAACGCATCGGGCCGCTCGAACAGGAAGCGCGCATTAAGCCGCAATGCGCCTTGCCAGATCGCCAACGCACCCAGCACGCCGGCGACGGTGACGAGCAGCGACACCGTGCCGATATCGGCAATGACACCCGTGCGCAGCAGCAGCGTCCGTGTCGACGCCATCGGCAGGAAGAAGGCGAGATAGATCACGATCGAATGCTCGCCGCAGAAGCGGAGGAAATTGAGCCAGTGCGCACGCGCGAGCAGCGTGCCCGCCACGATGATGGCGCAGGCGCCGGCGAAGCCGAGCGCGAGCGAGACGATCGCCCACTCGCTGGCGCCCGATGCGACGAGGCCGGCATTGACCAGCGCCCAGCTGGCGAGCGCTGCAAGCGCCAGCGCCGGATGCTTCCGCGCGCGATTCGACAGGGCGAACACGTAAGGCGCGAGCAAATAGCCCGAATAGAAATAGACGAAGCGTGCGCAGAACTCGTCGATGACGGTCGAGCCGGTCGTGATGCGCGCGGTCTCCAGCGCGGCGGCGATTAGCCAGAGCGCGAGCGGCGGGACCTTGCGTGTCAGTTTCGTGACGACGAAGAAGATCGGCAGCAGATAGATGAACCACAGCGTGCCGAACGGCTCGACGAAGGATTCGAGATACAACAGGCCAACCTGATGCCAGCCGGTCTCGGCCGCGAAGGCCGGCGCCTTGAAGCCGAATTGGATTGTCACCCAGACGACATAAAAATAGGCGAAATGCACCACCTTGCGGTCGAGATAGGTTCGCCAGTCCCGATCGATGACCAGAGACAGGAACAAGCCCGAAATCAGGAAGAAATCCGGCATCCGGAACGGCTTTGCGAAGGCCACGACGGCATGCATGAAGCCGATCTGCCCGGCGGCAAGCTCGACCCCCAGCACCGAATGCATCATCACGACCATGACGATGCAGATGCCCTTGGCATAGTCGACCCAGTCGATACGCGCGGCCGAAGGCGCCTTGGAAGGGCTGGCCGCCGCGATTGTGCCTGATCGTGCCATGGTGTCCCTTTTCGAGGCGCGTTCCGCCCGTCCCTGTGTGGGCGTGGGGCAGTTTGGAGCCCAGTGGTTTCCGACTTCTTTACCGGTTCAAATCGCGGGCCGGTTTTTGCATGCGGACTGTTCCATGACCTCGGGAAAATGCTAAACCGCCCCCAATTGGGCTTCCGTTAACCAAGCTGGAACAGGATTTTTCATGCGAATTGCGATGATCGGCACGGGCTATGTGGGATTGGTGTCCGGCGCCTGCTTTGCGGATTTCGGCCACGACGTCACCTGCGTCGACAAGGACGAGAGGAAGATCGCGGCCCTGCATCGCGGCGAGATCCCGATCTACGAGCCTGGCCTCGACGAGCTGGTCGCGAACAACGTCAAAGCCAAGCGGCTCGACTTCACTACCGACCTGAAGAAGCCGGTTGCCGATGCCGACGCCGTGTTCATCGCGGTCGGCACGCCCTCGCGCCGCGGCGACGGTCATGCCGACCTGTCTTACGTCTATGCCGCCGCGAAAGAGATCGCGCAGTCGCTGCAAGGCTTCACCGTGGTGGTGACGAAATCGACCGTGCCGGTCGGCACCGGCGACGAGGTCGAGCGCATCATCCGCGAGGCCAATCCGTCGGCGGACGTGGTGGTCGCCTCCAATCCCGAGTTCCTGCGCGAGGGCGCGGCAATCCGCGATTTCAAATTCCCCGACCGCATCGTGGTCGGCACTTCCGACGAGCGCGGCCGCAAGGTGATGGGCGACATCTATCGCCCGCTGTCGCTGAACCAGGCGCCGCTGATGTTCACCGAGCGCCGCACCGCCGAGATGATCAAATACGCCGCCAACGCGTTCCTGGCGACCAAGATCACCTTCATCAACGAGATCGCCGATCTGTCCGAAAAAGCCGGCGCCAACGTGCAGGAGGTCGCGCGCGGCATCGGCCTCGACAACCGCATCGGCACAAAATTCCTGCATGCCGGTCCCGGTTTCGGCGGCTCGTGCTTCCCGAAGGACACCAAGGCCCTGATCAAGATCGCGCAGGATTACGACGTGAACCTGCGCATCGTCGAATCGGTGCTGGCGGTCAACGAGAACCGCAAGCGCGCGATGGCGCGCAAGGTGAGCCAGGCGCTCGGCGGCAATTTGCGCGGCAAGACCGTCGCCGTGCTCGGCCTCACCTTCAAGCCCGACACCGACGACATGCGCGATGCACCGTCGATTCCGCTGGTGACCGGTCTGATCGACATGGGCGCGAAGGTGAAGGCGTTCGATCCCGTCGGCATGGAGCAGGCCAAGGGCGAATTGCCCGATATCACCTATTGCGAGGACGCCTATGTCTGCGCGCAAGGCGCCGACGCGCTCGTCATCGTCACCGAATGGGTGCAGTTCCGCGCGCTCGATCTCGACCGGCTGAAGGCGACCATGGCGCAGCCGGTCGTCGTCGACCTCCGCAACATCTACCGCCCCGAGGACATGGAAGCCGCCGGCTTCACCTATGAGAGCGTCGGGCGGCCGGCGGTGCAGGGCTGATAGCTGCACATTCTCGTTGAACGAAACCGTCATGGCCGGGCTTGTCCCGGCCATCCACGTCTTGTTCACTCTCGCTTGAAAGAACGTGGATGCCCGGCACAAGGCCGGGCATGACGACCGGATGCTTCCTTGCCCCGCAGCTTCGACACGCCCCTCCCGATCGACGCCGTGCTCGACGATTTGTCGCGCACGCTGGAGGGCAATAACGCCGCCGTGCTGGTGGCGCCGCCGGGCGCCGGCAAGACCACACGCGTGCCGCTGGCCTTGCTCGATGCACCCTGGGCTAAAGGCAAAAAGATCATCGTGCTGGAGCCGCGCCGCATCGCCGCGCGCGCCAGTGCCGACCGCATGGCCAAATCGCTCGGCGAGCGCGCCGGCGAAACCGTCGGCTATCGTGTCCGCTTCGGCTCGAAGATCTCGCGCGCCACACGCATCGAGGTGGTGACCGAGGGCATCTTCACCCGCCAGATCCTCGACGATCCCGAACTCTCCGACGTTGCCGCGATCCTGTTCGACGAATTCCATGAACGCTCGCTCGATGCCGACATGGGCCTCGCGCTGGCGCGTGATGCGCAAACCGGCTTGCGCGAAGACCTGCGCATCCTGGTGATGTCGGCAACGCTCGACGGTGCGCGGGTGGCAAGGCTGCTCGGCGATGCCCCCGTCGTCGAAAGCGAGGGCCGTGCGTTTCCGGTCGAGACGCGCTATCTCGGCCGCAAGGCCGACGCGCCGATCGAACGGCAGATGGCGGATGCGATCGCGTCCGCGCTGCGCGCCGACAGCGGCTCGGTGCTGGCGTTCCTGCCGGGCGCCGCCGAAATCCGCCGCACGCAGAATTTCCTCTCCGAGCGCGTGCAGGACGCCTCCGTCGAGATCGTGCCGCTGTTCGGCGCGCTCGATGCCGCCGTGCAGGACCGTGCCATCGCGCCGGCCCCCAAGGGCACGCGCAAGGTGGTGCTGGCGACCTCGATCGCCGAGACGTCGCTCACCATCGAAGGCGTGCGCATCGTGGTCGACTCCGGTCTCGCCCGCGTTCCGCGCTACGAGCCCGATATCGGCCTGACGCGGCTCGAGACCGTGCGCGCCTCGCGCGCAGCGGTGGACCAGCGCCGCGGCCGCGCCGGCCGCACCGAGCCCGGCGTCTGCTACCGGCTCTGGGACGAGCCGCAGACCGCCTCGCTCGCGCCCTACACCCAGCCGGAAATCCTCAGCGCCGATCTGTCCTCGCTGGTGCTCGATCTCGCGCAATGGGGCGTCGGCGATCCCGCCGCATTGTCGTTCCTCGATCCGCCGCCGCAGCCGGCCTGGAAGGAAGCCAAGAGCCTGCTGACCGAGCTCAACGCGCTCGACGGCGATGGCCGCATCACCGCGGAAGGCAAGAGCCTGCGCGCGCTGGCGCTACCGCCGCGGCTGGCGCGCATGATCGTGGATTCGCATCGCGCCGGCAGCGGCGAGGCCGCCGCCGAAATCGCAGCCGTCATCACCGAGCGCGGCCTTGGCGGCGACAGCGTCGATCTCGAGCACCGCCGCGACCAGTTCCGCCGGGACCGCTCGCCGCGCGCGGCAAGCGCGCGCGATCTGGCCCGCCGCTGGGCCTCGCAGGTCGCGGCTGCGGAGAAGGTGGCGCAGCAGGAGGATCTCTCGACCGGCCTGATGCTCGCTTACGCGTTTCCGGACCGCGTCGCGCGCAATCGCGGCAATGGCAGCTTCGTGCTGGCCAACGGGCGCGGCGCGTCCGTCGAGCAGACCTCCTCGCTCGCCCGCGCGCCCTACATCGCCATCGGCGAGATGACGGGGACGGCCGCGAGTGGACGCATCCTGCTCGCCGCGCAAATCACCGAGGACGAGATCGAGCGGCATTTCGCCGAGCACATCGAGACCACCGACGAGATCTCCTTTGATCGCGGCGCGATGGCGCTGCGGGCGCGGCGCAGGCGCGTGCTGCACGCGATCACGCTGTCCGAAGCGACGCTTGCCGTGTCGCCCTCGGAGGACACCGCACGCATCTTTGCAGATGGCCTGATCACCGCGGGCCTCGACCGGCTGCCCTGGTCGAAGGCCGCCAAGCAATGGCGTGATCGCGTGATGTTCCTGCGCAAGGCCGAGGGCGACAGCTGGCCCGATCTCTCGGACGACGGCCTGATCGCACGGCGCGACGACTGGCTGGTGCCGGCGCTCTACGACAAGATCGCATTGAAGGACATCTCCGCGGGCGATCTCTCCGATGCCCTGATGGCGCTATTGCCGTGGCAGATGCGCGCGCGGCTCGACCGCGAGGCGCCGACCCATTTCGAGGCGCCGACCGGAAGCGTGATTGCGATCGACTACGAGGCCGAGCAGGGGCCGACCATCGCGGTCCGGCTGCAGGAATTGTTCGGCCTCAACACCCATCCCTCGATCGCCGCCGGCAAGGTGCCACTGGTGTTGGAATTGCTGTCCCCGGCCCAGCGCCCGGTGCAGGTGACGCGCGATCTGCCAGGCTTCTGGCGCGGCAGCTACGCCGCCGTCCGCTCCGACCTGCGCGGCCGCTATCCGCGTCACCCCTGGCCCGACGATCCCGCGAGCGCAGTGCCGACCAGGCGGGCGAAGCCGCGCGGGACGTGAGAACTCGCAACCGGCATTAACCCTCCGCTCATCCTTTTCGTCAAAATGACAGGAGCCCCGGCGTGCCTTCGCTCGCGGTTGGCCTTGTCGCGTGGTGAAATCGAGCTTTCGGCTCGGAAGTGGTGTGATGCGTAACATTATGATCATCGCGGCCGTCATGATCGGCCTCGGCACCTTCATGGCGCAGATGGCGGACAAGATGAGCTCGGCTTCCGCCACGTCGGTGCCGCGCACGACGGTCGCAGTCGCGGCCACCGCGCCGGCCGGCGGCCGCAGCCTGGCCATCTCCCGGGATGGCCGCGGTCATTTCCAGACCGAGGGCCGGATCGACGGCCAGCGCATCGGCTTCATGATCGATACCGGCGCGTCCGTCGTTGCGCTCAACGAGACCTCGGCCGCCCGCTTTGGCCTGCGTCCTTCGCGCAGCGAGTACAACGCCACCGTCTCCACCGCCAACGGCACCATCAAGGCCGCGCGCACCCGCATTGCCATGCTCGATGTCGGCGGCCTCATCGTGCGCGACGTCGATGCCATGGTGCTGCCGGACGAAGCGCTGTCGGAGAACCTGCTCGGCCTCTCCTTCCTGTCCCGCCTGAAGCGTTTCGAATACGCGAACGGGCAGATGGTGCTGGAGCAGTAGGTCTGCTCCAATTGGCCTTGTGGGGCCTCCCTTAAGGCCGGACGGGGTGCTATATTCCGTCCATGAACAGCCCCGACGCGATTGCCATCCTGCGACGGTCCGAGCGCGCCCTGCGCGAACGGGGCGTTTTGCATGCCGCATTGTTCGGTTCGGTCGCAAGGGGCGAAAATCACTCCGGCAGCGACGTCGATATCATGGTCGAGATCGATCCGGAGGCGCGGATCACGGTCTTCGACTACGTCGAGCTCAAGGAATACCTTTCCAACCTTTTTGACGGGCCGGTTGATGTCGTCAATCGCGACGGTCTGAAATCATACGTCGCACCTGCGGCGACGGCTGACGCCATCTATGCCTTCTGATCGCATCGACGGGACGCTGCGGGACATCCTGCATCACATCGATTTGGCGACTGAGTTCGCCGGAGGTCTCGACCGCGAAGCATTCGCGGCGGACTTGCGGGCGGTCTATGCCGTTACGCGCTGTCTGGAGATAATTTCAGAGGCGTCTCGCCGTCTGCCAGAGGAGCTGAAGGCCAGGCATCCAGCGATCGCATGGAGGCAGATGGCGGCCGCAGGCAATGTCTATCGCCACAATTATGAGGACGTTGCAGCCAATCTTGTGTGGGAGACCGTTCAACAGGCCCTCCCCCCTCTCAGGGTGGTCGTCGAAGATGAGATGGCGCGCCCATAGCCGATCTGACCGGACATGGAAGTCTCTGCCGGCGCACTATTTCGCGTTACCAAACTGCCGCAATTATCGGCCATAAGCCTTCATTCCCGCCTTTCGCTGCGGTCCGGCATTCGCTAAGCCTGCAGCAAATCCCGCCCCCTTTCCACGAGATCGACTCAATGTTCCCGAAGCCGAAATCCGTATTGTTGCCCAACACCTACGCCTTCGAATCCGAGCCGATGGTGAAGCCGACGGGCTTTCGCGAATACGACGCGCGCTGGTTGTTCCAGAAGGAAATCAACCTGATGGGTGTGCAGGCGCTCGGCATGGGGCTGGGCGCGCTGTTCGCCGAGCTCGGCGTCCGCCAAAAGATCGTTACCGGCCACGATTTCCGCGGCTATTCCGCCTCGATCAAATACGCCCTGATCTCCGGTCTGATGGCGGCGGGCTGCAAGGTCCACGACATCGGCCTTGCGGTGACGCCGATGGCCTATTTCGCGCAGTTCGACCTCGACGTGCCCTGCGTCGCCATGGTCACGGCCTCGCACAACGACAATGGTTGGACCGGCGTGAAGATGGGCGCCAACCGCCCGCTGACCTTCGGTCCCGACGAGATGACGCGGCTGAAGGAGATCGTTCTCAATGCCGAGTTCAAGAACAAGGCGGGCGGCTCCTACCAGTTCCACGAGAATTATCCCGCGCGCTACATCGCCGATCTCACCTCCCGTCCGAAGCTGACGCGCAAGCTCAAGGTGGTCGCGGCCTGCGGCAACGGCACCGCCGGCGCGTTCGCGCCGCAGGTGCTGGAGGCGATCGGCTGCGAGGTGATCCCGCTCGACACCGAGCTCGACCACACCTTCCCGAAATACAATCCGAACCCGGAAGACATGGAGATGCTGCACGCGATCCGCGATGCGGTGCTGCATCACAAGGCCGATGTCGGCCTCGGCTTCGACGGCGACGGCGACCGCTGCGGCGTCGTCGACAACACCGGCGAGGAGATCTTCGCCGACAAGGTCGGCGTGATGCTGGCGCGCGACATGTCGGCGATCCACAAGGATGCGCAGTTCGTCGTCGACGTGAAGTCCACCGGCCTGTTCGTCACCGATCCCGTGCTGCAGAAGCAGGGCGCCAGGGTCGCCTATTGGAAGACCGGCCATTCCTACATGAAGCGCCGCACCAACGAGATGTGCGCGCTGGCGGGCTTCGAGAAGTCGGGCCACTTCTTCTTCAACAAGCCGTTCGGCCGCGGCTATGACGACGGCCTGGTCTCGGCGATCGCGATCTGCGACATGCTCGATCGCGCGCCCGGCAAGTCGATGGCCGATTTGAAGAATGCGCTGCCGAAGACCTGGTCGTCGCCGACCATGTCGCCGCACTGCGCCGACGAGGTCAAATACGGCGTCATCGACAAGGTGGTGAAGCACTTCGAAGGTTTGCAAGCGAAGGGCGCCAAGATCGGCGATCAGGCGATCCGCGATCTCGTCACGGTCAACGGCGTGCGCGTCACGGTCGAGGACGGCAGCTGGGGCCTGGTGCGCGCCTCTTCCAACAAGCCCGAGCTCGTCGTCGTGGTCGAGAGCCCGGTCTCCGAGCAGCGCATGCACGACATGTTCGAGATGGTGAACAGCGTGCTGCGCACGCATCCCGAGGTCGGCGAGTACAACCAGAAGATTTGAGGTGAGGCGTCAGGGAAACACAGCCCGCGCCACAATCTCGCTGTCATGCCCCGGCTTGACCGGGGCATCCAGTACGCCGCGGCCTCTCGGTTCGATCACAGCCGCCTCGGAGTACTGGATCGCCCGGTCAAGCCGGGCGATGACAGTTTTCGTGTAATGAATCCTAAGCCGCCACCACCGCCGGGATCGGCAGCGCGGTGACCGACTTGATCTTCTCCATCGCGAAGCGCGAGGTGACGTTCTTCAGCGGCACGGCGCTGATCAGCTTCTTGTAGAACACGTCATAGGCCTGCATGTCCGCGACCACGACGCGCAGCATGTAGTCGACGTCGCCGGCCATGCGATAGAACTCCATCACTTCCGGCATGGCGCTGACGGCTTCGGCGAACCGCTTCAGCCAGGCATCCGAATGGTCGGAGCTCTCGACCGACACGAACACGGAGATGCCGAGCCCGATCTTGTTCTGGTCGACGAGGGCGACGCGCTTGATGATCACGCCGTCGGCCTCCAGGCGCTGGATGCGCTTCCAGCAGGGGGTCGAGGACAGGCCGACCCGGTCGCCGATCTCGGCGACGGAGAGGGAGGCGTCTTCCTGGAGGACCATCAGGATCTTGCGGTCGATGGCGTCGAGGCGGCGGCTGGTCTCAGGGATCTGGACGGCGACATCAGTCATTTGAAGAACTTTGTTCCATTTCAGGGGCAGATTTCCCTGATATAGAGAAAATCTTTCCACGGCAAGCCTATAATCTCGGCGTGACAGTGGAATCGCTCTACCGGCGGTCGCGCAAAAACTCTTCAACTTCAATGCGTTGCGGGGCGGCCGGGCCGCCGCCATGGCGGGTGCATTTCAGCGCCGCGGCAGCCGCGGCGAATCGCATCGCCCCCCTTACGTCCTTACCCTCGGCGAGGCCGAGCGCGAACGCGCCATGGAAGACGTCGCCGGCGCCCAGCGTATCGACCGCCTGGACCGGGAAGGCCGGTGTCTCCTCCAGCGCGCCCGCCTCATTCAGCCAGATCGTGCCGCGCGGGCCCCTTGTGGCCGCCAGGAAGGCGGGCGTCAGCTCCGCCAGGCGCCTCAAGGCCGCGCCGTCGTCAGCGATGCCAGCCGTCTCCTGCAGCTCGGTGCTGGCGAATAGCAGATGCGAGGAGGCCGTGAGCAGACCGTCCTGCAACGCCATCGCGCGGTCGACGCCGACGATGACGGGGATGCCGCGCCGGCGTGCCTCTGCGCCAAGCGAGGTCGCGAAGGCCGCGCAGCGGCTTTCGACGAGCACCGCCTGACAATCAGCGAGCAACGCGTCGGCCTCGGGCAGCTTCACGGTCCACAAGGCGGGATCGCGATAGATCGTGAGCGTCCGCTCGCCCGAGGGCTCGATCATGATCGCCGAGACCGGCGTGGTCAGGCCCGGCATGCGCACGATATGCGTGCTATCGATGCCCTCCTGCGCCATCTGCGCGAGAATGAAATAGCTGGACGTCTCCCGTGCATCGCCCATCGGCCCCGCGAAGGCGACGCGGCCGCCGAGCCGTGCGATCGTGATCGCGGCATTGAGCGCGTTGCCGCCGCAGATCTCGGCGAGATGCCTGGCGTTCGCCTTGCTGCCACGTTCGGGCAGGGCCTCGACGCGCAGGATGAGGTCGCGCACCGGCATGCCGATGCAGAGGATGCGCGGCGCGATCCCGGCCATCGTCGTTCGGCTCAGCTGCTCTTCTCGTGTACCCAACGGCCGAGCAGATGATGGGCGATCGCGAAGGGATGCGGGCCGGCGAGCCCGTCGGGATGCGTCCGTGTCAGCATCAGGGCCGCCTCCTCGCGCGTGAACCAGCGCGCGTCCTCGAGCTCGGCGTGATCGACCACGATGTCCTCGCTCACGGCCCGCGCGCTGCAGCCGATCATCAGCGACGACGGATAGGGCCAGGGCTGGGTCATGTAATATTGCACGTCGGTGCAGCGAATGCCGGACTCTTCCAGGATCTCGCGGCGCACCGCGTCCTCGATGGTCTCGGCGGCCTCGACGAAGCCGGCGAGGCACGAATACATACCTGCCGGAAACTGCTTCTGCCGGCCGAGCAGGCACTTGTCGCCGGAGGCGACCAGCATGATCACGACCGGGTCGGTGCGCGGAAAATGCTCGGCCTTGCAGCTCGGACAGTCGCGCTTCCAGCCGCCTTCCTTCATCGCGGTACGCGTGCCGCAATTGGCGCAATAGCCGTGGCGCTGGTGCCAGCCCACCATCGACTTCGCCATCGCCACGGCCGAGAGCTCCTCGGGCGGGATCGCGCCCTGCATCGCCATGCCGCGCAGCTCGGTGACGGCGTAGTCGCCGCCGCCGACCAGCTTCTCGGCGGCCGCCTGCGACAGGCCCATGCCGAACACGGCCGCACCGCCGCGAAGCCCGAGGAACACCGTGCCGGGATTGACACCGCATTTCAGCGCTTCGTCGATTCCGAGCAGCGCGCGCACCTTGTCGCCGTCGCGCTTCACCAGCAGCGAGTCGCGATACACCACATAGGCGCGCGAAGACGGCTTCTGCTCCAGCACAAACAGCTTCTCGTCGTCTCGGCGCAGATGCGCGGCGCGGTCGAGGACGTTGGTGACGAAGGCCGGCTGCCCCAGCGGAAATGCGTCGAATGCTGACATTATTGTTCTTTCAACCCAACCAGATCTTGCGGCGAAGCGCGCTGATGAAATTCTGAACCTCCGCGGCGTCATGCGCCAATGGCGGCATCACGCCCCACACCGGCCGCGGCCAGGCCGCGTCACTGGTCCGGCGCGCGATGATGTGGACGTGCAGCTGCGGCACGAGGTTGCCGAGCGCGGCGATGTTGAGCTTTTCGCATTTGGTGATCTCCTTCAGCGCGCGCGAGACGCGGGAGATCTCCGTCATCAGCTGCGCCTGCTGCACCTCGTCGAGATCGATGATCTCGATCGCATCCACCCGTCGCGGCACCAGCAGCAGCCAGGGATAATGCGCATCCTTGATGACCAGCACCTTCGACAGCGGCAGATCGCCGATATCGATGGTGTCCTCTTTCAGGCGGGAGTGCAGTGACCAGGCGGGTTCGGGCATATGCGTTTCCGGATGGCCCGATGGGGAACGGGCTTGTCGGGTGCGACCATACGATAGGGATTCCCGGAGGGGAAGGATGGCGCCCCGCTGTCACCGCATACGCGCTCGTCGTCCCGGACAAGCGAAGCGCAGATCCGGGACCCATAACCACAGGGAGCAGCGTGGCGAAGACTCTTGGTTGCCAGCGCGTGCGGCAGCCCCCGCCTGTGGTTATGGATTCCGGGCTCGCGCTGCGCGCGCCCCGGAATGACAGAAACTACGCCTCCGCCAGCACCCTTGCATTGGCGCGGACCGATGTTTCGCTGACGCGGATGCCGAGGCCCGGGCCGTCGGGCACCACGACATGGCCGGCGCGGTTCGCAACGCGCTCTTCCAGCACGTCCTCGGTCAGCACGTGATGTGGCATGTAGAATTCGCAGCCGAGCGAGATGCCCGGGGTGGCCGCGATCAGCTGCGTGCCGGCGGCAAGGCCGATGCCGCCCTCCCACAGCGTGCCGCCATAGCCGGGCAGGCCGGCGATGTCGGCGATCGCCATGATCGCCTGGGCCTCGAACAGGCCGCCGGCCTTCATCAGCTTGATCGAGACGGCGTCGGCCGCTTCACGCCGCACCACCTCCATCATGTCGCGGCGGTCGAAGCAGCTTTCGTCGGCCAGCACCGGCGTTTCCAATGCCGCGGTCAGCTGCGCCATCACGTCGAGATATTTGCGCGGCACCGGCTGCTCGATGAAGGTCGGCGCGAATTCCTCGACGTCGCGCAGGATCTTGATGGCGCCGAACGGCGCCAGCGCCTGGTTGTAGTCGACGCGCAGGTCGACCTTGTCGCCGAATTCCTTGCGGATCGCTTCGAGATGATCGAGGTCCTCGCGATGCGGCTTCACGCCGGTCTTGACCTTGTAGATGACATTGCCGTCCGGAACCATTTTCCGCATGCGCTCGAGATCGGCCGCGAAATCCGGATCGGCGATCGAGAAGGAGAGGGGGATGGTGTCGCGCACGCGGCCGCCGAGCAGGTCGGCAACCGAGAGCCCAGACGACTTGCCGACGATGTCGAGCAACGCCATCTCGATTGCGACCTTGGCCTCGGCATGTCCGACCAGCGCACGGTCGAGCTCGGCCATCAACGCGCGGATGCGGCGCACCGGCTTGCCGAGCACGATGGGGCGCAAGTAAATGTCGAGCGCCGAGAACGCCGCTTCAGGCGTTCCCGTAAAGACCTCCCACGGTGCCGCCTCGCCCCAGCCGACCACGCCGTCGCTGCAGGTCAGCTCGATCAGCACGCGCTTCACCGTGCCCTTGACGTTGCCGACGCCCTGCAGGCGCGCCATCTTGATCGGGCTTTCGATCAGGAACAGCCTGATGCGCTCGATGGTTGCTTCGGTCATGTCAGGCCTCCATTGACGTGCCAGACCTGGCCGGTGACGTAGGACGCCTTCGGTGACGCCAGGAAGGCGATGATCTCGGCGACTTCCTCCGGCCGCCCGCGGCGGCGCATCGGGATCAGCGCTTCGGTTGCGGCGATCTGTTCGGGCGACAGCCGACTCTCGCTCGGTCTGTCCTTGACGATGAGGCCGGGTGATACCGCATTGACGGTGATGCCGTCCTTCGCGAGCTCGATCGCGGCCAGCCGCACCAGCGCTTCCAGCGCGGAACGGCTCGCGGCGGTCGCAGCAAAGGGCGCGAATTCGGGTCGGATCGCGTGCGCGACGAAGGACGACATCGCGACGATGCGCGCATCGCGCCCGGCGCGCAGCAGCGGCAGCGCGGCATCAACCAGCCGCGTGAACGCCAGCGCCGATTCGTCCATCGCCTTGCGGAATTCATCCGCCGGCGTGCCAATGGCGCTGCCGCGACGGGCGTGGCCGCCGACCAGGATCAATCCGTCGAGCCGGCCGAAGGCGGCATTCGCGGCGGTGACGGCAGCAGTAATGGCGGCTTTCTCGGCAAGATCGCCGAGACACTTTGCGACGATGGCGCCTTTCGCTTCGGCCTCGGCCGCGCTCGCGTCGAGGCCTTCTGTGTTCGCGCGCGTGTGGAGCAGCAGCGCAGTGCCCGGCGCCGCAAGGAGCTTTGCGGTGGCGCGGCCGATGCCGCTGGCGGCACCAGTGACGAGATAGACGCGATTGATGTCGGACATCACGATATCGCATTTGCCGGCGGCAGCGCGCCGGTGCGGTGGAAATGGCTGAGGAAGGCGCGCGTCGCAGCCTCCCGCGGGCTGTCGATCACCTGCCGCGCCGAACCCTCCTCGACCACGATTCCGTCGCGCATGAACACGACACGCTCGGCCACCTCGCGGGCGAACGCGATCTCGTGCGTCACGATCACCATGGTCATGCCCTCCGACGCGAGTTGCTGGATCACGTTCAGCACCTCACCGACCAATTCGGGATCGAGCGCGGAGGTGGCCTCGTCGAACAGCATGACATCGGGCTCCATCGCGAGCGCCCGCGCGATCGCGACGCGCTGCTTCTGGCCGCCGGAGAGCGTCGCCGGATATTGGTCCGCTTTCTCCGCAAGTCCCACCTTGGCGAGCTGCGCACGCGCGAGCGTTTCGGCCTCCGCCTTGGCCATGCGCCGCACCGTGACAGGCCCCTCCATCACGTTCTGCAGCGTCGTCATGTGCGGGAACAGGTTGAAGTGCTGAAACACCATGCCGGTGGTGGCGCGGAATCTCGCCAGCGTTTTGACATCGGGCAATTTGGCGCCGTCTCCGAACGCAAAGCGGGTGTCGCCGACGCGGACGCTGCCGCCGTCGGGCACGACCAGGAGATTGATGCAGCGGAGCAGCGTTGATTTACCCGAGCCTGATGGCCCGATCAGCGCGACGACACCGCCCTTGGTGACGTCGAGATTGATGTTCTTGAGGACCTCGTTGCTGCCAAAACACTTGCGAAGGCTGCGGATCTCGATTTTCGACGTCTCGCTCATTCGCTCACCGCCAGTTGCTTCTCGCCGCGGCGGACGAGGATGGTGAGCGGAATCAGGATTGCCGCATAGGCGAGCGCGACCGCGGTGTAGGTCTCCAGCGGCCGGTAGCTGTCATGGGCGGCGACCTGGCTCTGATAAACGAGGTCGGGGACTGCGAGCACCGAGACCAGTGAGGTGTTCTTGAACTGGATGATCGACTGGTTCATCAGCGCCGGAATCATGCGCTTGATCGCCTGCGGCAGCACGATGCGGCGCATGCTCTGGCTCGGCGTCATGCCGAGCGCCGCGCCGGCTTCGGACTGACCCTTGTCGATCGAGACGATGCCGCCGCGGATGATCTCCGAATAGAACGAGCCGCCATAGAGCGAGAGCGCCAGCGCGGAAGCCGTGATCGGGGTCATCTCGACACCGGCGAGAATCGGCAGCGCGTAATAGAACCAGATCAGCTGCACCAGGATCGGCGTGCAGCGGAACGCCTCGATGAAGGCGAGCGCGGTCAGCCGCAATGCCTTGATCCGCGACAGGCTGCCGAACGCCCCGAGCAGGCCGAACAGCAGTCCGCACACGACGATGACGATCGTGAAGCCGACCGTGACGCCGAGCCCGTTGAGAAAGAGCCAGCGATAGCTCCAGAGGATTCCGAAGTCCCACTGATACATGCGTGCTCTCTTCTTCACCTCTCCCGCTTGCGGGAGAGGTCGCATCGCATCGAAGATGCGATGCGGGTGAGGGCTCTTTCCTCTGGGGGAGTCTCTCCGCGGAGGCACCCTCTCCCCAACCCTCCCCCGCAAGCGGGGGAGGGGGCGGAGTGGAGTGTGCGGAGCGAGGCGGCCTCGAACATTACTCTTACAGCGACACGCCCGGCGGAATGTCCGCTTCCGTCACGCCCACCAGCTCCATATTGGTGATGATGGCGTTGCGGATGAAGCCGAGGCCCTTGTTGAAGTCTATCCAGGTGTTGACGTAGTCGCGCCATGTCTTGTCGGCCTCGCGGCGGAAGCCGGCATTCGAGGTGGTGGCGAAGATCGGCGTCGGCAGCACGAGCTGGCCGAGCGCGGGGTTCTTCTTCAGCACGGTCAGCGACAGCATGGTGATCAGGCACTGCGCGTCGACGCGGCCGGTCTGCAGCGCGGCGGTGGCATCGTCGGCGGTCTTCAGCCGCGTGATCTGCGCCTTCGGCGTCAGGCGGCTGACGACCTGGTCATGCGAGGAGCCCTGGTCGACCGCGATCTTGATGTCGGGCGAGTTCAATTCGGCCCAGCTCTTCGGCTTGAAATCCTTCTTGCAGAGGATGGCGAAGGCGTTGTTGAAGACCGGCACCGAGAAGTCGATCACCAGCGCGCGCTTTGGGGTCGGGTTGAGGCCGAAGAAGATGTCGATCTTGTTGGCCTGCAGGTCGAGCACCGAATTGCCCCAGGTGGTCTCGGTGATCTCGAGCTCGGCCTCCATGTCGTCCGCGAGGCCCTTGGCGATGTCGATGTAGAAGCCCTTCCATTGGCCGCTGGACAGATCCTTCATGTAATAGGGCGCGCCGCCGCCGACGGCGCCGATCCGCATCTTCTTGGTCCGGCGGATGCGGGCGAAGGTCGATTCGTTCGGATCGGCGGTCTGGGCCACGGCCGGCGCCGCCAACGCGGCAGCGGCGACCGCGCCAAATCCGACAATCGATGCAACATCACGACGTGTAACCATTGGGATCAATCGCTTTTCTGGTTGGGTGGAGTTCCGGCAGCGTTCTTAGCAAGGTGGTCCCGGCAGCGAAAGCACAGCCTATCGGCTGGGCAGGCCGAAATTTGCCCGGATGCTGGGCAAACTCAAGCTGTTCAAGCGGATACCCGCTTGCTTTCCGCTCCCTTTGGCCCCAAATAGGGGCCGGGAGATTGGCGGTGGACGAGCCACTCGCCAACCGGGTCAGGTCCGGAAGGAAGCAGCCCTAACGAGGTCCGGATCGGGTCGCTCGTCAGTCTCCTACCTGTTTTTCCGAGCGAACCAGCGCCGGCGGCACCAGCCGCCAGCGCGCTCCTTTCCGCAAAAGCCGGCCAAGAGACATTTCATTGCGGATCGACCGATGACCGACGCTGGCGCCCCTCCCGAACCCGACAGCGCCGGCCAGGCCGGCAACGCGCCCTACCGGGTGCTGGCGCGCAAATACCGCCCCTCCTCATTTGACGACCTGATCGGCCAGGAGGCCGTGGTCCGCACCGTCTCCAACGCGTTCGAGACCGGGCGCATCCCGCAGGCCTGGATTCTCACCGGCGTCCGCGGCGTCGGCAAGACCACCACTGCGCGAATCCTCGCCCGTGCCCTCAACTATGAGATGCCGGACGGATCGGTGAAGGGGCCGACCATCCACATGCCGACGCTGGGCGTGCATTGCCAGGCGATCATGGAAAGCCGGCACATGGACGTGCTGGAGATGGACGCCGCCTCCCATACCGGCGTCGACGATGTCCGCCAGATCAATGACAGCGTCCGCTATGCCCCCGCCAGCGCCCGCTACAAGGTCTACATCATCGACGAAGTCCATATGCTGTCGACGGCGGCGTTCAACGCCTTCCTGAAGACGCTGGAGGAGCCGCCGGAGCACGCCAAGTTCGTGTTCGCGACCACCGAGATCCGCAAGGTTCCGGTCACCGTGCTGTCGCGCTGCCAGCGCTTCGACCTGCGCCGCGTCGAGGCCGACGTGCTGATGAAGCACCTCGCCAGTATTGCGGCCAAGGAGAACGTCGAGATCGAGCCGGAGGCGCTCGGCATCATCGCGAGGGCCGCGGAAGGCTCCGTGCGCGATTCGCTGTCGCTGCTCGACCAGGCGATCGCGCATGCAGCGGGGCAGGTGAAGGCCGATGCCGTCAGGCAGATGCTGGGCCTCGCCGACCGCACCCGCGTCATCGACCTCTTCGAGTCGCTGGCGCGCGGCGACATCGCGGCCGCCTTCAAGGAGTTCCGTGACCAGTACGATGTCGGCGCCGACCCGATCGTCGTGCTCTCGGACCTCGCCGAGTTCGTCAATTTCGTCACCCGTGTGAAGGTCATTCCGGCGACTGCCGACAACGTCGCCTATGGCGAGACCGAGCGCGTGCGCGCCAAGGAGTTCGCCTCGAAGATCTCGATGCGCGTGCTGTCGCGGATGTGGCAGATGCTGCTCAAGGGCATCACCGAGGTGCAGGCCGCAACGCGCCCCGCGGCCGCGGCGGAAATGGTTCTGGTGCGCATCGCCTATGTCGCCGACCTGCCGACGCCCGACGAAGCGATCAAGATGCTCGAGCAGAACGGCGGCGGCTCGCCGGTCGTGAGCGGTGGAAGTAGCGCGCGCAGCGGCGCCCCCGCCGCGCCGGTTGCCTCCGCTGCGCCGATTTCGCCAGCACCTGTGCGGATGCCGACATCGTCTCCGACTGCGTTTGGCGGTGGCGCCCGACCTCAGATGGCGGCGCCCGCGCCGGATCCGCAAGGGGCGGCACCCCAGCTGCGGATCACGAGCTTCACCCAGCTGGTTGCGCTCGCCGGGCAGAAGCGCGACCTCATGACCAAGGGCGCGCTCGAAGGCGACATGCGTCTCGTTCGTTTCGAGGAGGGCCGGCTCGAGGTCGCGCTTGAGCCCAACGCCTCCAAGACCATGATCTCGGAGCTTGCGAAGAAGTTCGAGCTGTGGACCGGCCGCCGCTGGACCGTGATCGTCTCGAACGAACAGGGACAGCCGACGCTGCGCTCGGTGAACCAGGCGGCCAAGCAGGAGCATGCCCGTACCGCGGAAGCCGATCCCCGCGTGCAGGAGGTGCTGTCGCGTTTCCCCGGCGCCAAGGTCGTCGAGGTCCGCAGGCTTGCCCCCGAGGCGCCGGAGACCAATATTAACGCCGACTATGGCAGCGACGATCCGCCTGACGGTTCCGACGGCGACGACGATCTCTAGCGCCAATTCTTTGTTTTCAAGGACACGCACCCATGGCTGATTTTCTCGGCATGATGAAGCAGGCGGCGCAGCTGCAATCCAAGATGCAGGCGATGCAGGACGAGCTCGCCAACGTCGAGGTCGAGGGCATCTCCGGCGGCGGCCTCGTCGCCGTGCGCATGACGGCGAAGATGGACGTCAAGGGAGTCAGGATCGATCCTTCGCTGATGAAGGCCGAAGAGCGCGAGGTGCTGGAAGACCTGCTCGTCACCGCCCTCAGTGATGCGCGCCGCAAGGCCGAGACCGCCATGCAGGAGAAGATGCAGGCCCTCACCGGCGGGCTCGGCCTGCCGCCGGGGCTGTTCGGCCAATAAGATGGGCGCTGTTGCAGGTCCTGAGATCGAGCGGCTGGTCCAGCTGCTCGCGCGGCTGCCGGGCCTCGGTCCGCGCTCGGCGCGGCGCGCGGCGCTGCATCTGATCAAGAAGCGCGAAGCGCTGATGATGCCGCTGTCGAGCGCCTTGCAGGTGGCGCTGGACAAGGTCCAGGTCTGCAAGACCTGCGGCAACATCGACACGCAAAATCCCTGCACGGTCTGTACCGATCCGAAGCGCGACCCCTCCATCATCGTCGTTGTCGCCGACGTCGCCGACCTCTGGGCGCTGGAGCGGGCCAATGCGACCCAGGGTCGCTATCATGTGCTCGGCGCGACATTGTCGCCGCTCGACGGCGTCGGCCCGCAGGACCTCACCATCGACGCACTGGTGGCGCGTGCCCACGCAGCCGAGGTGCATGAAATCATCCTGGCGCTGAATGCGACGGTGGACGGCCAGACCACGGCGCATTACATCACCGACCTGCTTCAGGACGCCAATGTGAAGGTGACGCGGCTCGCCCACGGAGTTCCCGTCGGCGGCGAGCTTGATTATCTCGACGAAGGTACGCTATCGGCTGCGATGCGGCAGCGCACCCTGTTCTAGCCATCCAGACTTTCCACGGAACGGACGACATGACGAAACTTTTCGCCACACGCTTCGCTTTGGTCGCGACGATGCTGATGCTGGTGACCCCGGCCATCTCCGCGCAGCAACGCGACGAGGCGCCGCCGCCGTCCAAGCCCGGCAAGCCGATCAACAATGGCGACGTGCTCTCGGGCGAGCTCAACGCGATGAAGGTGCGTGACGTCAAGAACGGCAAGCGCGTCGCGACCTACCAGATCACGTCGGAACCGCGCCGCCTGCCGCCGCCGAACGGGCTGTGCAATCTCGAAACCGGCCCCGAGACGTTCCAGCTCGTCACCTCCAGCGACGCGCAGGCCGCGCAGCTGAAATCCTTCGTCGGCAAGGAGATCTCCGTGAAGGTGGACGAGGTCGCCTGCGCCAGCGATCCCGGCCAGATGAGCGAAGCCGTGATCACGAAGTGGAGCTTGATCAAGAAGCAGTAGGGGCGCTCCACTCCCTCGGCCGGCATTGTGAGCGAAGCGAAGCAATCCAGAAATCGTTCCGCGGGGGCAGTCTGGATTGCTTCGCTTCGCTCGCAATGACGGTGGTGAGAGCGTCAGCTTAAACCCTCACCGGCCCCAGCGCCTCGAAATGCCCGCGCTTCTGCAAATACGCCAGCAGCATCAGGCTCGGGATCGCCACCAGCACGCAGATCACGAAGAACATCGCCCAGCCCGTGGTATCCGCCACGAAGCCTGCACCTGATGAGAGATAGGTCCGCCCCACCGCCGCGAGCGCGGTGAGCAGCGCATATTGGGTCGCCGTGTGCAGCGGGTTCTGGCACAGCGCAGAGAGGTAGGCGACGAAGATCACGGTGCCGATGGCGCTGGTGAAATTCTCGGCGCAGATGGCGAGCGCCAGCGCCCATTGGTTGGTGCCGACGATGGCCAGCCAGGAGAAGGAGAGGTTGGCGAGCGCCTGCACCACGCCGCCGATCCACAGACTCGTCGCCAGCGGATAGCGCCGCGCGACAAAACCGCCGGCAAAGCCGCCGATCAGCGTCGCCGCGAGGCCGACGCCCTTCACGATCGCCGCATAGTCGTTGCGGGTGAAGCCGAGGTCGATCACGAACGGCGCCGTCATCGTGCCGGAGAAGGCGTCGGTGAACTTGAACAGCACCACGAAGGCGAGTGCAGCGAGCGCATCCTTGCGCGACAGGAACTCCGAGAAGGCGCCGATGGCCGCATGCAGAACCCGCGCGAAAGCCGTATCGGCCTGTGTCGCGGCCTCGGCCCG
The DNA here is from genome assembly GCF_024585265.1 of Bradyrhizobium sp. WBAH42. Taxonomy (NCBI): domain Bacteria; kingdom Pseudomonadati; phylum Pseudomonadota; class Alphaproteobacteria; order Hyphomicrobiales; family Nitrobacteraceae; genus Bradyrhizobium; species Bradyrhizobium sp. WBAH42. The sequence continues at coordinate 687,630 of NZ_CP036533.1, forward strand.
CGCCGATTGCTCGGGCTCGGTCGCGAGCAGCGCCGTGATCGTCCCGATGAGCACCATCGCCGCCATCACCACATAGCCCCACATCCAGGCTGATTGGCGCGGAATGCCGGTGCCCTCGAAGCCCGAGACGATGAACAGCGCGCCCGCCGTCGAGACCAGCATGCCGATGCGGTAGGCCGCGACGTAAGCGGCCATGCCCGCGGCCTGCTCGCTCTCCGGCAGGCTCTCGACCCGGAACGCGTCGACCACGATGTCCTGGGTCGAGGACATGGTTGCGACCAGCAGCGCGCCGAGCGCGACATAGAACGGCGAGCGTGCGGGGTCGGTCATCGCCAGCAGCAGGATCGCGATGATCAAGAGCAACTGCGAGAACACCAGCCAGCCGCGCCGCCGGCCGAAGGCGCGGGTGAACAGCGGCACATGCATCGCATCCACCAGCGGCGCCCACAGGAACTTCAGCGTATAGGGCGTGCCGACCAGCGCGAACAGCCCGATGGTCTTGAGATCGACCCCAGCCTCCCGCATCCACACCAGCAGCGTCGACCCTGATAGCGCCAGCGGCAGCCCCGAGGAGAAGCCGAGAAACAGCACGATCAGCACCCGCGGCTGCAGGTAAACGGCAAGGCTCTCGCGCCAGGAGGGCGCAGGGGCGGCGGTCACGGCGGAGGAGGTCGCGTCGGGTGCGGTCATGGGGAGGTGTTAGCAGATTCTGGGGGAAAAGACTCTCGCGGTAGCTGGTCAGACGGGAGAGCTTTCAACACGCTCGGTGTCATCGTCCGCGAAGGCGGACGATCCAGTAATCACCAGCGGCTCGGTTCAATCACAACTGCTGCGGCGGACTGGAGACCCCGTCTTCGCGGGGTATGACGGCGCTATGGTGGTCCGGCTATACCAGGATAGAGATCATCCCAGTTTGGGTTATGCTGCTCGATCAACCGAACCTTCCACGCCCTGTTCCACTTCTTCAGCCGCTTCTCCCGCTTGATCGCATTCTCGGGATCGTCAAACTGCTCGAAGTAGACAAGTCGGGCGACGTCGTACTTCTCCGTGAAGCTTTCGATGGGCTTCAACTTGTGCTGCGCCACTCGGCGGATGAGATCGTTCGTCACGCCGATATAGAGCGTGCCGCCAATTCGGCTGGCGAGAATGTAGACGTAGTAATGGCGTGCACCCATGTGACTATCTCACCACCGTCATCGTCCGCCTTGTGCGCAATTGCGCACTGGGGCGGACGATCCAGTAACCACCAGCGTCTCGGTTCCATCACAACCGCCGCGGCGTACTGGATGCCCCGCCTTCGCGGGGCATGACAGTGTGCCCCAATCTCACTCCCCCGCCTGGAGCTTCCGCGGAAACAGCTCGGCCGCGCCAGTCGCCACCAGGCGCGGTCCCTCCACCGCATCGCTCTTGCTGAAATCGAGCTCCTCGATGCGCCCGGCGCGCTTCTCGATCTTGTCGGCGGAGATCAGCACCTGGCGCACGTCCTCGTTCACGTCGGCAAAATGCTTCTGCAGCTTGAGGACGCGGTCGCGCAGGCGGCCGAGATCGTCGCCGAGCTTGATCACCTCGGTGCGGATCTGGTCGGCGGCATCGCGCATGCGCGCGTCCTTCATGATCTGCTGCATCACCTGGATCGCGAGCATCAGCAGCGACGGCGACACCAGCACGACGCGGGCGCGATAGGCCTTCTGGATCACGTCGTCGAAGCCGTCGTGGATCTCGGCGTAGACCGATTCCGACGGCACGAACATCAGTGCCATCTCCTGGGTCTCGCCGGTGACGAGATATTTTTCGGCGATGTCGCTGACATGCTTCATGACGTCGCTGCGCAGCCGCTGCGTGGCCACGCGCCGCTCCTCGTCGGTGCGGGCGTCGTGCAGCGCCGTCATCGCCTCCAGCGGGAATTTTGCATCGATGCAGAGCGGGCGCTGGTCGGGCAGGAACACGACGCAGTCCGGCCGCTTGCCGGTCGAGAGCGTGAACTGGAACTCGTAGGATCCCTTGGGGAGACCGTCCTGGACAATCGCCTCCATCCGCGCCTGGCCGAACGCGCCGCGCGACTGTTTGTTGGCGAGCACGTCGCGCAACGTCGTCACCTGTGTCGTGAGATCAGTGAGATTCTTGTGCGCGTTGTCGATGATGCCGAGCCGCTCATGCAGCGCGCGCAGGCTCTCCATGGTGTTGCGGGTCGAATGTTCCATGGACTGGCCGACGCGATGCGTCACCGAATCCAGCCGCTCGTTGACCGCCCGCGCCATCTCGGCCTGACGTCCCGCCAGCGCCTGGGTCATGGCGTCGACCCGGCCCGAGGCCTCGCTCTGGGCGTGCAGCACTTGGGCGAGGCGCTCCTCGAGCTCGTCGGCCCGGATCGCATGCGCCATGGCGAGTTCCGCGCCACGCCGCCCCGAGCGCGCGATCACGACCGTAATCACAACCAGCAGGATGAGGACGAGCGCACCGAAGCCGATCAGCGCATCGATTGTGCGCACCGGCCAGTCGCCCAGCATGAAAATGATCTCGTTCATGGGCCCTTCTAACGCGATTCGCCGATATTCGCGAACGAAGAGGGAACGATCGGGGTTAACCACCCCCTAATTTTTATGGTTAACGAAAGGCGAAGTTTTATGGTTAGCGAGGGGTTAACGGGTTCCTGGCCGCATTGACCGCATCCGGCGCGCGGCTTAAATCGCGGCCATGGCCCTCAGAGAAATCATTATCCTGCCCGACAAGCAGCTGCGTCTGGTCTCCAAGCCGATCGAGAAGGTCACGGCCGAGATCCGCAAGCTTGCCGACGACATGTTCGAGACCATGTACGACGCGCCCGGCATTGGCCTGGCGGCGATCCAGGTCGCGCAGCCCTTGCGTCTCATCACCATGGACCTCGCCAAGCGCGACGAGAACGGCGAGACCAAGCCGCTGCCGCGGGTCTTCATCAACCCCGAGATCATCGCCTCGTCCGAGGAGCTGTCGGTGTACGAGGAAGGCTGCCTCTCGATCCCCGAATATTACGAGGAGGTCGAGCGGCCCGCGAAGGTGCGCGTGCGCTTCACCGATCTCGACGGCAAGGTGCATGAGGAGGATGCCGAAGGCCTCTACGCCACCTGCATCCAGCACGAGATCGACCATCTCAACGGCGTCTTGTTCGTCGACTATCTATCGAAGCTCAAGCGCGACCGCGTCATGAAGAAGTTCGAGAAGGCCGCCAAGCGCGCGGCGGAGTAGGGCTCATCTCTCTCATCGTCATGGCCGGGCTTGACCCGACCATCCACGCCTTGCTTGCCTAGTCGCAAAGACCGTGGATGCCCGGGACAAGCCCGGGCATGACGGAAAACCAGAACTCTCACCGAACGCAGCCACATGCCCCTCCGCCTCATCTTCATGGGCACGCCCGATTTCTCCGTGCCGACGCTGCTCGAGCTGGTCGCGCATGGTCATGACATCGCGGCGGTCTACACCCGCGCGCCGAAGCCGGGCGGCCGGCGGGGCCTTCAATTGCAGCCGACGCCGGTCGAGGAAGCCGCGCGAAAGCTCGGCATTCCCGTGCTGACGCCGAAGACGCTGAAGACCGAGGAGGCGCTGGCGGAGTTCCGTGCCTTCGAGGCCGATGCCGCCGTCGTGGTCGCCTATGGCATGATCCTGCCGCAGGCGATCCTCGATGCGCCAAAGCTCGGCTGCTACAATCTGCACGCTTCGCTGCTGCCGCGCTGGCGCGGCGCGGCGCCGATCAACCGCGCCATCATGGCCGGCGATGCCGAGAGCGGCGTGATGGTGATGAAGATGGATGTCGGTCTCGACACCGGCGACGTCGCCATGGCCGAGCGCATCGCGATCACCGACAGCATGACCGCGCTCGACCTGCACGATCGCCTCTCGCGCCTGGGTGCCGACCTGATGGTGCGCGCCATGGCCGCGCTCGAACGCGGTGGCCTCCAGCTCAAGGCACAGAGCGAGGACGGCGTCACTTACGCCGCCAAGATCGAGAAGGCCGAGGCGCGGATCGACTGGAGCAAGCCCGCGCGCGCGGTGCTGCGCCACATCCACGGTTTGTCGCCGTTCCCCGGCGCCTGGGCCGAGCTCGAGAATGCGCGCGTAAAAATCCTGCGCTGCGAATTGGCGAAAGGCGCCGGCGCCCCTGGCGAGGTGCTCGACGATCTCCTCACCGTCGCCTGCGGCGACGGCGCCATCCGCATCATCGAGCTGCAGCGCGAGGGCAAGGCCCGCATGCAGGCCGCGGACTTCCTGCGCGGCGTGCCGTTGAGGTCGGGATCCAAATTCACCTGACACTGTCATACCCCGCGAAGGCGGGGTATCCAGTACGCCGAGGCTTCTCGGTCAATCGGATAGGCTACGGAGTACTGGATTGCCCGCCTTCGCGGGCAATGACGGCGAAACTGGACACGATGCCCCGCTACAAGCTCACCATCGAATATGACGGCGCACCGTTCTTCGGCTGGCAGGTGCAGGACACGCTGCCGTCGGTGCAGGGCGCGCTCGAGGCGGCCGTGAAGGCGATGACCGGAGCGGATTTGCGCGTGCACGGCGCCGGCCGCACCGATGCCGGCGTGCATGCGCGCGGTCAGGTCGCCCATGTCGACGTCGACAAGCAGTTTCCGCCGGGCCGTTTTCGCGATGGGCTAAACGCGCATCTGCGTCCGCATCCGATCGCGGTGCTCGAGGCCGAGATCGTGCCTGACACCTTCGAAGCACGCTTCTCGGCGGTCAAGCGCCACTACCGCTATCGCATCGTCAACACCCGCGCCAATCTCGCGCTCGATGTCGGCCACGCCTGGCGCGTGCCGCGCAAGCTCGATACTGGCGCGATGCATGCGGCGGCGCAGCGCCTGCTCGGCAAGCACGATTTCACCACCTTCCGCGACACCGAGTGCCAGGCCAAATCGCCGGAGAAGACGCTCGACCAGCTCGACGTGACCCGCGACGGCCGCGAGATCACGATCATCACCTCGGCACGCTCGTTCCTGCACAGCCAGGTGCGCTCGATGGTGGGATCGCTGGTCTGGGTCGGCGAAGGGCGCTGGACCGCCGACGATCTCTCCGCCGCCCTCGCAGCCCGCAACCGCGCCGCCTGCGGCATCGTCGCCCCGCCCGAGGGGCTGTATCTGATGAAGGTGGATTATTAGGCGCGCGGCGCAGAGAGCGGGCACGCTCTTACTAAACCCTCGGTGTCATGCCCCGCGAAGGCGGGGCATCCAGTACGCCGCGGCCTCTCGACTCAATCGCTGCTGTCTCTGGAATACTGGATCTCCCGGTCAAGCCGGGCGATGACACTTGTGTTTATGGAGGCAACAGTGCCTCAAGCAAAATACCTTGCCAAAATCCCGCGATACACCTTCGTCAGCTTTTCCAGATCCGCCACCGGCACGCGCTCGTCGACCTGGTGCATGGTCTGCCCGACCAGGCCGAACTCGATCACGGGGCAATAGCTGGAAATGAACCGCGCATCCGACGTGCCGCCCGAGGTCGACAGCTCGGGCTTGCGGCCCGTCACCTCCTCGATTGCGGACACTGCGAGATCGGTGAACGGACCCGGCTTGGTCACGAACACGTTCGAGTTCGAGGGCTCCCAGACGATGCGCGCCTTGATGCGGTTGCCGCAGGCCTTGGCGAGGCGCGTCTCGACCAATTCGCGCAAGCTCGCCTGGGTGTGGTTGTCGTTGTAGCGGATGTTGAATTTCGCGCGGGCCTCGCCGGGAATGACGTTGAAGGCCTTGTTGCCGACATCCACCGAGACGAATTCGAGATTGGAGGCCTGGAATTGCGCGCTGCCATGGTCGAGCGGCTCGTCGGCGATCGCCACGATCAGCCGCGAAATATCCGGCACCGGATTGGAGGCGCGGTGCGGATAGGCGACATGGCCTTGCACGCCGTCGACGACGAGCGTGCCGGATTGCGAGCCGCGCCGGCCGACCTTGATGGTGTCGCCGAGCGTCTCGACGTTGGAAGGCTCGCCGAGCACGCAATGATCGAATTTTTCGCCGCGCGCGGCGGCCCAATTGAGCAGCTTGATGGTGCCGTTGATGGAGACGTCTTCCTCGTCGCCGGTGATCAGGAACGAGATCGAGCCTGTCCCATCCGCGCGCGGCTTGCCGCCGTTGGCGGCCAGATGCTCCAGCACCGCGGCGACCGAGCAGGCGATGCCGCCCTTCATGTCGACCGCGCCGCGGCCGTGCAGCACGCCGTCCTTCACCTCTCCGGAGAAGGCGCCGACGCTCCAGGCGCTCTCATCGCCCGGCGGCACCACGTCGGTGTGGCCTGCAAAGGTGATGTGCGGGCCTTCAGTGCCGATCCGCGCATAGAGATTGTCGACGTCAGGCGTGCCGGGCTCGCTGAAGGTCACGCGGTGGCAGCGGAAGCCGGCTTCGTTCAGGGCTTTTTCGAGCACCCCGAGCGCGCCGGCATCGGCCGGAGTGACTGAGGGGCAACGGATCAGATCGCGGGCAATCGAGAGAGCATCGGTCATGCGCCCCGCTTAACATGCATGCCGCCGGGTGGGCTAGCGCCTGTCTCTTTTGTAGATCGTCGCCTCGGAAACACCGTGCTTGCGAGCCAGGTCGGCTGTCTTCGCCCCAGCCTCATGCTCCTTCAATACCGCGATAATCTGCTCTTCCGTGAACCTTGCTCGCTTCATCTGTCCGTCCTTCTTCGGGCCGGACTCTAACTCCTTCTGGAGGAAATACGCAGTGGCAGGTCAGAGGCCGAACGACGGTGCCTGCGTCCTCCAATCCTCTCGCGGATATCTTCAATACTGCTGCACCCCAACCTGCGGTGACCTCTCCGCCGCAAGCGGAATGCGTGGGACGCCCCGGCAGCTCGCCCCCCGCCGGACAGCATTGGGTCTATCGAATCCAACCGTTGCGCGACCGCGCGTCGAATCATCGGATAGGTTCAACGATTTAATGCAAGCAGCGACGTCGGCGCGGCCTTTGTGGGTGCGGGCCGCATGGACGACGCCCGGTGAAACCCCCATCCGCGAGGAGTTTTGTGAACGATGTCGATAACTCCTCGAAATTTGTCGGCGGACTCGACGGAGATTGACCGTCCATCTGCTTGGTATTGAGGCGAACAATAGCCGTGATGGTATTTCCGTCCACAAGCCATGCAATCGCAATGATCGAAACGGGGACTGGAACAGACCTCGAACGCAATTGAACCGCTATCGGTTCGCCATCGGGAGCCCGCACCACAAGTGAATCCGGTAGCGCGACTGTACTCGAGGGAGCCGCGGGAAGAGTGATATCGCAAATGGGTAAGGAGCTCAGGTAACTACTGATCCGGTCTGAAAATGCGTTTACTAGGTTTATCAGTACCACAAGGAGGTTGGGCACAGTGGTGTCGGCAACTTCCACACGATCAACCCGAACACTATGCAGCGCGGGCAACAGCCGCAGCCGGATAACATTCTGATCCGCCGAGGAAGTGGCCGAACTTGTGACACCGAGATAGATGACAGCGGAGCCAACAACGCGCGGCTTAAGTTGCGCAACCAACTCCGGGATGGGGACGCCAGCGGCAGCAATCGCGTCAAACACTTTATCGAACGCTATGTCCACTCGAACCAGCTGGCGTTCAGCAGTAATACCCATAACCGTCACGCCTTCATACGTGATTGCAGGCAATCTTTGAGCCAACGTGCTTACGACGCTCAAGTCTATGCCGAAGGCGAGCTGTGGTGATCGAAACCCCGAAAGGACCTCGGATGCTGATTGAATTGCACGTTCGCGCTGCTCGTCGATTGTTACTTGCGATAGAATGCGTTGAGGTCGTCCTCAAGGGATCCCGCTCTGGCGTCCACTCCGATTGAGGGTACAACGAGTGCGATAGCAATCGCGAGCAGACGCCTCATAGCTACCTCCTCATAACGCCGGGATTTGTTACTTAGACACTCGCGTGCCAATGCAATGCCTACGCGACACTAGGCGTCCGTTCTTGACGCATACTTGTCGTACAGCCACAAGAGCGTGTAACCGATAGCATGAGCTCGCAAACCGCCACTCCATATCCGTCAGCGTCTGCCGCTCAAAAAACACCAGCAGCGCGACTAGCCTCACGCGTGCTGTAGATGATCAATCATGCTTCTCAAGGCAGTGATATGTCCGTCCAGAATAGTCTTGCGGTTCTCAGCTTTTCGTATTGTATCCAGAAGTGAATCGATATGAACTCGCATGGCGGAAATCTTTTCTTCCACCAAACGACCATCAAGCATTAGCTCGCCACAGTCGCTCGTCACTTCTTGATCCAAGGAAGAGCGAGTCAAGTTGACCTCGTCGATCTGAATATTGGTGTGCAAGAACGCTGTGCATCGCATGGTCCTCGGAAAATCGGGATTGCCGCCGATCTCAACGCTGCTTTCCGC